>CADECO010000504.1:0-3912 GCA_902825905.1 uncultured beta proteobacterium
TTTTATCGGCAAAGCGCATTTCTCAAGCAATCACTCATACGGCAATCGGCCAACCGGCCGCTGCGAGAACGTTCCCAGTGCTCACCTGTTTCCGCCTGATTGGTCGGGCCCGTACATGGGCTTTGAGCAGGTCGAACTGATGCAGCTTGGCCATAACTACTGGCTGCCGGAGAGGCCGCCGGGTGGTCTGCACTACGAGCGCTGGTATCACGGCGACGGCCTTGGCGAGTCGAAAAATGCGCTTTACGCGCAGCAGCTCCCGCCGCTGACAAGCGCGGCGCAAACGCATAACAGCGGCTTGCCGGCGGCGTGGCACAACAGTACTTGGGTCGGCGATCGCATCGTCGCCTACTTGCGTGAGCAGGGTCGCTTGCAACGCGAAGCGATGCAAGCGGGTGCGCTCAGGCGGCCATTCTGTGCGTGGGTTTCCATGGCCGATCCGCATCACCCCTTCGACGCGCCCGCCCCATGGTGCTGGATGCACGGCGTTGAGCAAGTAGACTTGCCTCCCTATCGCACCCGCGACCTGCAGCGCCGCCCCTGGTGGCATCGTGCCGCACTCGAGAGCACTCCAGGAGGCACGCCCGAAAGCCGCAAAGTGCGCGAAGAGTATTCGCGCATACCTCCCCAGTCCGATGCCCAATTGCGGGAGATCATTGCCAACTATTACGGCATGATCTCCTTGGTGGATCATCAGGTCGGCCGCATGCTGAACGCGCTGGAGGAGGAAGGCTTGGCGACGAACACGCTGGTGGTTTTCACTTCCGACCATGGCGAGTGGCTGGGCGACCACGGACTCGTGCTCAAAGGTCCCATGCACTACGAAGGCCTGCTGCGCGTCGGTCTCATCGCGCGTGGTCCGGGGATCATCCGAAATCATATCGTCGCGGAGCCGGTTTCAACGCTCGACCTGGCGGCAACGTTTGGCGACTACGCCGGCACCCGAGTCGACACCGCCGTGCATAGCACCAGCCTACGCCCGTTGCTGGAGCAGCGGGCCGTTGCCGCGCGTGAACACGCTTTCAACGAATGGCGCTTGGGGCCATCGCGTTGCGGCGTGGCGCTGGATTTGCGCACCGTCCGCACGCGCACCGCCAAACTCACTTTGGAGTTGGGTTCGGGAATCGGCGAGCTATACGACCTGAGCGGCGATCCTCATGAATGTGAAAACCGGTTTGACGACGCCGGATTTCGCGGCCTGCGCGACGAGCTGACGCAGCGGCTGATGAGCCGGCCCGACGACATTCGTACGCCACTGCCCGAGCCGGTTGGCCCGGCATGACGCATATCGACCCGAGGAGAACACTATGCTGAACCGTCGCAGATTCATCGTCGCATCCGGTGCCGCTTGCTTGAGCTTACCGACGTTCGCGCAAAGCGAGGTTGTGCGCATCATGGTTGGTTTTCCTGCCGGGGGTATCGTCGACATCATCGCCCGTGAGCTGGCGGAGGCGATCAGGCCGCATCTCGGCGGACGCGCCGTGATCGTGGAGGCGAGGGCGGGAGCAGGGGGCCGCATCGCCGTCGGCGCGGTCAAGGCTGCCGCGGCGGACGGCAACACGCTGCTGCTCACGCCGTCTTCGATCATGACGCTGTATCCGCATGTCTTCAACAAACTAGCCTACGATCCCCAGAAGGATTTCGTCCCGGTGAGCACGGTGTGCATGTCCGCCAACGCGCTGGCCGTCGGTATGCATGTGCCGGTCAAGACATTGGCCGAGTTCATTGCGTGGTGCAAAGCCAACCCCAAGGATGCAACGTATGCATCACCCGGAGCCGGTTCCGCACCCCACTTTCTCGGCGCGCAGATCGCAAGTGCGGCGGGAGTCGAGATGCTGCATGTACCCTACAAGGGCGCACCGGACATCCTCAACGACCTGTACGGCGGACGCATCGCCTCGTTCGTCACCGCCTTATCCAATGCCGTGCAGCCACACCTGGGCGGCAAGATGCGCGTATTGGTGACCACTTCCCCGAAGCGATCGAGCCTACTGCCCGATGTGCCGACGGTCGCGGAGGCCGGCTACCCGCAGTTGACCGGCATGGAGTGGTTTGGGCTCTTTGCGCCTGCCGGCACGAGCGCCGAGCGTGTCGGCGGACTGGAGGCCGCCGTTGCAAAGGCGGTGGCGAGCGATCGTATCAAGGAGGCGTTCGCAAAACTTATCATGGACCCTGCCTCCAGTAGTTCCGCGGAATTCGCACGGATGGTCAAGGCGGATCTGGATCGCTGGGCGGCAACGGCACGCGCACTCAAGTATCAACCCGTAGACCTGTGAAGCCCGGGCGGTTTGTGCTGGTACACGGCGGTTGGCACGGCGGCTGGTGCTGGAGCCGGGTGACAGCACGGTTACGCGCCGCCGGACATGAGGTCTTCACGCCCACGCTCTCGGGCCTGGGTGAACGCGAGCATTTGTGGACGCCCGACATCGGCCTCGATACGCATACGGAAGATACTTTGAACCTGATGCGTTTCGAGCGATTGAGCGACGCGATCCTGGTCGGGCACAGCTACGGCGGCACCATCATCACGCTCGCGGCAGACCGGGTGCCTCGACAAATCGCGGCATTGGTATACGTCGATGCGGTGATCCCCGAAAACGGCGTTGCCGGGTGGGACGGCTTCCCGGTGCAGCGACAACAAGCGATGCTCGCAAGCGCAGCAAGCCTTGACGGCATGCGCGTGCCGCCGCCCGACCCCGCCGCCTGGGGAATCACCGCGCCCGACGACCTCGAATGGGTGCGCACCTGCTGTACGCCGCACCCGATCAAGACCATGCACGACCTCCCGCGTCTCGGCCAATCGTGGCAAACAGTTGCGCGCAAGCACTACATTCTGGCCGGCGCGCATGCCAACCCCCGATTCGTCGCCCATCATTCGGCGGCGATGACGCGGCCGGACTGGACCACCGAAGTAATTGATGGTGGTCACGATCTGATGATCACGCATCCCGCGCAGTTGGCCGATGCGCTCCTGCGAGTAGCTGCTTCCGGCGCCGCGGCTTAACGCGCCGTCGGTTTGAACCAGCCCTCCTCGCCGAGGCGCTTCCAGATCTTGGCGACCGCTTCACCGCCTTTGCGGATCACTGCGGCTTCGTCATCGGCGACGAAACGTCCCTCGTGAACTTGGAAGACGCCGTCGGTCATCACATGGCGCACCGAGCTTCCGCCGGCATACAGGAGATTGTTGAGCGGCTCGGGCGCCGCCGCGAGAAGGGCGGCCATGGTCTCGGGCGTATGCGTGTCGGTCGCATGCGGCGACATCATCGGGATAAGGCGAGCGTCGCCGCTGGTCCGACCATTCGCCCGACCATTCGTCCGACCATTCGCCCGACCATTCGTCCGACATCGGCCCGAACCTGCCTGGCGAACGCGAGATTGTCGGCGATCTCCTTCAACGTTCCGGGCACCGAATCCGCCAGAGCCTTGTCCTCGCGCCGGAACCAGATTGGGAAAAGGCGGGCGATGCCCGGGATCATTCCGTCGGGATAGCCGCGCACGCCCCACTTCCTCGCGATGCGGACATAGGACTGGGCTTGGCGCAGGCTCAGCGCCATCTCGACCTGAGTCGTGCAGCCGCTCTTCAGCAACTCGGCGAGATTGAACGCGGCGAGTGCGTCCATCTCGTCATCGTCGAGCGATTCGACCAGCTCCAACGGGCGGGCGAAGGACCGACCGCCCTCGATGATGCCGCGGGTCGGCGAGGCGCTGCACACATGGGTGTGGCCGCTGATGAAACCGGGGACCAGAACCTGGCCGGCGAGCTTGACGCGCGTCATGTCGCCGCTGATGGCACCCTCGCGCACCTCTTCGATTTTGTCATTGCGCACGACGGCCGATGCATCGCGCAGGAGCGACATGCCGTTGTTGCGCCAGGCGAGCACCCAATCGGCCTCGAGGATGAAAAGCGATCTC
>CADECO010000505.1:0-3908 GCA_902825905.1 uncultured beta proteobacterium
GATCAAGCAGTACGCGTTTCTGATCGACAAGTCGCGCGTCGCACCGGTTGTGACTATCGACGGTGAGCGGATCGAGAAGGCGAAGGCTGGGTTGGCAGTGGATGGAAGCGCTGCCGGCGCAATCGTTGCCGGTCCAACGGCTGTCGATGAAAGCGCCGAGTCGGAGGCCGCGAGCGACGCTGCAAGCGATGCTGTCGAAGTGCCGTTGATCCGCATCGCGCATGGCCGCAGCGGCGACAAAGGCGACATCTCCAACATCGGTGTGATCGCCCGTGCGCCCGCGCTATGGCCGGTGCTGCGAAGCCAACTCACGGCCGAACGGGTCAAGGCCTACCTCGCGCATCTGGTCGAAGGGCCGGTCACGCGCTACGAACTGCCCGGCATCCTCGCGCTCAATTTCGTGTGCGAGCAGGCGCTCGACGGCGGCGGGATGGCATCGCTGCGCAACGATCCACTCGGCAAGGGCATGGCGCAGATCCTGCTGTCGATGCCGGTGCGCGTGCCGCGAACGTTGATCGACTGAGGCTCGCGGCAGGACGCGTCAGGCTGGCTGTTTCGCAACGGTCATCGCCTGTTCCCACTCGCGCCGGACTTCGTCGGGCTGACCGGCCAGGAACAGGAAGCCGGCGTTGTACGCCGCCGTGCGATTGCGCAGCACGTTCTCGCGCGCTTCGTGTTCGGCGAGCGTGAGGCCATTGACGTAGAGATCGCGATCGATGATCGGCAATCGAATGCAGGCGTTGATCTGCGGATCGCGCACCGTCGCCTTCGGGTCTTCGCCTTTCTCGATCGCGTCCATGTCGCGCAGGTAGCGGTTGCGCATCATCGTGATGCCGCGATCGCCCGCGCCGAGATGTTCCTTGGTGCGGTCGGCGATCACGCCCTGGCCGATCCAGCCGACGAAGTCCTGGTTCATGATGTGACTGGTAATCAGCCGCCCGGTCTTCGGGTCGGTGATCGGACTGGTCCAGTAGGGGATGCGCTGCTGCACGTACGGCTCGCGTTCCCTCGGCACGCGATTGAAGAACCAGCCGACGCTCAAGGTGCGGGTGTCGTCGATCGGCACGCGCCATTCGAAGTGATTGCCGGTGAACAGCGCGTGCGGCCACAGGCAGACCCGCCCCACTGTCCACAGTTCGTCCTGCTCGCTGCCCCCTTCGCGCACGCGCTTGTAGACGATGCCATGTTCGATCTCCTCGAACGCGACTTTGAGGTGCTTCGGCGCTGCAGGACCAGGGCGGTTGAGCACATGCCGCGCCCAGGTGTCGTGCAGCCACTCGAAATGCACCGGGTCGATCGAGTTCTCCTGGCATTGCAGCCAGTTGCACGGGACTTCGGAGAACACCACCTGCACGAAGCCGTTCTTCCAGGTGAAGGGCTCCCAGTTCGGCACCAGCGGCGCCGGCTGCGGACCCATGTACGCCCACAACAATCCGGCGCGCGCTTCGACCTGATAAGCCGCGACTCTGATGCGTGACTTCAGGTTTGCCTCGGGGGCGACGGTGTCGTCGAACGGCTGCTCGACGCACTGGCCGCGCTCGTCGAAGCGCCAGCCGTGATAGCTGCAGCGGATGCCGCGATCCTCGACGAAGCCATAGGAGAGATCCGCGCGCCGATGCGGACAATGCCGATCGATCAATCCATAGTGCCCGCTCTTGTCTTTGTAGAGGACCAGGTCCTCCCCGAGCAGACGTAGCGGCTTGGTCGACGCCTCGTCGAGCTCGGCCACCGCGGCGATCGGATGCCAGTAGCGCCGCATCAACTTGCCCATCGGTGTGTCGGGGCCGACGCGGGTGAGTTTCTCGTTGATCGAGGGATGCAGGGCCATGGCGCGTCCGTAGTGCGGAGATGGGGCTTGACCCGATTCTAGAAGAGTTGCGCGCGCCGTTGGCCGCCCGTATGCCGCATGCGGATGTGCGGCATGCCGTCCGGTTGCGGCGGCACCGGACATCGGGCGTACACTCGGCGCAGGCTGTCCTGCCCGATCGCAACCCGTTTCTACCTTCTACAGGCCCCGCCATGCCCAACATCACGCTGCTCGACATCGAATCGCTCAAGCAGACCAAACTCAAGCCCTACATCGAGATGTGCCTGGAGCATCGCGCGCCCGATCCGGGCTTCCATGCGGTGATGGGGCACAACGTCGATCTGGCCGAGAAGATGTTCGTGGCCTGGGCGACGGTGTTCAACACCGGCCGGATCAGCCACACGCTCAAGGAGATCATCCGCGTCATGCTCTCGCGCATGGCCAAGTGCAGTTATTGAGGCAACGTTCGATCCGCTTCGGCGAAGCGGCAAGGGTTGAGCGAAGCGAAACTGGACGACGGCATCGACAACTACGCGGCCAGTGCCGCGTTTTCGCCGGCGGAGAAGGTGGCACTGGCGTACGCCGAACTGATGGGGACGAGTCCGGAGAAGGTCGATGCCGCGTTCTACGGCCGGCTGCGCGAGCACTACAGCGAAGAAGAGATCGTCGAGCTCGGTACGTTCATCGGATTCAACATCGGCTATCACACGTTCTTCGGCACCATCAAGTTCTACCCGCTGTTCTCCCCCGACGGGCGCTTGGTGAGCCAGGACGAGTCGGCGCGCCTCTACGGCGATCAACCGATGTCATTGGGCAGTGCGCGCAGCGAACAAGCGGCGGAGAAGGTGAGCTGATGCCCAACATCGAGCCGTTGCCGCTGGAGGCGATCGAGGATGCCGAGCTGCGGGCGCTGATTGCACGCTGCGAAGCGCTGGGTGTGCCCGATGCGGTCTTCGGACGCATCCTCGCGCGCGTGCCGGCTTATGCCAAGGTGACCCTGGAGGCGATGCTGCACTCGCATACCGAGGGCAGTGTCGATCATCGATTGAAGGAGATGATCCGCGTCTCGCTTGCCCGGTTCGCGCGCGACCAGTATTTCTCGGCGCTGCGGTCCCGACGGGCGCAACAGGCCGGTCTGGACGAGGCCACGATCGAGGCGGCCTGCTCGCGCTACGAGACCGATCCGCGCTTCACCGAGGCGCAGCGGGTGGCGCTGCGCTATGCCGACATGATGTATCTGGATCCGAACCAGGTCGATGCGGCGATGTACGGCGAGCTCAAGCGCCACTACACCGAGGCGCAGATCATGGAGCTGGGCGCGTTCATCGCGTTCCATTACGGCATGCAGGTGTTCATGCGCACGCTCGGTGCTACTCCCACGCTTCCAACCTAGCGCACCTGCGCTTTCAACTTATCGCGCCCGCTCGGTCGCTTCGCTGAGTAATCGGTCCAACGCTGCGCGATCGAACAGGCGGCCGTTGGCCACGACCGCGTGGATGCGGCGCGTGTTGGCGATGTCCGCCAACGGATCGGCATCGAGCAACACCAGGTCGGCAAGCTTGCCCGGTGCGATGCTCCCGAGCGTGTTCTCCTTGCCGAGCGCGCGTGCAGGCTCGATCGTCGCGCTGCGTAAGGCATCGATCGCGCGCACGCCGGCGCGAGCCATCGATTGCAGTTCGTCGTGCAGGCTGAAACCGGGGTAGATGAATGGCGTGATCGCGGCCGTATGCGTTCCCGCCAGCAGCGGTACGCCGGCGTGGTACATCGGGCGCAGCAGCTGACGCGAAACCTGATCGAGCGTGTCGATCAGCGCCTGATGGTCGCGCAGGCCGCGGTGAATCTGCTCGTCGGTCACGCCCCAGGCCTGGCGCACAGAGCGTGGGATGTACTTGACGCGCTCGTCTCGAGCAACGCCCTGGTGCTCGCTGTACATGTGGCTCAACACGAGCGTCGGCACGATCGCCGTGTGCGTCTTCGCCAGGCGCTGCACGAGTTGCTCGCAGCGATCGCCATCCATGCTGCTCAGCATCTGCGCGATCTCTTCCGGCGTCGGGTAGAGCTGGTTGAGAAATCCTTCGTCGGCGCGCATCGGCATGCTGCG
>CADECO010000506.1:0-3894 GCA_902825905.1 uncultured beta proteobacterium
GCCGAAACGCTACGGCGGCTTCGAGCTCGAATTCGGCGAGATGATCGCGATCATCGGCGAGCTGGCGCGTGGCTGCGCCTCATCGGCCTGGGTCTACGCGATCTTCTGCGATCACCAGATCACCATCGGCATGTTCCCCGCGCAGGCGCAGGAGGACGTATGGCGCGACGCACCGGCCGCGCTAGCCTCTTCGGGCTTGGCACCGTCGGGCAAGGTCGCGCGCGCCACCGGTGGCTACACCATCGAAGGACGTTGGAGTTTTTCCAGCGGCTGCGATCACGCCGACTGGGTGTTCGTGCAGTCGATGGCACCAGGCAGCGACGATCAGAGCGCGCCCACACCCATGTATTTTCTGCTGCCCCGGTCGCAGTTCCGCATCATCGACAACTGGCATGTCGTCGGATTGTGCGGCACCGGCAGCAAAGACATCGAGATCGACAGCGTGTTCGTGCCTGAACACCGCACCGCGCGCATTGCCGACATCAACGAGAGCCGTTCGCCGGGCGCACAGTTCAACGACGGTCCGCTGTTCAAGCTGCCGCGCGCGGGCACCGTGCCGTTCACATTGGGCGCACCGGCGATCGGTGCAGCGCAGTCGCTGTACGACGCGTTCGTGGAGATGATGCGCACGCGCGGCTCACGCGGCTTCGCGCTTGCCGAGCAGGCCACCATTCAGGCGCGGGTGGCCGAAGCCGCCGCCGAGATCGACGCGGCGCGCCTGCTGGTCGATCGCGATTGCCGCGCGTCGATGGCCTCGATCCGCGCCAATGGGCAATTGACGCTCGAGGAGCGCGCGCGCAATCGTCGCGACATGGCCTACGCCGTGAAGCTGTGCCGCCAGGCGGCCGAGCGTCTGTTCAGCGCCACCGGCGGCGCGGGCCTGTACACCAACACCGAGATGCAGCGCTTGTATCGCGACGTGCTGGCGATCTCGCACCACTACATCAACAGCTGGGACATCTCGGCCACCACGTTCGGCCGCATCGCACTCGGGCTAAAGCCGATCCATCCGGCGATCTGACGCGGACCAGCGCGGGGGCCGGCGCCACGACCGGTGCATCAACCCACCGTGCTCGCCGTCTTCGTGCGGCTGAATTGCAGCTGGTAGATCCCACGTTCGATCGGCGCGACGGCGCCCGCACCAATAAGCGCCGCGTCGGTGAGCGCGGCGCTGCACGCCGATCGCAGCGAGCCGGCATCGCCGCCGCCTTCCACCATCACCACCCAGCCAGGCATCAGCGCCTGCTGCGCACGGCCCTTCTTTTCCTCGGTCTGGATGCTGCTCGCGGCCAGATCGGCCACGCACAGATGCACGCCGACGATCGTCGGCGCATCGGCCAGTGCGGGCAGCAGCCGATGCATGAGCAGGCGGCGCTGCTCGTCTTCACGTCCGGGTGCCACGTCGTATCGGAGCGTCGCGAGCAGCCCGCCCTGACCGGTGCCAAGCGATAGCAGTACGCGGCATAGCGAGCGGATGTTGTTGGTGAGTTTGGGTGCGACGCGACGCGTCCAGGCAGACGGATTGTTCAGCCGCTGCAGATAGTCGACGCCCGCATTGATCTGCGGCACTTCGGTTTCGTAGAGCGTATAGATCTCGGGCGAGCCTTCGAGCGCGATGTAGCGGCGCCCGCGACGGAAGCCGGGAATGCCCACGCGCTCCGGCACATGCTCGCGGTCGTGCCATTCGTAGTAATCGCCGCGCACCTCCATCGGCACGTCGTGCCAGATGCAGATCGCGCCTTCGCCCGTCAAACTCATGCAAGCCTCCTCGATTCGTCGATCGACGCACCGCGCGTGACGCCGCCACCGCTACGTGCTTTCATCACGCCCGCCGTCACCCGCTGTGCCCGGTACCGTATGCGCCCGAAACAGTGTAGGCGCTTTCCTCAACCGTTCGGAGTCTCGTCCTGTCCGCCTCGCCTCGCGCGCCCGACTCGCGTTCCGCCCCCGCGCGCCTTCCCCCCAATTCTTTCCTCGCCTCGCTCGCCTCGATCGCTTTGATCGGTCCGCTCGCGATCCATCTGTTCATGCCGGTCATGCCGCGCGTGCAGAAGGCGTTCGACATGTCCGCGGCACTGGTGGGCGCGAGCTTCAGCGTGACCGTGATCGTCATGGGCGTAGCCACCCTGGTGTGCGGATCGCTGTCCGATCGGTACGGACGCCGCCCGGTGCTGCTGGGCGGATTGATGCTGTTCGTTTTGGGTAGCGCCGCCTGCTCGCTCGCGGACTCGGCGCTGACGTTGATCGCCGGACGCATCGTCCAGGCGCTGGGCGCGGGCGCCGCGGCTTCTCTCAATCGCGCCATCGCGCACGATGCCTACGGTCCGGAGCGGCTGGTGAAAGTGCTGGCATACCTGACCATGGCCTACACGCTCGGACCGATGCTGGCGCCGGTGATCGGCGGGTTCCTGATCGATCAGTTCGGCTGGCGCAGCGCGTTCTGGCTCGCACTCGGCGGAGGCACCGCCATCCTGTTCGCCGCATGGGCAGTGCTCTACGAGACGCATCACGCACGCACTCGCTCGGCGCGCGCCGCCGATCTGCTGCACACCTACTGGGCCCTGGTGCGCCAGCCACGCTTCACCGCCTTCGTCATGCAGTCGGGCTTTTCGACCGGCACGTTCATGGCGATGGCCACTGCCGCATCGTTCCTGATGCAGGACTATCTGGGCCGGCCGGCACGCGAATTCGGTTTCTACTTCCTGATGTTTCCGGGTGGCCTGTTCCTCGGCAACTTGGTCGCAAGCCGCCTCAGCGGACGTGTCGCGATCGAAACGATGGTGCTCACCGGCTCGGTCGTGTGCGTGATCGCGATCGCGGTGCAGGCGGTGCTCATCCTGCTTGGCGTGCTGGCACCGCTGGTGATTTTCCTGCCCGGTTTCGTGATGACCTTCGCGCAAGGGCTGGCCTATCCGAATGCGCAGACCGGCGCGATGCGGGTCATGCCCGGTGCTGCTGGGACTGCCGCGGGGCTGGGTGTGTTCTTCCAGATGACACTCGGCGCGCTCGGTGCGCAGACGTACGCGTGGCTCGCCGACGGAACGCCACACCCCATGGTGACCACTGCGGTGCTGGGTGCGCTGCTGACGCTGGCCGCGGGTATCGTGCCGTTCTGGATGAAGCGGCGCGGTGCATGAAGGCGCGTCGCGCCGCTTGACCGGCGAATCGCCGCCCGACTACCGTACCGAGCGGTTCGCTCAATCAAACCAAGGAGACCTGCCATGGCCCAGCGCTACGAAGTCGATGTCGAAGAAGTCGAATACCTGCGGCATGGCGACACCGCATTTCTTGCGCGCGTGTACAAGCCGCGCGGCACCGGTCCGTTCCCGGCGGTGGTCGATGTTCACGGCGGTGCGTGGGTCGACGGCGATCGCAAACAGAACGAGTCGATCAACCGCCCGGTGGCCGAAGGCGGCGTGGTCGTGGTGGCGCTCGATTTCCGCTGCCCGCCACAAGCCACCTACCCGGCCTCCGTTGCCGACGTGAATTTCGGCGTGCGCTGGCTGAAGTCGCAGGCGGCGCGTTTCAATTCGCGCGCCGACATGATCGGCAGCATGGGCACCTCCAGCGGCGGGCATCTCGCGGTGCTGGCGGCGATGAAGCCAGCTGACCCGCGCTACGCCGCGATTCCGCTCGCTTCGGCGCCGCAGTTCGATGCGCGCGTGCCCTACGTCGTGACGCTGTGGCCGGTGATCTGCCCGATCGGACGCTTTCGCGATCACGCCGCGCGTGGCCTGGAAGATCCTGCGTATCGCAATCCGGGCGGCGCGGCGCAACGTCAACTCAAGTATTGGCTCACCGAGGAGGCGATGACCGAAGGCAGTCCCAACCTCGCGCTGCAGCGTGGCGACAAGGTCGAGCTGCCCAACGTCCTCTACGTGCCGAACACTGCCG
>CADECO010000507.1:0-1250 GCA_902825905.1 uncultured beta proteobacterium
CGTAACGCGTCGGCGGTGCAGTTGTACAAATCACTTGGCGGCGGGTGGAGTGAGCGCGAACACGAGGCGCAAGCGTCGACTGTACCGACCGGCGCGACCGCTATCTGGTTGTCCGATCGACTTCGCGCTCGAGATTCTCGCGGATGAGTACGCTCGATGCGGTCATGCGAGCAGTTCGGTGCCGGGCAATCGAGCCGCGCGGGCGTCGAATATCAGAAAGCGAGGCCGGTGTCCGCCCCAAAACCGGTGAGCCGTGACGCGCTGGGCTGGAGACTGTGCGACAGTAGCTTCGCTCGAAGTGGTTGCACCGGCCACGCCAGAGAAATTGTGCATGCAAGCACGGCGACCGATTGAGCCGGAGGCTCCGTGACACATTGCCTGCTACGTAGAAACGACGTAGCGCTAACGTATTGACTACGTAGAAGGCGCCGCGATGCTGCGTAAGCTCACAATTAACGTCGCCGATGATGTCTACGAGGCGCTGCATAAGCTTGTCGGCCAAGGCAACATCATCCAGTTCGTCGAGAACTTGGTGCGGCCACATCTGGTTCCGTTCAAACGAATTACCGCGGCGCAGGGTCGTGGTGCTGCCCGATACACCGGTAAACCAGCCACCGATGCCGACTTGCGCAAGGCCGCAGGCGCAGCCGCGGCGCGTCGGTGGGCGACTAGGCAGCGATGATTGCGCTCGACACCAACATCCTGGTGCGCTACCTGACCAACGATGATGAGGCGTTGGCGCGATCGTGATCGGGGTTGCCTGCGTCGTGACGGCGCGGATCTTGCGGAGCGACTCTACCTGACAAGAGAGGCAGGCAACGGTTCTGAGCGGCCGCCGGACCACCCCCATCGCCGTGGCTGAGCGAACGGCTACGAACAAACTTTCCGGAGACATTCACCCAGCAGTCGCGTGGCCGCACGCAACTGCGTGGTCGAAAGTGCAGCAAATCCGAGCAGCAATCCGGATGTCGGTGGCTGCTTGGCGTAGTAGGGATCGATCGGATGCAATCCTAGGCCACGCTGCTGCGCGTGTTCAACGAGGCATCGGACTCGCTCGGCCGACCACGAGGGCAACCAACCCACCACATGCATCCCGGCCTGTGAATCGGTCACCCGTATCTGATCGGCACAGTCGCGCCGCAGCCCTTCGAGCAGCACGTTGCGTCGGCGACGCAATTCGCCGGCAGCCTTGCGCAGGTGTCGATCGAAGCCGCCCGATTGCATGAATCTGGCCATCGCCACTTGCTCGA
>CADECO010000507.1:1260-3859 GCA_902825905.1 uncultured beta proteobacterium
GATGAGGTCGTCTCGCAAGCCAGGTGGGCAGATGATGTAACCGAGTCGCAGTGCCGGAAACAGCACTTTCGAGAACGTACCGACGTAGATGACTTGGCCGCCCAGATCGAGTGAGCGCAGCGCCGGAATCGCGCGCGGGTCGTAGCGGAATTCGCCATCGTAGTCATCCTCGACGATCCAGCAATGCCGCTTGGCGGCGTACCGCAACAGCGCCAATCGGCGCTCGAGCGACATCTGGACACCGGCTGGAAATTGATGGGACGGACTCACGTAGACGCAACGAATCGGCTCATGCGGAAGGTTCTCGCATTTGAGCCCTTGGTCATCGACCGATATTGGGACGAGCCGCGCGCCGTGTGCCCGTAGCGCGTGGGCGGCGAACTGATAATGTGGGTCTTCGATGACGACGTCATCGCCTTCGTCGATCAGGACCCGTGCAATGAGTGTGACCGCCTGCTGGGTTCCATTGACGATGATCACGTCGGTCGGGCTGCACGACACCCCGCGTCGGCGCGCCACGTATTCGACGATACACTCGCGCAGCGCTCGCAACCCGTTGGCCGGTGGATAGTGCAGCTCGCAGCGCAGCGCCGCGCGCGACAATTCGCGCCGCCACGCGCTTACCAGTGTCAGATCCAACAATGGCTCGCCATAGCGCAGGTCATAGCGAACCGGCGCGTCGAACCGTCGAATCGACACAGGCGGCAGCTTGCGTAGCCGCGACGCATACCGTGACTGCGCGGCTACCGATGCTGCTGCTGATACACCACTCGGTGCGACGGACGTACGCGCGACGAAGGTCCCGGAGCCCTTTCTGGGCACCGCCAGCGCTTCGGCGCACAGCATCTCGTACGCGGTCAGCACCGTGTTGCGCGAGACGTGTAGGGCCGCCGCGAGCTCCCGTGTGGCCGGCAAGCGCGAGTCCGCCTTCAGTACACCCTCAAGAATCGATCGCTTGAGCGCTCGGGTGAGTTGCTCATAGAGCGCGCCGGTGCCGTCGAGCTCCAGGTGCATGCGCAAGTGGCTCCGCGCCGTCGGGTGGAAGTGGATCTACATGTTAGCAATGCGGCGGCATACCTTCGCAATCGCGCGGTTGACGGACTGTTCCAGATGAAACACCAGCCGTCTTCGCGGTGAGACTCGCTTGGAGTGTTTCGTCATGACGGCGCGGCAGATGCAATGAGCATTGCGCAGAAACTGAATCTCAAGCCTGGCACCGCGACCCGCGTGATGGGCTTGCCAGGGCGCCTCGTCCCTGACGATCTTGTGCTTACCACGTCGATACAGGCCGAGGTGACATTGCTCTTCGTGCGAACGCTCGATGAGCTGGACGATCGGTGCGCCGCGGTGGTCGCAGCGGCCAAGGCCGATCGGTTGGCGTGGATCGCCTATCCCAAGGCGGGCCAACTCGGGACCGATCTGACGCGGGCCGTCCTGTCTGAGTACATGCGCAAGAAGAAGGGCATTTACGCGGTCAGGCAAGTCGCGCTCGATACAGTATGGAGCGCAGTGCGATTTCGACCGATCGAATGAACTAACACAGGGAATCAGTTACTACAGGGAATCTGGTGATCGGACTTTCCACCCCGTCGCGTCAAAGAGTGTGACATTGCGCGATGTTGTCGGCGAGCCGGTTCTGGATACGTCCTAGCGATGAGCCGCGAAACTTCTGATCGACCCAATTGGACCTACTGGACCTACCGCGGGCTTGGTGCGTGGTTCGATCGTCGTCACGATCACTCACTCGAATTCGAATCCGGTCTCGCCAATCTCAAGAAGGCTGCCGAAGGGCGCTAACCATCAACTGAACCAATGAAGGTCAATTTCTCGCGGAGGCACCATGAGCAGACACTTCATCCAACCGTATCTCTTCTTTGGCGGACGCTGCGAGGAAGCTCTCGCGTTCTACCAGGAAGCGCTCGGCGCAAAAGTCGAGATGCTGATGCGCTTCAAAGAGAATCCTGATCCGATGCCGCATGGCACGCTGCCACCGGGGTTCGACGACAAGATCATGCATTGCAGCCTGCGCATCGGTGAGAGCGTGATCTTGGCCTCCGACGGCATGTGTGCAGGTACGAAATTCGACGGATTCTCGCTCGCGCTCGACCTGCCGACGATCGATGCAGTTGAACGAACCTTCGCCGCGCTCAGCCAAGGCGGGAAAGTGCAGATGCCGCTCGGCAAAACGTTCTGGTCGCCTCGATTCGGCATGCTCACCGACCGGTTCGGTGTTGGCTGGATGGTGGGTATTTCTGACTAAGGGACGTCTGTCATGGCGAGGGTAAGGGTCGAGAACGTCAATCATCCGGGCAGTGCGCGCGCCGTCGACGCGGCGAAGTACGGCGCGATGAAAGCTGCGTGGCTCCAGGTTCTGCCATCGGAACCGCCCGGGCTGACGGCTGATTCAATCAGCGAGCGACTATTGAATTACCTTCCCGAGACGTTGTTTCCGGACGGCGCCAAAGCGGGCTGGTGGTCCAAGACCGTGCAGCTCGACTTGGAAGCCAAGGGGTTGGTGAAGCGCAGCGGTTCTCGTCCGATGCGCTGGTATCGGACCAACCAGCGCACGCACAAGACTGCCAGCAAGGGCGATGCGAGT
>CADECO010000508.1:0-3847 GCA_902825905.1 uncultured beta proteobacterium
GGGCCAGCGCACGTCGGGATAGTGCTGGGCGTAACCGTGCAGATCGCGGGGCATGGCTATTGCGCCTTCGCGCGGGTCCACAACGCTTCGGCAGCGCGCTGCCCGGCGGCGATGATCGCCTCGCGCCTGACCAGTGTCGGTTCGCCGCTCTCCACGACCACGCGACCGTCGACCAGCACCATCTCGACGTCGCGACCCTGGCCGACGTGCACCAGATTGCCGAGCGGATTCACGTTGGGCACGAGATGCGGACGCCGGAAATCGAATACCACCGCATCGGCCTTCTTGCCCGTTTCGAGCGAGCCGATCTGATCGTCCAGTCCCATTGCCCGCGCGCCGTCGATCGTCGCCATGCGCAGCACGTCGCGCGGTTGCCACGCATCGCTCACTTTGCCTTCCTGTATCCGACCCATCGCCAGCGCCCAGCGCATCACCTCGACCATGTCAGCGTGCATGTTATCGGTGCCCAGTGTGAAGCGCGCGCCGGCGCGGCGCAGCTTCGCGGTTGGGGCAATGGCACCGCCGGTCGCGTTGCCCTTGGGAATGTGCGCCACGTTGATGCGCGCCTGCCCACACAAATCGATGTCGTGCTCGTCGACGAAGATGCAGTGCGCGGCGGTCAGGCGATCGTTGAGCAATCCGGCATCGTTGAGAACCTGCGCAGGGGATTTGCCGGAACGCGCCTTGACGACTTCGTTCTCCTTGCGACTTTGCGAGAGGTGCGTGTTCACGCGCAGCCCCCGGCGCGCCGCTTCGTTCGCGATCGTGGCCAGCAGACGATCGGAACAGGTGTCCGGAGCATGCGCGGCAAGCTGCACGCCGATACGTCCGTTCGCGCGTCCGTGCCAGCGCTCGGCCAGGTCGATCGCCTGACCCAGCGTCTGCGCGCCGATGTGATCGTGATATTCCCAGCGCCCGTCGCCGATCAGCGCGAAGTCGGCGTCATGGATGCGTCCGCAAGAGATCACCCGCAGGCCCACCTCGGTCATCGGTTCGATCGTCTTGTCGGCGTGCACATAGGTGTCGTTGATCAACGTTGAGCCGAACAACATCGCTTCGCACGCACCGAGCTGGGCCAGCGCGACGGCTTCATCGGGCGTGACGTCGTGGCCATGCGGAATGCCTGGCGTATAGGCGGGCGCGAAACCGAGATCCTCGGCCACGCCGCGAACCATCGTCAGGATCGCGTGGGTGTGTACGTTGATCAGGCCGGGCGTGATGACCCGACCGGACGCATCGATGACACGCGCAGCGCGATGTTCGCCGGCAAGCTCGCTCGTCGCGCCGACGTACGCGATGCGATCACCTTGCACGCCCAGCGCGCCGCTTGTGATCACGCGATCATTCGCATCGCATGTGATCAGCGTGGCGTTCTTGATCAGCAGATCGAACGTGTTCATGTTGGGTCCACCGCGCGTCGATGGTCGATCAGGCTCATGGCTACTCGTGGAGATGGGCGAGGAAGCGACGTGTCCGATCCTCGCTAGGCGAATCGAAGATGCGCTGTGGTGTGCCTTGCTCGACCACGCTGCCCTCATCCATGAACAACACGCGATCGGCAGCCGCACGCGCGAAGCGCATCTCATGGGTGACGGCGACCAGCGTGAGTTTCTGTTCGGCCAGCTCGCGCATGACATCGAGCACCTCGCCCACCAGCTCCGGATCGAGTGCCGATGTCGGTTCATCGAACAGGATGAGCTCGGGATGCATGGCGAGTGCACGTGCGATGGCGACCCGTTGCTGCTGCCCGCCGGAAAGCTGACTGGGACGCTTGTGCGCATGCTCGGCGAGGTGGACGCGCTTGAGCTGGTCACTCGCCCGAGCGCGTGCCGCCTCGGTCGACTGGCCCAGCACCCGCTGCGGGCCGATCGCCACGTTGTCGAGCGCCGACAGATGCGCGAACAGGTTGAAGCGCTGGAACACGAAGCCGATGCGGCTGCGCTGTTTCGCCACGGTCGCCTCGCTCAGCGCGCGACCGTCGGAGTTCCGGCCGATCGGTTCGCCGCGCAGCCGGACCATGCCCTCATCGGGCGTCTCCAGATAATTCAGGCAGCGCAAAAGTGTCGTCTTCCCCGAGCCCGAGGGGCCAATGATCACCACCGTCTCGCCTTCGCCGACCGCAATCGAAACGTCGGCCAGCACGCGTCGCCCGCCATAAGATTTGCCCAGCCCTTGCCCTTCGATGACCGCTGGTCCCATCGATTACCACACCGGCAGGCGCCGCTCGATCCAGCGCGAACACCAGGCGAGCGCCGACACCGTGACGTAGAAGTACAGCGCGATGAGCAGGAAGATCTGAAACGGCGCGAAATGTACCGAGATCAACGCCTGGCCTGCGCGCGTCAGCTCATATACAGAGATGACCGAGAGCAACGCCGAGCCCTTGACGAGCGTGATCAACTCGTTGGTGACGGGCGGGACGACGGTACGCAACGATTGCGGCAGCAGGATGTGGATGAGGATCTGACCGTGGCGCATGCCGATCGATTTGGCCGCTTCGGTCTGGCCTTTTTCAACCGCGCCCACACCCGAGCGCACGATCTCGGCGATGAAACCGGCGGCATTCAACCCGAGCGCGATGACGCCGGCCCAGTACTCCGACAGGTTCACGCCTATCACCGGCAGCGCGAAGTAGACCAGGAAGATCTGGATCAGCAACGGCGTACCGCGAATGAAATCCACGTACGCGGTGACGAACCAGCGCGCCGGCGCGAAGCGTGACAGCGACAGCAGACCCAGCACCGCGCCCAGGATGATGCCGAGCACCATCGCGAGCGCGCAGATCTGGATGGTCATCAGCAACCCCGTGCCTAGCAGCGGAATCGCTTTCTGTACGAGTGCCCAGTCGAAGGCCATGGCGACCGTCTATGGTGAAGTGATCGAGCGGCGCGCTATGAGAACGACGGCACCTTGTCGGCCAAGGTCATGCGAAAGCCGAACCACTTTTCCTGCAACTTATAGAGCGTACCGTCGGCCTTCAGCCGCGCTAGTTCGCCATCGAGGAACTTGATGAGTTCGGGATCTTCCTTGCGCGCGGCGATGCCGGCCCAGTTGTCGGTGCCCACGCCCTTGACGATCGCGTATCGTCCCGGCGCATCCTTGAGCACCATCGCCAGGGTCGGAATCGTGTTGAGCACGCCATCGACACGGTTCTGCGCAAGCGCCACGTACGCCGCCGGATGGTCGTCGAACACCCGCACCTCCTTGAAGCCCGCGCCACCCTTGCCCTTGAGTTCCTTGTCGATGCGCTCCTGCAGGATTTGCCCGGGCGAGCCGAGCTTCACCGCGAGCGTGCGTCCGTTCATGTCGGCGACGACCTTGATCTTCGCGGCGTCGCCGGCGCGGATCAACATCGCCTGCGAGGCTTCGGCATACGGAATCGAGAACGCTACGCGCTCCAGTCGCTCTTTGGTGTAACTCATGGCGCTCATGATGATGTCGAACTTTTTCGCGTAGAGCGACGGGATCACACCCGCCCACGCGGTGTCGACGAAATTCGCTTTCACGCCGAGCGTCTTGCAGAAGATCTCGGCCAACTCCACGTCGTAGCCGACGATCTTGCCGTCCTGCCGGTAGGTGAATGGAACGTAGGCAGCCTCGCAGCCGATCTTCAGTTCGCCGGCCTTCTTGACCGAATCGATGGTGACTGCCTGCGCCAGCGCGATTCTCGGCAGCGTCAGAGCTGCTGACGCTGCGGCCATGTTGCCCAGGAACCGGCGTCGGTTGATGCGATGCATGGTGCGCTCCTTGTCGAGGGTCGAAGATAGCTTTCGTTCGATGCCGGTGCAGCGAATCAGAGATCGATCCGCGCCCGGTGCGTGTCCGGGGCGATCGGTTCGCGTTCGCA
>CADECO010000509.1:0-3846 GCA_902825905.1 uncultured beta proteobacterium
TTCGTCGTGCGCCCCAGGAAAGGCTCGTGGTAAGGCCCTCGCTCCACGTCTGGATGAACGGCGAGTTGGTCGGCACCTGGACCGTCGAGCGCAACGCGCACGCGTTCCGTTATGAACCGTCCTGGCTCGCGTCGCCGCGCCAGCGGTCACTTTCGCTTTCCCTGCCCATCAGCGGCTCGCTGGAGATCAAGGGCCCGGAGGTCCAGCACTACTTCGACAACCTGCTCCCCGACAACGACAGGATCCGCGCGCGCATCCGCCGGCGCTTCAGGCTCGAGTCCGATGCGATCTTCGATCTGCTGGCGGCCGTGGGCCGGGACTGCGCCGGCGCCGTGCAACTGCTGCCCGAGGATGCCAGCCCCGCAGGCTGGAATCACATCCATTGCGAACCTCTGACCGAAGCGCGGATCGTCGATCTGCTCAATGCCGTTCCGTCGGACACCGACCCCGAGTCGATCCACGACGACGATCTGTTTCGAATCTCCATCGCCGGTGCCCAGGAGAAGACCGCGCTGACACGATGGAAGGGCCGGTGGTGCCGGCCTCATGGTGCAACACCCACGACGCACATCATCAAGTTGCCGCTCGGGCTGATCGGCGGGTCCAGACGAGTGGATGCATCGGACTCGGTGCAAAACGAGTGGCTGTGCGCGCAGCTCATCGCCGCGCTCGGGCTGGCGGTTGCCACCACCTCAATGGCAACCTTCGGCGGCCAGACCGTTCTGGTCGTCGAGCGATTCGACCGCGAATGGATGGGCGATCGGACCTGGATCGCCCGATTACCCCAGGAGGACTTCTGCCAGGCCCTGGGCGTGGGGCCAGACAAGAAGTACGAGCAACATGGCGGCCCCGGCATGCAGAAGTGCCTGCGGCTGCTGCAAGGCAGCGCGGACCGGGACGACACGACGTTCTTCCTGCTCGCCCAGCTCGCGTTCACGCTGCTGGCCGCCACTGATGGCCACGCGAAGAATTTCTCCATCTATCTGGACCGGGGCGACCGCTATCGCATGACGCCGCTCTACGACGTCTTGTCGATGTGGCCCTACTACGGCGACGGCGCGAATCAATTCAGGCCGCGCAATGCCGGCTTGGCGATGGCGGTGCGCTCAAAGCACGCGCACTACCTGTTCCACACGATCCAGGCGCGGCACTGGCGCCAGCTGGCCACCAGGTACGGTGGTGAGCCGGTATGGAGCGCGATGATCGGGCTCGTCACACGCGTCGACAGTGCCCTGGCAGAGGTGGAGCGAAAGCTGCCGATGCAGTTCCCGGTGCGCATTTGGGAAAGGATCTCGACCGGGATGAAGGGCGAGGCGAAGCGATTTCTGAAAGAGGCTGGCCTACGCTGACCGCTACCGCTTGCGCCAGCTCGCTCGTTTCGATGGTGTTCCTCTCGCCCCGCCGGAACCTATCTAAGAGTGGCTAACACTATTGGGGGATACTCCCCAAACTCCCTTATCTATGCCGCCTAACGGTAATTCTGTTAGCCGCGCTAAGGAATCGCCTTACCGCGAAACCAGTGCTCCAGCGGCTCGGGATTCGAGCGCCACCAGGTGGGCTTGCGATAGAACACCATCGTTCCTTCGATCTGGTCGCCTTTGACCACGCCCTTCCACACATTGCGACCGTACTGTTCGCTGCGCGTTTCGACTTCGAAGGTGACCGCATCGCCGGAAACCGTAGCGCGGTAGTCGCCACGGTCGTAGCCATATTGGTCGCAATCGGAGGAGTGGAACTTGCCGCCTGCGAAGGACAGGATGTCCTGCTTCACATGCGCCGGCTTGCCGGTAAAGCCGGCCTCGGTATCGAATTTGCGGCCCTCGAGGGGCACCTGTGCCGGAGCGATCGACGAGATGAGCGCCAGACCGAGCGCTGCGCAAAGAAGGGTGATGCGATTCGCAATGCGGTGCATGGATACCCCTTTCATTCTCGAGATGCAGCCCGGGAATTTTTCTACAGCCGCCCGGACGACGGACAGTCGGGTCACCAGGTCGTGACCTCCCGACAAGACTACGCGCACCGGCGCAGCGCAACCACTTGCGGCGCAACATCGGAGTCCGGTCAGAAATGGCCGCGCCACGCTGCGACAGGCACTGAAACCCCGCCTTCATTTCACCCCCGTCGCGTGCTCGCAGCATCGGGCGGAAGGCACACCGATCGGTCGGCTTCAGCCTCGATTCGGACCGGTCAAGGGGCTCGCGTCTGCTTTGATCGCGGTCACGGCGTGCCCGTCCGAATGCGGTTACGGTGCGCATCAGCTGATTCCCCGACGTTCATGAGGCGAGCAGATGCAAGGAAGACTCAACATCTGGACCGGGTTCTTGTTCCTCGCGATATTCATGCTGTACGGCTTCGTGCTCGTGTATCTGCGTGACTTCGCCCCGGACAAAGAGGCGTGGATCGCCAGCTACGCGACCGGCAAACACTTCGAATCGCGCTTGGCCCATGCGCACGGAAATCTTTTCGCGCTCATCAACGTCGCCGTGGGGATCGCACTCGTACGCTTGCCCATCCCGGCGACTCAGGCGCGGGGCATCTCCTGGACCGCGCTCGCGGGCATGCTGATGCCGATCGGTATCTTCGCGGAAGTTGCGCTCGGTACGCCGCCTGCGCTCGTATTGCTCGGCGGCCTGCTCATGGTGATCGCGATGTTGTGGATGGCGTGGGCGGTGCTGCACCTACGTGCCGATGCGCGCTAGCAGTTTGCTGAATTTCGGGGGCCACCCCCCCCGACGCCCCCAAAGCATGAGCCTGTCGAAAAGCGCTTCCCTCAGCGACACGGCAACTCCAGATCGCCAACCAGAGCCGGGAGGCGTTTTTCAACAGACTGCTAGCCAGTACTCCTCGGCGTGGCTCAAGCCCGGAACGTCCGGAACACCATGAATCAACGCACGCAGCATCCCAGCATCCCACTCGACGCTGCCGCGGCGGCGGCGCTGCTTTTCGGATTACTTACGATCCGCTCCGGCGGCGGCGTCCTGTTCGGCGGAGAAGGGTCGGACGCCGGCGCGGTCGTATCGTTCGTCGTGTGGTTCAATTTCCTGGCGGGCTTCGCGTACGTCGCCGTAGGCGTCGGTCTTTGGCTACGCAGGCGCTGGGCCGGGTGGCTCGCCGTGGTCGTCGGCGTTGCGACGCTCGTCACCTTCGCAGCATTTGGTTTTCACGTGGCAAGCGGCGGTGCGTACGAAATGCGCACCACCTGGGCACTGACCGTGCGATCAATCGTATGGGTCGCGCTCGCCGTGTGGGCGTGCTGGTCGCTGGGTTGTCTGCGAAAACACGCTTGACTACTGCGATGGATGCGCGCGCAGTGCTACGTCACACCTTGGCGTAGTGCTGATCTTGGCGTACAGCTGATAACCCACGACTTGGGCAAATGCGCCTCGCTGCTCCCGAGGCGTGTTCCGGTAGGAGTTCCTGCAGGGACCCGGCCGTTTCGATCGATCATGCCCGCTACTGCAAAAAAGTCCGGGTAGTTTTCTTGCCGCTCACTGCAACACCGATGAGACGACCACGACGCGACGTCCTACCGCTCGCACCGCTGGTGATCGCGTGCGCCCTGAGCGGCGCGGCGGGCGCGCAGCCGGATCGCAATGCAACAATCGAAGCAGGGGCCCGCAGCCCACAGAACGAAACGCAGGCGGCGCGCGCCACAAAGTTCGGCCCCGGTGTTGACCCGGCACACGGTGCAGTCGATCGCTGTCAACGCTTGTTGTCCAATGCCGTCGGCGGATGGCAGCTCACGCCGCGCAACGTCGCCGAATGCGCGTCGCTGCGCAGTGAGCGGTCGGCGCATGAAAGCGTCAACAGTACCGCCAAGTCATGCTGGGCCATGATCGATTCGAT
>CADECO010000510.1:0-3839 GCA_902825905.1 uncultured beta proteobacterium
AGGGGTCGCAAGGACATTCGCGAGTTTTTTTGCTGTCCGAGAGCCGATGAAAGAGCGAGGCGCCGTGATGGACCGTCCGGGCGGTCCGGAAGTGCTGCGTGTCGATCAACATGAGGTAGGCGCCCCTGCTGCAGGCGAAGTGCTGATCCGCCAGCGGGCCTGCGGGGTCAACTACATCGACGTCCAGCATCGCACCGGGCGCTACCCGATCGCGCAGTATCCGGCGGTGATCGGGATGGAAGCGGCCGGCGTGATAGAGGCGGTGGGGGCTGGTGTCACCGCCTGCAAACCCGGTGATCGCGTCGCCTACACCACGCCACCCGCGGGCGCCTATGCCGAATTGCGATTGATGCCCGCGCATCGATTGGTACCGGTTCCAGCCGGGCTCGACGACGTACTGGTGGGCGCGAGCCTGCTGCGCGGGCTGACCGCGCAGTACCTCGTCAAGGGCACCTTTCAGGTCGAGCGCGACCACCTGATCCTGGTGCACGCGGCGGCCGGTGGGGTGGGGCAGATCGTGTGTCAGTGGGCGAAACACCTCGGGGCCACGGTGATCGGCACGGTGGGCAGCGATGACAAGGCGCGGCTCGCCCGCGCGAACGGCTGCGATCACGTCATCGTCTACACCCGTGAAGACTTCGTCGCGCGAACGCGGGAGATCACCGGCGGGCGTGGCGTCGACGTCGTGTACGACGCGGTCGGGCCGGCCACGTTTGAACAGTCACTGCTATGTTTGAAACGGCGCGGACTGATGGTGAGCTACGGCACGGCTTCCGGCCCCTTGCCGCCGCTGGAGGTGTTCAAGCTGAATCGTCTGGGTTCACTCTATCTGACCAGCCCCGGCTTGCTCAACTACAGCGAGGACCGCAACGAGCTGCTCGAGCGTACGAGCGACTATTTCGACGTGCTGCAGCGGGGCATCGTCCGCGTCGAGGTGCAGCATCGCTACACGTTCGAACAGGCGGGGCAGGCGCACACCGATCTGCAGGCGCGCAAGACGACCGGTCCGATCGTCTTGTTGCCCTGAGAGCGCCTTGTTGCCCTCAGAGGCTGGGTATCAGCTGTCTTTGCAGCCCGCCCGATCGCGCCAGTATTCCCAAGCGCGATCCAGCGCCAGCGGACTGAACTGCATCGTCGTGCACTGCTCGATCTCACCCGGAGAGAGGAACTCCGGTGTGCCCAATTGCGCGGCCTGCGATTGCAGCTTCGCGTTGACCTGCAGGTAGACCGCGGTCATCACAGCTTCGCGCAGGCTGCGGCCGACCACCATGCAGCCATGGCCGCGCATGAGCGCCACGCGTCGATCGGCAAGCGTGGTGGCGAGATCACGCCCCTGGTCCATGTTCACCACCAGCATGTTGGTATCGCCGAACTTGCTGCGGATGTCCCACACCGGGATGTTCGCGCCGATGCAGGCGGCCACGTGCAGCAGCGGCCGCAACTTGCCCCCGCCGATCAGGCTGTAGGGCACGACCTCGTAAGAATGGTTGTGGATGACCGAGTTGACGTCGGCACGCTGCTCGTAGGCGGCGCCATGGATGAACCGTTCACCGTAGGGCCGCCTCGTGTCGCCTCCCACCGGCTCGCCCAGGAGCGTGAACTCCATGATGTCTTCGGCGGTGACCAGTTCAGGGCTGCGCGAGCGCGCGAGCAGATAGTGCCCGGGCTTGTGGGGATGACGCACGCTCACGTGGCCGAAGGCATCGACGACCTGCTCGTGGGCGAGAATGCGGTTGGCGTGAACGAGGTCGCGGATCAGCGTAGTCAGATCGGTGGGCTGGGTCATGGCAAAGGCGTCGTTGGATGGGCGTGAGGCGTGTCGTCGCGGGGTTGCAGCCGGGCCAAGCACGCCGGGCGGGGTGGCCGCGCCACCTTTGGATTTTCTGCTGCAGTTGATGGTAGTGTCGCACGCGTTATCGAACGGAGTCGATCATGCATCGAGGTGAAGCAGTGCGAGCCCTGGCTGGATTGCTGATGATCGCAAACCTTGCATGCGCCGGGATGGCGCGCGCACAGGACTATCCCGCCAAGCCGATCGTGTCGATCTGCAACTTCGCGGCTGGATCGGGTGCGGACATCCTGGTGCGCTTCTACAGCGATCGGCTGTCCAAACTCGCCGGCCAGCCGGTGCTGGTGGAAAATCGCGTGGGCGCGCAGGGCAACATCGCCACCGAAGCAGCGGTGCGATCCAAGCCCGATGGCTACACCATCATGATCACGCCGGCCAGTTCGACCCTGGCCGCTGCGCCGCACGTGTTCAAGAAGCTCACCTACGACCCGCTCAAGGACTTCACCCCGATCACCACCGTCGCGCGGCTGTCGTTCGCGATTGCCGTCGACGCGAACAAGCCATTCCAGACCATGGCCGATCTGGTGGAGCATCTGCGCAAGAAGCCTGAAAATGGCGCGTACGGCTCGGGTGCGAACTCCGGCATCGTGTCCTCCGAACTGGTCAAGGAGATCGCCGGCCTCAAGACCACTTTCATTCCCTACAAGGTTTCCGGTCAGGCACTCAACGAGCTGATCGCCGGCCAGACCGATTTCATCGCCTACGACACGACGTTCCTGTCTTCGCAGGCGCGTTCAGGGCGCATCCGGTTGCTGGCCATGACTTCAGGCAAGCGGCAAAGCGCCTTTCCCAACGTACCCACGCTGGCCGAGTCCGGATTTCCCGGTGTGGACATCACGCCGTGGTGGGGGGTGGTCGTCCCGGCGGGCACGCCGCAACCGATCGTCGAGCGCCTCGCGGGCTGGTTCAATCAGATCACTTCGAGCGACGAGACGAGAGACTTTCTTGCGAAGGTTGCGACCGAGCCGTTCCCGGGCAATCAACAAATGATGACGGAGCTGCTGCGCAAGGAAACCGCCGACTGGGCGCGATACGTCAAGCTCGCGAGGATCGAGCCGCAGTGAGCGCGCGGCGACCGCTGTAACGATGGGTGGCCACGCCAACGCCTCCGGATCCCACATCATCTTGCTCTCATGCGGCTAGAAGGCCTGCTCGCCGCGCATGCGCTGCGGCGACCTGATCACATCGCGATCGTCGCCGGCACGCAGCGCGTCGGCTATCGCGAACTGCACGAACGCATCCGGCGCATCGCCCACGGATTTCACGGGCTGGGCGTACGCGAAGGCGATCGCATCGTGCTCGTACTGCCCAACTGCGTGGAGTTCGTCGTCGCCGAGTACGCCGCGTTCATGCTAGGTGCGGTCGTTGTCACGGTCAATCCACGCCTCTCCGCCGATGAGGTCGCGCACATTGTCGGCGACGCTGCACCCGCGCTGCTGGTCTATCGCGATGACACGCGCGCAATCGTGGATGGGGCGGCGAAGGATCGGGTTTCGCACGAGCACGCCGCAGCGCGACGCGTGGTAGTCGGCGTTGCGTCGGTTGATGAGCTCGATCTGGCGTCGCTGGAGCGCGCCGGCGCTGATCGGCTGAGGCAGGGCGTGACACTGCCGACGCTCGATGTCGGCCACGACGACGCGCTGATCATGTACACCTCGGGCACGACGGGTAGACCGAAGGGCGCGCTCATCACGCACGCCAACATGATCATCCAGAACCTGCTGCTGCAGGGGCAGGCGTGGCAGATCCACGGTGATGATCGGTTTCTGGCGATGACACCGCTCGCTCACCGGGCCGGCTGTGCACGTCTCTACAACGCGCTGGGATTGGGCGGCACGCTGGTCTTGATGGACAAGTTCGACGTCGAGCAAGCGTTGAGTTTGATCGAGGCGGAGCAGATCACCGTGACCGGCCTGGTGCCCACGGTGATCCGGTTGATGCTGCCCAAGCTCCGCGAGCGACCGCAGCGCTGCGCATCGCTGCGACGAGT
>CADECO010000511.1:0-3839 GCA_902825905.1 uncultured beta proteobacterium
TGCGGATGCTCTACGATATTGGTCGCGTGTGAGATCAATCCGGGCACCAGCGTCTTGCCGGCGGGGAGTTTCACCGATTCCCACACCCGCCACTCGTGTTCGTGGCGCGGATTGGCCATCTCGATCGAGTAGCCACCGGTACGCACCTTGAGCATGAGATCGACGATGTCGGCGAGCGCCACATCGTTGCTGTGCGGCCCGTTCCAGCTGCCCCAGCACAGGTGATAGCGACTGCGCTCCTCCGGAATCCCCTTTAACGCGTGGTTGAGGGCATCGATGCGCACCGCTGCCCATTTGCGGTACTCGCGCAGCGTCGCGGGCGGCACCATCATGTCGTAGGTTGAGGTGAGAAACGCATCGTCGATCTGCACGACGAAGCCGGCATCGACCACCGCGCGGTACTCGGCGTTCATCGCGGCAGCGATCGCGAACAAGGCCTCTTCGGGGCTCTTGTAGAACTCGTCCTGTCGATTGGGTGCCACGCTCGCCGGCGCCACTACCGGCAGGAAACCCTCCGCACGTTTGCCTTTGAGCGCAGCCTTCAGGTTGGCGATGTCGCGCTGGATCGCGTGCTGCCCGGTGTAGGTGATCGGACCGGTGACCACCCAGGTGCCCAGATGCCGGGCCTGTGTGCCCATGCCCGCGAAACCGAACGAACCCTCGTACTCGTCGTAGAACTCGGCGAAATCGCGCCGGTCTTTGCCCGCGATCGCTTTCGTGACGCCAGTGGCCACTGCCGCGGCCCGCTCCTCGAAGCCGCCGAGCCGCCCGAGGATGTAGCGCGACCAGCTCATCGTCTTGCCGAATTCGCCGTCGCTCACGATGTCGATGCCGACGTCGCACTGCTGCGCGACCACGTCGGCCACCGCGTTACGCAGACACGTATCGAACGCCTGCTGATCGAACGGCAGACCGTGATCCTGTTGATGCAGAAACCCCACCAGATCGGGCGGGCGCACGAGACTGCCCACGTGCGTCGTGCGAATCGCTCGCGCCGCCATGACATCCTCCTCTGGTATGGTGTGACCCGATTCAATAACACATCGATCGGCGTCGCAAGCCCTGTTGAGTGGAGGCCATGTCCGACACACCGATTCTGCGCCACAAGCACTACGCGGTTGCGTCGGCCTTCGAACCCGACGCCCTGCTGCGCGAAGCACGGCGCCAGAAGAATCTGCCGACAAGCACGGTGCCCGCGACCTGCGTGCTCGATCCCGACGGCGACATGGTGCGGCGACTGCGTGCCGCCGGGCGCATCGCGGTCGATCCGGCGTGGGCGTGCTACCACACTGAACTGTTTCGCGGCGTGATCGATGGCATCGAGCTCGGCTTCATCGGCTGCGCGGTGGGCGCGCCCTTCGCAGTGCTGATCGCCGAGGAGTTGTTCGCCTCGGGCTGCGAGCTGCTGGTGAGCGTGACCTCATCGGGCCAGCTCGTGTCGCATCGCCCGCCGCCCTACTTCATCCTGATCGATGCGGCGTTGCGCGACGAGGGAACGAGCTATCACTACCTGCCGCCTGCCGAACTTTCCCATGCCGATCCGACGCTGCTCGCGCAGCTGGAGGGAGCGTTCGCCGATATGCGCGTGCCGGTCGATCGCGGCAGCACCTGGACCACCGACGCGCCGTTCCGCGAGACGCCCGAGGGGATCGCAGCGATGACCGCGCGCGGGCTGATGGCCGTGGAGATGGAAGCCGCCGCGCTCTACGCATTCGCCCAGGTGCGCGGCAAGCCCGTGGTGTGCTTCGCGCACGTGACCAATCAGATGGGCCGCGTGGAGCAGGATTTCGAGAAAGGCGAGGCCGACGGCACGGTCGATGCGCTGGCTGTGATCGTGCGGACGGTGCAGGTGCTCGGATCCGCACGCTGACGGCTTGGATCGGTGGCGCGCACCGCACAACCCAAGGACGGAGATCGACTTCGGATGCTCGTTTCGCGAGTCAAACCATCCGCACACGCGGCAAGCGTCGCATCCCCCGATCGAAGCTGAGCGTATCGGCATCCGCCAGATGCGCATTCAACGCTGCGATCAGGCAATCCGCGAACTCACCGCGACCACGCGCGTGTTGATCGAGCGCGATCAGCACGGCGTCGCGCTCCTGGATCTCGAAGGCACGGTTCTCAGCGAGGGAACGGACGAACGTGTCGATGCCGGCTCGATCGATTCCGTAGACGCGCATCAACACCCAGGTCGTCTCGACCAGTACGACCAGGTTGACGAAGATGGTCTCGCCCGCGCGATCCAGACCCTGCGCGAGCGACCGCGCACGCCGCACCTCGGGCGAACCATCGTCAAGCGCGAGCCTGACCAGGACGTTGGTGTCGACGCCGATCACTTGCGCGAGGATCGTCGATAGCGCGCCACTGCGGCGCGCTTCACTGCCTCATTCATCTGCCCGGTGGTTCGCGGCCGACCGCGCGACCGGCCGAGCAGCCCGACGAAATCGCCTATCCGGCCCGAGAGCTTACGCATGACGATGCTGCCGTCTTTGGCGACCTCGATGGCGAGCCGGGTGCCGGCGCTGATTTCGAGCTGGTCGCGAACGCGCTTGGGCAGCGTCAACTGACCTTTGCTGGTAACTGTACCTTCCATCCTGACCCCCTTACTTTATCCGTTTTCCTTACTCGATCTAGTTGGTAAGGATACCGAACCTGGGCAAGGAAGGCGAGTACGGGTCTGCAGCGGAGCGCGCCCAGTTCACGTCGTGGAGGGGTTGTCCTGTGCGCGCAGCCGAGCGCGGCATCAATGCTCCCGCATGGAACTCCGGTTACGACGTGCCCAACCCCGGTGACCCCAGGTGTATTGCGCCCGAGCCCGAGCGCGTATGCTCCAACGCTTCGATCAATCAGCGAGGAGAAGCAGATGTACGAACGTGGCAACCGACGGACTCGCACCGCGTACTGGTACTGGTTGGTCGGCGCCGCACTCGCGGCCAGCCCGATCCTCGCCGGCGCGCAGACATACCCGTCACGTCCACTGAAGATGATCGTGCCCTACCCCGCGGGTGGCTCGGTCGATCTGTTCGGACGCGCGTTCGCCGAGAGGATGCAGAGTGCGCTCGGCCAGCCGATCGTCGCCGAGAACCGCACCGGCGCCACCGGCGTGATCGCGCATGAGGCTCTCGCCAAGGCTGCGCCGGACGGCACCACGTTCGCAATCTCGGGCACCTCGCCGCTCGTGCTCGCGCCGCATCAGTACAAGTCACTCCCCTACGATCCGCTCAAGGACTTTGCGTATGTCGCCTGCGCCGGCACCACGCCGTTCGTGCTCGACGTGACGCCGTCGCTGCCGGTGCGATCGGTGCAGGAATTGGTCGCGCATGCGAAAGCGCAGCCCGGCAAGCTCAATTTCGGCTCGGCCGGCATCGGCAACTCGGCGCATCTGGCCGCCGAACTATTCAAGCGCACCGCAGGTGTCGACATGACGCACGTGCCGTACAAAGGCAACGCGCTGGCGATGACCGATCTCATCGGTGGTCAGATCCAGGTGTTGTTCGATCCGGTGCAGACCACCCTGCCGCAGGCGCGCGCCGGCAAGATCCGGGCGCTCGCGGTCACGAGCAAGCAGCGATTCTCGGGCCTGCCCGATGTGCCCACGGTCGCAGAGTCGGGCTATCCGCAGTACGAATTCGTCGTGTGGTACGCCTTCATCGCCCCGGCTGCGACGCCGGCGCCGATCGTCGCGCGGCTCAATGCCGAGATCAATGCCGTGGTGCGCGACCCCGCGATGAAGCAACGCTTCGCCGCCAACGGCGCCGAGCTGACCGAGTCGACACCGCAAGGCTGCACCGAGTTCGTCCGCAAGGAACTGCCGTTCTGGGGACGGATGTTCGCCGACA
>CADECO010000512.1:0-3838 GCA_902825905.1 uncultured beta proteobacterium
AGTTTCCCCGCGGGCGTGTAGGGCAAGGCATCGACGAAGTACACCGCGCGGGGCCGCTTGTGGCGGCCGATCTGCTCGCCGGATTCGAATAATGCCGTCAGCTGCGCGGCGGACAGATCCACGCCCGGGCGGCTGACCACCGCAAGCGCCGGCAACTCACCCCAGGTTGGATCAGCGATTCCGAAGGCCGCACAATCTGCGACGCCCGGATGCGTTTTCGCGACGCGCTCCAGCTCACTCGGATAGATGTTGATGCCGCCCGCGATGATCGTGTCCTTGGTGCGGCCCACCAGTGAGAGGAAGCCCGCGGAGTCGGCCGTGGCGAGATCGCCGGTCCAGGCCCAGCCGTCGTCGGAACGGAACAGATCACGCGTCGCCGCTGCGTCATCGAAATAGCCGAGCGCGACATGCGCACCACGCGTGGCGAGCTCGCCGATTTCGCCAGGAGCCGCCGGGGTGCCGGGCGCTTTGAACACGGTTACCTCGACCATCGTGTTGGGTCTGCCGATCGCCTCGGGTGCGACTCGACGTTCGTGCGGCTGCTGACTGAACAGCGGCCCGGTCTCGGTCTGACCGTAGTTCTGTACGAACCGCACCTGCGGCAGCGCGCGTTCCAGCGCTGCGACCAGCGTCGGATCGCCCGGCGCGCCGCCATAGACGATCAGCCGCAGGGAGGCCAGGCGCTCCGCGTCGAACGCCGGGTGCTTGAGCAGCATCGCCAGTTGCGTGGGCACCGCGAAAGCGCCGGTGATGCGATGACGCTCGACCGCCGTGATGAACGCCTGCGGATCCCATCCATGCATGACGACGATCTTCGCCCCGGCGCAGATGCCGGTCTGAAACCAGGTGTACAGGCCGGCGGCGTGATAGAGCGGCGAGGCGAGTGCGAGTACGTCGTCGGGCTGCAGCGCGAAATCGGCGAGCGACACCTGCGACGATAGCCAGCGTCCGTGATGCGGCTGGATCGCACCCTTCGGAAAGCCGGTGGTGCCGCTGGTGAACAGGATTGCGCTTGCACTGTGTGGCTCGATGGTGCAAGGCGGGGGCACATCGGCCTGACCGTGCAGCACCGATCCGAGCGTGGGGCGCATCGTTGACACCGCCTCGTCGATGAACACGACCCGGCGTGCGGGCAGATGTTGACTGGCAACCGCAACCAGTGACAGCAACGCCGGATCGATGGAGAGCGCCGCCAGTGGCACTTTCTTCAGCGCATAGTCGAGCTCCGCGGCGGCGAACCGCACTGGCAGATGCACCGACACCGCCGCTGCTTTGGCGATGCCGAAGTAAAGCGTGGCGTAGTGCGCGCTGTTGCCCGCGAGAATGCCGACGCGATCGCCCGGCGCGATTCCCAGCGTGCGCAGTCCATGCGCGCAGCGGTTGGCCAGCGCATTGAGCTCGGCGTAGGTGGTCGAGCGATCGCCGTCGACGAGCGCGACCCGATCGCCGAAGCGCCGTGCGCTCGCCTCGAGCAACTCACCGATCAGCATGCGTCGCGGCTACTTCGCGCTATGCAACGCTGCCCACACCCGCTCCGGACTGGCCGGCAGATCGAAGTGGCGGATGCCGCGCGCGCTCAGTGCATCGAGCACCGCGTTCATCGCCGAGGGCAGCGCGCCGGCGACGCCCGATTCGCCCGCGCCTTTCACGCCGATCGGGTTGGTGGTGCACGGCACGGCGTGATGACCGACCGCCATGTTCGGCATGTCGTCGGCGCGCGGCATCACGTAGTCCATGAACGAGGCGGTGAGCAACTGGCCGCTGCGGTCGTAGCGGATCCATTCGCCCAGCACCTGGCCCAGCCCCTGCGCGACGCCGCCATGAATCTGCCCGTCGACGATCGTCTCGTGCAGCACGTTGCCGACATCGTCGATCGCGGAGTAGCGCACCACCTCGGTGATGCCGGTTTCCGGATCGATCTCGATCTCGCTCACGTGGCAGCCGTTGGGAAAACTCATCGAGGGCGAGACGAACTTCGCGACCGCATCGAGCCCTTTGGCCAGTTCTTCGGGCAGATCCTTCATCGACTTGGCGCGCTGCGCCAGATCGAGGATCGGCACTGCGCGGTCGGTGCCGCTCACGCGAAAGTTGCCGTTGACGAACTCGATGTCTGCCACGGCGGCCTCAAGCACATGACCTGCGATCCGCTTGCCTTTGTCGATTGCATCGTCGCACGCCATCGCGGTGGCGCTGCCGGCCATCATGGTCGAACGCGATGCCACCGAAGGTGTGCCAGCCGGCACTTCGTCGGAGTCGCCTTGTACGAGTCGGATCGCGCTCGCCGGCACGCCGAGCTTGCGTGCAATCAGCGGTGGGAACGTCGACAGATGCCCCTGACCCATCGCCTGCACACCGGTGCGTAGCGCCACCTTGCCGTCGGCTTCGAAGCGCAGATCGACCGTCTCATCGAGGATGCCGCCGGCCACTTCCAGAAAACAGCACATGCCGATGCCGCGCAGTTTGCCCGTGCGCGCCGAGGTGGCGCGACGCGCGGCGAAGCCTTTCCAGTCGGCCAAGGCCAGCGCCTTGTCCATGATCGTTTCGAACTCGCCCGAGTCGTACAGCATGCCGGTGGCCGCCTTGTACGGCATCGCGCTCGCCGGAATGAAGTTGCGCCGGCGCAGTTCGCTGCGTTCGATGTTCATTTCGCGCGCGGCCTGATCGAGCAGATACTCGACCACGTAGATCGCTTCGGGTCGTCCGGCGCCGCGATACGGCCCAAGCGGCGTCGAGTTGGTGAGTACCACCTTGATGTTTGTCTGGATCGCCGGGATCGCGTAGACGCTCGACAGGCAGTTCTTGGTGTTGCTGGTGGTGAAGATCGCGCCGAACGTCGTCACGTATGCGCCCATCCCGACCAGATTCGACACGCGCAGCGCGAGGATCTTGCCGTTGGCATCGAGCGCCATCTCGCCTTCGATCACCCCGTCGCGCGCATGCGTGTCGGTGACGAAACTCTCCAGCCGCGTGGCGCGCCACTTCACCGGCTTGCCGACCTGACGCGCCGCGAACATGATCGCCGCGTACTCCGGATAGGTGTACGCCTTCATGCCGAACCCGCCGCCCACGTCGTAGGTGAGCACGCGGATCTGTTGCGGCGGCACCTTGAACACCTGCTCGGCCAGCTGCTTGCGCACGATCGCCACGCCCTGCGTGCTGGCGGTCAGCGTGTAGCGCTGCGCCTTGGCGTCCCACTGGCCGATCGCCGCGCGCGGCTCCATCGCCGCCGGTGCGATGCGTGTGTCTTCGAGCTTGGTGCGAACGACGTGCGTGGCCCGCTTGAACGCGGCCTCCACCGCGGCGACGTCGCCATCCTGCCAGTCGAGTGCGATGTTGCCCGGCGCTTGCGGCCAAAGCTGCGCTGCACTCGCGGCGCTGGCGCTAACCGCATCGGCCGCCGCCGGTAGCTCATGCAGATCGGCGCTCACGCGCTCGGCTGCGTCATCGGCCTGCGCCTGTGTGGTGGCGACCACAAGCGCGATCGCCTCGCCGATGTAACGCACGCGTTCGCCGGCCATGATCGGCGCCGACGCACCGAACATCGGCTTGCCGTCGCGCCCGGGAATCACCAGCGCCGGACCGATGCCGCCGAGGCCGGCCGCGGCGGTGTCCTTGCCGGTGATCACGGCGAGCACCCCGGGCATCGCACGTGCGGCCGCCGTGTCGAGGGCGCGAACCTCTGCGTGGGCGAGCGTCGAGCGCACGAACGCGGCGTACACCTGCCCGGGCTCGTTCACGTCGTCGCTGAAACGGCCGCGACCGGTGAGCAAGGGCGCGTCTTCGCTGCGCACGGTGTCGCGGCTGCTGCCGAAGCGCGAGGTTGTCTGCGTCATGGTGT
>CADECO010000513.1:0-3836 GCA_902825905.1 uncultured beta proteobacterium
GCGATCGGGTCGCGCGCGGCGAAGTCATCGCCCTGGTCGAAACCGACAAGGCCAATGTCGATGTCGAGTCGTTCGTCGATGGCGTGCTGAGTGAATTGGTGGTCGAGCCCTCCGACCAATGGCTACCGGTCGGGACCACGCTGGCGATGATCAGCACGAGCGAACCCGCGGACATGGCAACGCCACCGATACCCATCGCACCTCCCGAGATCGAAGCGTCGATTCCGAAAGTGGCGCCGCTGAAATCGGCGCGGCCTGAATCAGCGCGCGTGATCATCTCGCCCGCGGCGCGACAGCGCTCGCAATCGCTCGGCCTCGACGCCTCGCGCGTGCGCGGCAGCGGACCCGGCGGTCGCATCACGCTTCGCGATATCGACGCGTATCTGGCGACGATGCAGGTGGCACGATTTGCTCCAGCAAAGCAAACTCCGCAACCAGCAATCGCTACGCCGTCTGCAACTGCCGCTCCGTCTCCTGCGACCGACAAGCGCCAGCGCATGCGCGATGCCATCGCCGCGGCGATGGCACGGTCCAAGCGCGAGATCCCGCACTATTACCTGGCGACCTCGATCGACCTCGGCCGTGCACTGCAATGGCTCGTCGAGGTCAATGCGCAGCGAGGCGTGGCCGATCGACTCATTGCCGGGGTGCTGCTCATCAAGGCGGTCGCGCTCGCGTTGCGGTCGGTGCCCGAGTTGAATGGATTCTTTGTCGACGGCCGCGCGCAGCCGAGCAGCGAGATTCATGTCGGCACCGCGATCTCACTGCGAGGCGGCGGACTGGTCGCCCCCGCGTTGCTCGACACCGATCGCCGTTCGCTTTCTGAGCTCATGCACGATTATCAGGATCTGGTGCAACGCGCCCGCACCGGCTCGCTGCGCAGCGCCGAGATCATGAAGCCGACGATCACCGTCACCAGCCTGGGCGATCGCGGCGTCGACACGGTGTTCGGCGTGATCTATCCGCCGCAGGTCGCGCTGCTCGGTTTCGGCCGCCCGGTCGACCGGCCGTGGGTGCGCGACGGCCAGATCGTCGTACGACCCATCGTGCACGCCACGCTCTCGGCCGATCATCGTGCGAGCGACGGCCATCGCGGCGGCTTGCTGCTCGATGCGATCGACCACCTGCTGCAGGAGCCCGACAAGCTATGAGTGACCGACTCGACCCGACGGCAATCCGCGCGCGCGTCCTCGATGAACTGGCCCGCGTGGTCCCCGAACTGGAGCCCGACACACTGCCCGGCAACCGGCCGATTCGCGACGAACTCGATGTCGATTCGATGGACCTGCTCAACTTCGTGATCGGTCTGTCGAAAGCGTTCGGCCTCGACATTCCGGAGGCCGACTACAAACGCATCGCGACGGTGGACGCCCTGGTGGAATACATCGACCGGCGGCTGCGATGAGATTCCGCAATCGAGCCGATGCCGCGGCCCAGCTCGCGGCGGCGTTGCAGACATGGCGCGGCGCGGATCTTTTAGTGCTGGCGATTCCGCGCGGCGCCGTGCCGATGGGGCGAATCATTGCGGATGCGCTGCAAGGCGAACTGGACGTCGTCCTCACGCGCAAGATCGGCGCGCCCGGGCATGCCGAGTTCGCGATCGGCGCAGTCGGGGAATCGGGTTGGTCGATCATCGATGACAGCGCACGCGACGTCGGCGCCAGTCAGGCGTACATCGACCGCGAGATCGCCAGCCAGCGGACGCTGATGGCCAGACGCCGCCAGCAGTACACCCCGCAACGAGCACCCATCGATCCGGCCGGACGCACCGTGATCATTGTCGACGACGGCCTGGCTACCGGCGCGACGATGGTCGCCGCGCTGCACGACATTCGTGAGCGTCAACCGGCCACGCTCATCTGCGCCGTGCCGGTAGCCTCCCAATCCGCCTTCGTGCGGGTCAGCGCGTACGCCGACAAGGTCGTATGCCTGCTGACGCCGCCCGAGTTCTACGCGGTCGGGCAGTTCTACGACGCGTTCCCGCAGGTGAGCGACGAGGAGGTGATCGCCCTGCTCGCTCCATCCGATGGCCCGAAGCCGGCGCGCGGTGCGACGCGCCGATGACGCCGGCGTTCGTCGTCGAAGCACAGGCGGCCGCCGAACTCGCGGAGAAAGTCGCCGCGCTGCTGCGCGCCGAAACCTATGCCGACGCCCCGGCTGCGATCGACGCCATCGAGACGCACATGTCGTGGGTATTTCGCACCACGCAGCACGCCTACAAGCTCAAGAAGCCGATTCGCTCGGCGTTCCTCGACTTCAGCACCATCGCGACGCGCCGCCACAGCTGCGAAGAGGAGGTGCGACTGAATCGCCGGCTGGCGCCTCATGTGTATCTCGCGGCCGTGCCGCTCACACGCACGTCGAATGGCACGTACCGGATAGGCGGCGAGGGTCAGCCGGTCGATTGGCTGGTGCAGATGCGCCGGCTGCCGGAGGCGCGCATGCTCAGCCGGCTCATCGAAGCCGGTGCGGTCAGCGATGCAGTCCTCACCGGAGCGACCCCCGACTCACGGGCGCTGCGCTCGGTGGCAGAACTTCTTGCCCGCTTTTACGCAGGATTGAAGCGCGAGTCGCTCGATCCCCACGAGCATTTCGCAACGATCAGCGCTGAAATCGAACAATCGTGGCATAGCCTGCGATGCGAGCGCTACGTACTTCCGCGTGAACCACTCGATCGTGCGGCATCTTTGCAAGGAGAAATGCTGACGCGACTACGCGCATCGATCGAATCGCGCGCACGCGAGGGCCACATCGTCGAAGGTCATGGCGATCTGCGCCCCGAGCACATCTTCCTGCTGGACAGCGGACCGGTGGTCATCGACTGCCTGGAGTTCAATCGCGCGCTGCGCACCCTGGATGCCGCCGATGACCTGGGCTTTCTGGCGCTGGAATGCGAGCGGTTGGGACTGTCCGGCGCACGCGCCGTGTTGTTCGAGGCCTATCGCCGCATCACCCACGATGATCCCCCCGAGGCGGTCGTGCACGCGTATCAGAGCTATCGCGCGGTGCTGCGCGCCAAGCTTGCGGTGTGGCATCTCGACGAACCGCGCTACCGCGATGGCGGGCGTTGGCGCGACCGGGCGATGCACTACGTGGCGCTGGCGCACAGTCACGCATCGCTAGCGCTTCGCGCGTGAACCCTCCACCTTCCCTCTTCACCCTTCTCCATCACATCTCCAGCAACGCCACGATCGACTCGTCGCGATGCAACCGCCCGATAGCCTCACCCAGAAGCGGTGCAATCGGCAGCACCACGAGCTTCTCGCGCAGTTGCGCACCAGTGATCCGAAACGGTGGCACCGAATCGGTGACCACCACGCTCGCGAGTGGACTGTCGCCCAGCGCCTCGTTGGCTTTACCGACGAACAAACCATGCGTGGCCACCGCGTGGACCGCCGTTGCGCCGCCCGCCATACATGCTGCAGCGGTACGAGCGAGCGTGGTGCCGCTGGCAATGAGATCGTCGATGATGATGGCGACGCGTCCACGCACATCGCCCACGAACGCATCGCCACTCACCACGCCTAGTGCACGGTGCTTCTCCGCGAATGCTGCGCCCACTGCCCGGCCCAGGTCACGCGCGAGCCGCAATCGGAAACGCTCGGCGCGTTTGATGCCGCCTGCATCGGGCGCGACCACGACGACCTCATCCCTGCCCAGGCGTGGGACGAGGTGCGCGCTGAACAGTCCGGTCGCTTCCAGATGTTCGGTGCCACAGCGAAACGCATTCTGGAACGCGGCGAGGTTGTGCGCATCCAGCGTCACCACACGATCAACACCAACCGCTTCGAACAGGCTCGCGACGTAGCGCGTGGTGGTCGGATCGCGTGGCTGCG
>CADECO010000514.1:0-3831 GCA_902825905.1 uncultured beta proteobacterium
TATTCCAGTCGTATGCGCTCTACCCGCATCTGAGCGTTTTCGACAACATCGCCGTGCCGCTGCGCATGCGTCGGCTCAACGTCTGGCAGCGGCTCGCGTTGGTCCGTCGCGCGTGGCCCGAGGCGCAACGCGTCGAGCAGCGTATTCGCGGCGAGGTCGAGCGTGTTGCGCAAATGCTGGACATCGTGCCGTTGCTCGGGCGCAAGCCGGCGCAGCTTTCCGGTGGACAGCGCCAACGCGTGGCGGTAGGGCGGGCGATCGTGCGCGAACCGAGCGCGTTCCTGCTCGATGAGCCGCTTTCCAATCTCGACGCGAAGCTGCGTGTGCATATGCGGGCGGAACTGGCGCAGCTACATCGACGACTGGGCACGACGTTCGTCTACGTGACGCACGATCAGGCCGAGGCGATGACGATGTCCGACCGGATCGTCGTGATGATGGACGGCGAGCTCGTGCAGGTGGGCTCTCCCGACGAGGTCTACGACAACCCGAACGATCTTCGCGTGGCCGAGTTCATCGGCAGCCCCAAGCTCAATACGCTGCCGGGTCAGGTGGTGTCCGGTGGCTTCGCGTGCGGTGGCGTGTACGTGCCGTTGGTGATCGAAGCCGCCGCTGGCGTCCGCGGCACGCTTGGCATACGACCCGAGGCACTTCGCATCGGCGCGGACGGGGATGTCGTGTTGACCGGTTGCACCGTGACCCACATCGAGAATCTCGGCGCCGAACTGTACGTGCACTGCGAAGTGCCGGACGCCGCCGCTGTAATCGCGCGCGTTGCGCATGTTGGCGGGGCCGGTGTGCGGCTGGGCATGACGCTCGATCTCGCGTTCGACACGCGGGATGTGCGCCTGTTCGATTCGCGTGGCCGACGCCTGGCCGCAACCGTGATCGGCACGGTGCGGTCTCCCGAGGCGATCGCGGCGTAACCCGATGAGTGCGACCGTGGATGCGACAGTTGCCCGCCCGCTTCCGGCGCTGGAGCGGCATCGCGCCTCGGGCGCGGCACATCCGCGGGCAGCGTCGAGCGGTCTGACCGGCGTTCTGCTCACCACGCCGGCGCTGCTGTTGATGCTGGCGTTGATCGTGGGTCCGGTGATTGCCGTGTTGCTGATGGCATTCACCGACTACCAACTCGGGGCGGCGAGCTGGACGTTCGTAGGCGTGGACAACTTCGTGCATCTGGCGCGCGAACCGGTGTTCTGGCGCTCGCTCGGCAACACGCTGCTCTACGCCTGCATCGTCGTGCCCGGTGCGGTCGCGCTCGGGTTGGGGGTCGCGCTACTGATCGAGTCGGGGAGCGGCCTGAAGGGCTTCTACCGCGCCGTGTACTTCGTGCCGGTGATGGCAACGCTGATCGCGATGGCGATTGCCTGGGAGTTCATGCTTCACCCGCAGTTCGGTCTGATCAATCAACTGCTCAAACTCATCGGTATGCCGCCGCACAACTGGCTGGCCGAGTCGTCCACCGCCTTGCCGGTGCTCGCGGTGATCGGTATCTGGCAGCAGTTCGGATTCAACATGGTGCTGTTCCTCGCTGGCCTGGTCTCGATACCAAAGCATCTGTACGAAGCGGCGCAGCTCGATGGTGCCGGCTCGGCCTGGGAGCGTTTCCGGCTGGTGACCTGGCCGATGCTCGGGCCGGTGACGTTGTTCGTGGTGGTCATCTCCGGCATCCGGTCGTTCCAGGTGTTCGACACGGTACATGTCCTCACCAAGGGTGGACCGAGCAAGTCCTCCGAAGTGTTGCTCTATTCGATGTACGCCGAGGGCTTCGAGTTCTTTCGCTCCGGGTTGGCTGCGGCCATCGCGGTGGTGTTCCTGGTCCTGGTGCTCGTGCTCACGCTGATCAAGCGGCGTGTGATGGAAAAGCGGGTGCACTACGCATGAGCGTCGCAGCCCGGTCGCTGCTTTGGAACTCGCTCCGGCACGCGCTGCTTCTGGCTGGAGCGCTGGTGGTGCTGCTGCCGTTCCTGTGGATGGTGGTGACTTCGCTCAAGCCGCCCTCCGAGATCTTCATCGACGAGATTCGCCTGTGGCCCGAGCGGCTGCATGCGATCGAGAACTACACCCGCGCCTTCCAGCGTGAGCCGCTGTGGTTGTACCTGCTCAATGGCGTGATCGTCACCGCGAGCATCTTCGTGCTGCAGGTGCTCATCGCACTGCCTGCGGCCTACGCGCTGGCGAAGCTGCGCTACCGTGGGCGTGATGCGGTATTCGCGATGGTGCTGTTGTGCATCCTGATTCCTCCGCAGGCGACCGCGATCCCGCTGTTCCTGCTGCTGCATCAACTCGGTATGCTCGATACCTACGCGGCACTGATCGTGCCGTTCACGATCTCGGCGTTCGGCATCTTCCTGATGCGGCAGTTCTTCATGACTGTCCCCGATGATCTGATCGACGCGGCCCGCATGGACGGCATCGGTGAGTTCGGCATCGTGTGGCGCGTGATGCTGCCCACCGCGGTGCCTGCACTCACGGCCTTCGGGATCTTCTCCGTCGTCGCGCATTGGAACGACTACTTCTGGCCGCTCATCGTTCTCTCTTCGGAGCACCTGTATACGCCGCCGCTGGGCGTCGCCGCATTCCGCAACGAGGAGGCCGGGACCGACTACGGTCCACTCATGGCAGCCGGGGTGATCATCATCGCGCCGCTGATCCTGGCGTTCCTCCTCGCGCAGCGCCGCTTCATCGAAGGCATCGCGTTCACCGGCATGAAGTGAGCACATCGATTCGCCCGCATCCGCTCTGCAATACGCGTTGTTCCAACACACTGCAAAAGGAGTCCGTCAGATGAAGGTGCCCGCCGTCAAATCAGTGCTCGTGGCCGTATCGCTCGCGTTCGTAGCTGGCCAGGCCGGTGCGCAGACCGAGATCGTGGTGCAGTATCCCTACGGCGAGTTGTTCAACACGACGCACAAGCGCATCGCCGAGGCCTACGCCAAGACCAATCCGGGTATCAAGGTGTCGTTCCGTGCGCCGTACGATTCCTACGAGGAGGGCACGCAGAAGGTGCTGCGTGAGGCGATCACCAAGCAGGTGCCCGACATCACCTTCCAGGGGCTGAACCGGATCCGCATCCTGGTCGATCGGGGTATCGCGCAGCCGATCGACAGCTACATCAAATCCGACAAGGGTCTGGAGGCCGATGGTTTCCATCAGGCGATGTTCGACATCGGCACGCAAGACGGCAAGGTGTATGCGCTGCCGTTCGCGATCTCGCTGCCGGTGGTGTACTTCAATCTCGATCTGATCAAGCGAGCCGGCGGCGACACGGCGAACCTGCCCGCCACCTGGGACGGCATCATCGCGCTGGCCAGAAAGGTCGCAGCGCTCGGTGCCGACGTAAATGGCGTGACCTACGCGTGGGATATCACCGGCAATTGGTTGTTCCAGGCGCCGGTGTTCAGCCGCGGCGGCAGCATGCTGAGTGCCGACGAAAGAAGGGTGGCCTTCGACGGGCCGGAAGGCCAGACGGCGTTCCGCGATTTCGCCCGCCTGGTGACCGAAGCGAAGATGCCCAACGTGAGCCAGGCCGATGCGCGCGCCGCGTTCGCCGCCGGCAAGACGGGCATCCATTTCACCTCCACCTCGGATCTTGCCAAGATCACCGAAATGATCGGCGGCAAATTCGCGCTCAAGACCGGCAGCTTCCCCGACGTCGACGCCGGCAAGGGCCGGCTTCCCGCGGGTGGCAACGTCGGCATGATCCTCACGGCCGATGCGAAGCGCCGTGACGCAGCTTGGCAGGTGCTCAAGTTCTGGCATGGCCCGCAGGCGGCCGCGATCATGGCCGAGACCAGACAGGAAACCGAGCGCGCGCTGCACGACGCC
>CADECO010000515.1:0-2327 GCA_902825905.1 uncultured beta proteobacterium
GCGCTAAACTGGCCGCTCCTCGGGGGAGGGGCGATGAAAGTCACCGTCTACGGCATCAAGAATTGCGACACGATGAAGAAGGCGTTCGCCTGGCTGGATGCGAACGGCGTCGCGTACACCTTCCACGACTACAAGAAGAACGGCGTGCCGACCGACCGGCTCAAGGCCTGGGCGCAACAGGCCGGCTGGGAGAAGGTCATGAACACGCGCGGCCCGACGTTTCGCAAGATCCCGGAAGCAGCCCGCGCCAACATGAACGAAGCGCGTGCGTTGAAATTGTTGGAACAGTATTCGAGCGCGATCAAACGTCCGATCGTGGAAGCAGGGTCAACCCTGCTCGTGGGCTTCGATGAGGAAAACTTCGCACAGCTGCGCGCACGAAACTGAGCGCGCATTGATGTACGGGCCATAGTCCTGCCCCTACAATCGCGCGGCCCTGGTCGGACCTATCGCCGCAGGTTACGCACCAAGCTGGTTCATCCGATCGGACTCGACTCATCCGCCGTTTGTTGCTCCATCGTTCACTGAAACCCATACAGGGAGGCTTCACGCTATGAATTCGCACGCCCTTTTGAAACCGACAGTCGCCGCGCTGGCGCTGAGCGCAGTGCTGGTGTCCGGCTGCGCACAACGCGGTCAGACCTCGCAACCCGCGCAGTCGTCCACGCCTGCCGCCCAGCCTGCTCCGCAAGCCGCCGCACCGGGGCAGCCCAAGATCGGTCCCGGCATGAATGCCAACGGCGAAGTCGTCGACGCCAAGAAGGTCGAGGCCGGGCACGGTCAGAAGGTGAAGGGCATGGGTGACTGGGAAGGCGAGATCACCGGCAAGCCCGCCGCGAACAGCAGCTTCACCAAGCTGCAGATCGGCATGTCGATGCGGCAGGTGGTCGATCTGGTGGGTCAGCCCACCGACCAGGGCGCCTACATCACCGGCAAGGCGTGGATCCCGTTCTACTTCGGCTCCGACCGCCATCGCTACGAGATGGTCTACAAAGGCCAGGGCCGGCTGATCTTCGCCGGCGGATCGCTCGGCAACTTCACCGGCGGCAACCTGATCTGGATCATCCACAGCGCCAACGAAGGCGGCTATCGGTAAGCCGTCTCTCGCTGTCCGCCACAACGGCCGCCATCGTGCGGCCGTTTTGTTTTCCGTCGCACGATGATATGGTCGGCACGTCTCGTTCGCCCGGAAATCCGCCATGAACGCACGCATCGAACCACTCAAGACGTCCACCGTGCAGCAGCGCTGTTCCCCCGAGGAATGGCAGCTGCGCGTACAGCTCGCTGCGGCCTACCGCATCGTGCAGCACTTCGGCTGGACCGAACTCATCTACGGTCACCTGACGATGCGCGTGCCCGGGCCGGAACGTCATTTCCTGATCAATCCGTTCGGGCTGGGCTACGACGAAGTCAACGCCTCGAACCTGGTGAAGATCGACCTCGACGGCAACATCGTCGGGCCGAGCGACCATCCGGTGAATCGCGCCGGGTTCGTCATCCACTCCGCGGTGCATCGCGCGCGTGACGACGCGCACTGCGTGATGCACACGCACACGCGCGCCGGCATGGCCCTGGCCGCGTGCAGCGCCGGTTTGCTGCCGATCAGCATGACCTCGACCGCGTTCGCCGGCCGCATCGCGTACCACGACTACGAAGGCGTGAGCGTCGAGACCGATGAGCGCGATCGTCTGGCGCGCGATCTGGGCCAGCACAACGCGATGATCCTGCGCAATCATGGTCTGCTCACCTGCGGCGCGACGATCCCCGCAGCGTTCCTGCGGCTCTACCGCCTGGAGCGTGCCGCGCAGGTGCAGCTCGATGCGCAGGCGATGAATCATCCGCTTTCGTTGCTGCCTGACGACGTGGCGCGACGCTCGGGCGATCAGCTCGAGGGGTTCGGTCGCACCAGCACCAACGGCACGTTCGGCGAGATGGAGTTCGCCTACCTGATGCGCAAGATGGATCGGATCGATCCGTCTTATCGCGACTGAATCGAAGGAGCCTGGCATGTCGCGCTGTCCTGCATTCGTTACCCTGACCCGCCGGGTGCTGGCGCTTGCGCTCGGCACGCTCGTCAGCGCCGCGGCCGTGGCGCAGAGTTATCCGTCGCGCCCGGTCACGCTGGTATTGCCGCTCGCCGCGGGCACCGGCCTCGATGTCGTCGCGCGCACCTACGCGGAGAAGCTCACGCAGAGCCTGGGGCGGCCGGTCGTGGTGGAGAACAAGCCGGGCGGATCACAGGTGGTGGCGATCAACGCGCTGCTGGGCGCACCTGCCGACGGCCATACCTTGGTGGTGCTGACGAGCGGTGCGCTGTCGATCAATCC
>CADECO010000515.1:2427-3815 GCA_902825905.1 uncultured beta proteobacterium
GAGCCCGACGTGCAGCAGCGGCTCAACAACATCGGGCTCATTCCGGTCGATTCACCCTCGATCGACGGGATCCAGCAGTACTTCCAGTCCGAAGCCGAGAAGTGGGGTGGCCTGGTCAAGCAACTGGGGCTGGCCGGCAGCCAGTAATGCGCTTTCTGCGCCTGCGCTACCTCTGCCGCACGTACTGTCCCGGCGCGTCATCCACGACGCGGTAACCCTGACGCGGCGCGCCCATGCGCGGCGGCGGCGTCTTGCCCGAGGAGTGCGCTGCGAGCCAGTGCTGCCACGCCGGCCACCATGATCCGTCGTGTTTCGTGGCGGCCTCGATCCAGTCGTCCGGCGCGAGATGCGGTGATGCAAGCCGGCGCGTAAGCGTGCGGTAGTGGCGCCTGGGGTTGACCGGTCCGCACACGATGCCGGCGTTATGGCCGCTCGAAGTCAGCAGGAACGTGAAATCGTCGGAGCGCACCAGGTTGTCCACCTTGTAGACCGACTTCCACGGCGCGACGTGATCGGTTTCGGTGCCGACCACGAACATCGGCACGCGAATGTCCGACAAGCGCACCAGCTTGCCGCCGACCGGAAAGCGGTTCGTCGCGAGTTCGTTGTCGAGATAGAGCCGGTACAGATACTCGGAGTGCATCTTCCAGGGCATACGCGTGCCGTCGGCATTCCATGCCATCAGGTCGATCATCTGATCGCGCCGGCCCTTCAAATAGTTGTTGATCATCGGCTGCCACAACAGGTCCTGCGCGCGCAGCAACGTGAACGCACCGCCCATCTGCTTGCTCTCGAGCACGCCCTTGCGATTCATCGTGGCCTCGAGCATCGCCAGCTGGCTCGGATTGATGAAGAACGCCAGCTCGCCGGGCTCGGAGAAATCGGTCTGCGCCGCGAACATCGTGATGCTCGCTAGGCGCTCGTCGCGATCGCGCGCCAGCGCGGCCGCACCGATCGCAAGCAGCGTCCCGCCGATGCAGTAGCCCACGGCATGCATCGGCCGCTTGGGCACGATCGCCGCGACGGCATCGACCGCAGCGCGAAAGCCCGCCTGCACGTAGTCGTCCATGCTCAGGTCGCGGTCCTTCTCGTCGGGGTTCTTCCACGACACCATGAACACGGTGTGGCCGTGCTCGAGCAGATATCTAACCAGCGAGTTGCGCGGGCTCAGGTCGAGGATGTAGTACTTCATGATCCACGCCGGCACGATGAGAATCGGCTCGGCATGGACCTTCGGGGTCAGCGGCTCGTACTGGATAAGCTCGATCAGCGCATTGCGCAGCACCACCTTGCCGGGCGTCACCGCGAGCGATTTGCCGACTTAGAATCCCTCGACGCCCAGCGGACCGATACGGTTCAGCCGCGGCTCGATGTACGCGACCACGTGA
>CADECO010000516.1:0-3815 GCA_902825905.1 uncultured beta proteobacterium
ATTCGGCATGGCCTGCGCATCGTGTACCGCATTCTCGAGCGGCGCACTTCGATACTTGTCGTTGCCGATAACGAGCGCGACCCGCGAACCATCGGCCGCGGTCTGCGCGAAGCTCTTGAATGGCAGGTTTGCCAACAAGGCGCAGCCGCCTGCGCTTGCCTTGAGGAATTCGCGGCGCGCTCCCGTCAGTACTCTCATCGTTCTTCCCCGATCTCTCTCCCTGTCGAATCGATTATCGCTCGACAGCGGCGAGGATCGGCTACTAGACCAATGGGTGAGTTTCTCGGCATTAAAATTCACGCAGCTACTCACTCATGGCCGCGGCCCACGGGACTGACCCTGTCGAACGATTCGCCGATCCGCGCGCTTCTTTATTGCGCGCTCAGCGCCCCATCGAGCATCAGCACCTGTCCGCTCACGTACGCGCCGGCCGGGCTGACGAGGTAGCGCACGGTCCCGGCGACTTCCTCGGGCTGACCGAAGCGGCCGAGCGGGATGCGCTTGAGCATCACCTCGCGCGCGACAGGGTCCGCCAGCGCGGCGGCGCGCGATTCGGTTTCGATGGTGCCCGGGCCGATGGCGTTGACGCGAATGCCGTGCGGCGCCCATTCGATCGCGAGCATGCGCGTCATCTGCGCGATGCCGCCCTTGGCGATGCCGTAGAGCGAGCGTTCGGGAAAACCGAGCACGCCGAACGTCGAGCTCAGGCTGACGATGCAGCCGGGTTGCTTGCGCGCGATCAGATGCCGCCCGAGCCGCTGGCTCATGAAGTACGCGCCCTTGAGATTGACGCCGATCACCTCGTCCCATTCCTCGGGCGTCGCATCGACCACGCGCTTCTTCGATTGCACGCCGGCGTTGTTCACCAGCACGTCGATCGCACCGAAGGCGTCGATGGCGCGGGTCCAGGTACGATCGATGCTCGCCATGTCGCGCACATCGAGCTCGAGGGCGAGTGCCCGGCGCCCTTTGGCTTCGATCACGCGCGCCGTGTTCGCCAGATCGGCAGCGCGCATGTCGGTGATGACCACGTCGAAGCCGTCCGCGGCCAACCCCACTGCGATGGCATGGCCCAGGCCATACGAAGCACCGGTGACGATTGCGGCTTTGGTAGTGCTCATTGGTTGGTCCGCCTGATAACGCGCTATTGCACGAACTTCGGCGCCTTCGGGATGGACGCGTGCTGCGCCTTGTCGTGATTGACCCACAGCTTCGTGCCGGTCTTTTGCGCGTAGTCCTTCATCGCATCGATGGTGCGCCCGCTCTGCGCGATGTCGAAGTTGAAGGAGGGCACGACGCGGTTCTCCCAGCTGTAGGTGAGGTGCACCATGTCGCCGGAGAGCATCACCGGACCGGTTTTGGGCAAGCGAACGACCAACACCTGATGGCCGGGCGTATGGCCCGCGGCCAGCTTGATCAGCACCGAACCGTCGCCGAACACGTCGTGGTCGCCGTCGATCCGCACGATCTTCGCACCGCGCAGCTTCTCGAAATTGCTGGCGATGAATCCGTAACGCTGCGGCTCCGGTCCGAACAGCGCATCGTGCTCGCGGGTTTGCATGTAAATCGTGGATGCCGCGAACAGGTTGGCATTGCCGGCGTGATCACCATGCGAGTGCGACATGGCGAAATGCCCGATGGCTGCAGGCGTCACGCCGATCTCGCGCAACGACTCTTCCAGCGGCTTGCGCATGAACGCGGTGAGCAGGCCATTGGGCGCTCGCATGCCGCCGGGCATGGCGGCAAGTCGATCGGCGTTGCCGCTGTCCCACAGGAACCAGCCCTTGGCGTGCCGGATCAGGTAGCAGTGGTTGGCGAACACGTGCGCCTTGCCGACGTTGACGCCCGGCGTCCAGCGCGATACGTCGGTGACGTGGTTCTCGCCGCATTCGATCACGTACATGCGTTCCACGCCGGTGCCGCCGCCACCCGAAACGCAGGCTGCGACCAACAGGCACAAGACCACCGCAATCATCGATCGCTTCAACATGTCTCCTCCTTTTCTTGAGCGCCGCGCCATCGTGGAGCGACGCTGACGGCGGATCATCGTAACCCATCGTAACCAAGTGTTTCGAAGTCAACCTCGTCGGATCAGCCGGCGTTCCCCAGGCAAGACAACAAGAACGGTGAGGAATCGATGCCTGCTCGATGGCGCAGTCAGGAAACCGTGCGCAGCTGGTTGGTTGTCGCGCTGATCGTTGGCCTGCTGAGCGCGTGCGGAGGCGGGGGCGGCGGCGACGGAGGTGGAGGCGCAACGCCCGCTTCCGGTGCGCCGAGCGCGTTGTCCTATCCTGTCATTCCTGCGCTGACGGTCGGCGTGCCGATGACGAGCGTGTCGCCCACGGTGACCGGTTCCGTCGCGAGCTTTGGCGTGTCACCTGCGTTGCCGGCCGGCCTGTCGCTGAATGCGACGAGCGGCGCGATTGGCGGCACGCCCTCCGTGGCGAGCGCAGCCGCAACGTACATCGTGCAGGCGTCGAACAGCGAAGGTTCGACCTCGGCCGCCGTGTCGATCACCGTGAACGCCGCGGGCGCGTTTCGCCTGGAGCCGGTGAGCGGCACGACCATCGGTGTCAGCCAGCAACTCGATGTGTTCGCCGCTTTCAAAGCGCTGTCGTCTGACCCGTTTCCGCAATACCTCGATGCGGCACAGGTCGCGCTGACCTCCTCGCAGCCGAGTGTTGCCACCGTCGATGCGAGCGGCGTAGTGCGGGGCGTAGCGACTGGGGTGACGACGATCTCAGCGAGCTATCAGACCTACTCAGCTCAGATCGCAGTGACCGTTGCCGGCAGCTATGTCGAGCGCAACGTGATAGTGCCGGGTCAGGGCAATCGGCGCTATGCGATGTACGTGCCGCCCGGATCCGCGACGCGTCCGCTACTCGTGGCGATGCATGGCGGTGGTGGCAACGCTCGCATCCAGGCCTCGAGCACGCTGCTGTCGCGTCTGGGGGCGCAGCAGGGCGTGCTGATCGCCTATCTCGAGGGTTCGGGCGTGATACAGACCTTCAATGCGGGCAATTGCTGCGGCGCTGCGCAAACGCAGAACGTCGACGACGTCGCGTTCGTCTCGGCGGTACTCACCGATGTTTCAACGGCCTTCGCGGTCGATGCCAACAAGATTTTCGCCACTGGCTTTTCCAACGGGGGAATGATGTCGCACCGGTTGGCGTGCGCGCTGGCTGATCGCATCGCGGGCATCGCGGCGGTGGGCGGTGCCTCCGGAGAACGCGATGGCGACGGCAACATCTACTACGGGTGCGCGCCGACGCGACCGATTCGCGTGCTTCATCTGCACGCCACGAACGATCGCAACTATCCGTATGCGGGGGGCGTCGGCGACGGGCTGTCCAATACCAACTTCTATTCGGTGGATGCCACGATCGCCGACTGGCGCCTGCGCAACAATGTGACGGCGCAGGCCACGGCCGAAGCCGTTACGCCCACCACGACGTGCTTCCGATACGAAACGCCGGCCAACCTCAGCCTGGCCAGCGCCGCAGTCGCACTGTGCAAAACCAATCCGGTCGATGTATTCGATTCGGCCACCGGGATCGTGCACGGCGGCGGTCATTCCTGGCCCGGCGGCAATCGCTCACCGTCGCCGACGAGCGACGCGCCGGTCACCGACTTCGACGCCAACAACTACCTGTGGGGATTTCTCAACCGCTGAAGCGCTCATTCCACCTTGATGCCAGCGGCCTTGATGACTTCGCCCATCTTCGCGAGCCCGGTCTTGGTGGCCTGCGCCAGTTCCGAAGGCGTTGAACCGCGCGGGATCAGGCCCTGGCTGGTGAGCCGTTCGCGCACCGTCG
>CADECO010000517.1:0-3815 GCA_902825905.1 uncultured beta proteobacterium
CGAGCGGCTGTACCGCACCGGCGATCTGGCGCGATACCGTGCCGACGGCAACCTCGAGTATGTCGGGCGCGCTGACCACCAGATCAAGCTGCGCGGGTTTCGGATCGAGTTGGGCGAAATCGAAGCCGCACTCAGACAGTATCCGGGCGTTCACGCAAGCGTCGTGCTCGTCCATGGCGAGCGCCCCGAGCAACGCCGGTTGTTGGCTTACGTTGTCGGCGCCGGGCTCGATACCGCCACGCTAAGTCAGTACCTGCGTGATCGGTTGCCCGCCTATATGGTGCCTTCGGCCGTTGTCGCGCGCACGGAATTCCCGCTGCTTCCCAACGGCAAACTTGATCGCCGCGCGCTGCCCGTGCCGCATGCCGAAAACCGCTCCGTCGCAGGTGCCGAGCCGAACACGCCGACCGAGCGAACGTTGCGCGAAATCTGGCGCGAGGTACTGGGTGCGGAATCCATCGGTGTGGAAGACGAGTTCTTCGCACTTGGCGGCCATTCGCTGCTCGCGATGCAGATCGCCGCACGGGTTCGCACTCGGCTGGGCTTTGATCTGCCGTTACGCGAATTGCTCGACTCGGCAAGCGTACGCAGCGTCGCCCGACTGATCGATCAGTCGACGAGTGAACGTCGCAGCGCCGCGCGGATCGGCACCGCGGACCGGATTGAGCCCGACGAGGAAGCGGAGCAGCTCGCAGCGCTGGAAGCGGCACTGACCGGACTGTGGACGGGTGCACTCGAGTGCGAAGTGATCGAGCCCGATCAGCCGTTCTTCTCGTCCGGTGGCGACGACGAGCAGGCGCGCGCATTGCTCGAACTGATCGACTCGGTCTTCGCGGTGCAGTTCAGTGCGGACGATCTGCGCGTCCGTGTGCCGACCATCCGCACCATGGCGCAGGCGATCTTTACTGATCGCGCCATCGATGGAGCCGCGCAAGACTCTGAGCGACTCCGGACCGCGTTTGTCTAGAGCGTCGATATGGACACACGCGACGACAAGCATCAGGCCCAGTACAGAGACACATCACAGGTAGCGCGAGCCGCTAACACCCGACGATGAGTGCAGCACCGGTTGAGGTGAAAAAACTATCCGCATTGGAAAATGCGTTGGCCGGCCTTTGGGCGGTGCAACTGAAGGTCCGGCCCCGACGTGCCGACGATCAGTTCTTTCGACTTGGCGGCAACGCGGACCAGGCACACCGGTTGCTCGCGCAGGTCAGGACAGTGTTTGGCGTCGAACTCAGTCCGCCGAACACCGATGAGTCCTGCGCAGGACCGGATGCGCTGTGGTTCACGCTTGGTGCCATGGCGGCCGCGATCGAAACGGCGCGTGCTCGAACTGCGACTTCCTCGCAGCGATCCCCCGCACTAAGCTCGAACGACCAGTCCGCGCAGTCACTACCGAAGACGCCGCGGCTGCAGCCACGCACCACACGCGATCCGGCGCCGCTATCGCATACGCAACGACGTGTCTGGTTCCTCGCGCAATTGGACCCTGACAGCACCGCCTACAACGAGGCACGTGCCTGGACGATTCACGGGCGGTTGGACACAGAGGTGCTACGTGCGTGCCTCACTCGCATGCTCGAGCGCCATGCGATCCTGCGCACGACCTATCGGCGGACCGACGAGGAACCGCAGCAGATCTGCAGCGACACCGTGGCGTTGGAGCTGGAGCGCCATGATCTGCGTGCCGTCGAGCTTGGGCAACGCGACTCGCTAGTCGAGCAGACGTTGCAGGCGGTCCGGCATCGCCGATTCGATCTGGAACGCGGGCCGATCGTCCGGTTCGCGCTGATCCGGCGTACCGAGCACGAGTGGGTGTTCATGCGTTGCTGGCACCACATCGCCTCCGACGGCTGGTCTTCGGGTGTGTTCGACCGCGAACTGTCGGCGCTCTACAAAGCCGCATGCTCCGGCCGGGACAATCCGCTCGCGCCGTTGCCGATCCAGTACGCCGACTATGCCGAGTGGCAGCAACGCGGGTTTGCCGGCGACCGATTGCTTTCACAGCTGGACTATTGGAAGCGCACGCTCGACAACCTGAGCGTGATTCAGCTGCCCACCGACTACAGTCGTCCGGCGGTGCAAAGCGATCGTGGCGCGCAACTACGCGTGGCACTGCCGGCTGCGCTGACCGAAGCGTTGAAGCAGTTCAGCCGCGCTGAGGGCGCCACGCCATTCATGACCGGTCTGGCTGCCTTCAACGCGCTGCTCTATCGCTACGGCGCCGGCGATGATCTCGCCATCGGCACACCGATCGCGGGGCGCACGCATACCGAGTTTGAAGGCCTGATCGGGTTTTTCGCCAATACCCTGGTGTTGCGCACCGATCTGTCGGGCAACCCGTCACTGCGCACCCTGCTCGCGCGGGTGCGCGAGCGCGCCCTCGGCGCCTTCAGCCATCAGGATGTGCCCTTCGAGAAGCTGGTCGAGGCGCTCGCCCCGGCGCGCGACCTGTCGCGCAATCCGCTGTTCCAGGTGTGCTTCGCCTACCAAGGCGCACAGGCCGCGACACTCGCGTTCGATGGAGCGCGCGTCGAACGCTGGATGCTGCCGATCCAGCACGCGAAGTTCGACCTGACGCTCGACTTGCGCGAGGAGGACGGCAAGCTCGTCGGTGTCTGGGAGTACTGCACCGACCTGTACGATCGGGCCACGATCGAGCGCATGGCCGAGCACTTCGTGGTGCTGCTCGAATCGATGCTCGCCGATCCCGATTGCAGCATCGACACCGTGCCCATGCTGAGCGCGCAGCAACGCGAGCTGATGCTGGTGGGCTGGAATCGGACGAGTGTGGCCTTCCCCGAACAGCACACGCTGGCCACGCTGGTGGAGCAGCGCGTGGCGCTCAGCCCCGATGCCGTCGCGCTGGTGTCCGGCGCCGAACAACTGAGCTTCGCGGCGCTGGATGGCTGGGCCAACCGCATCGCCCATCTGCTGATCGAGCGCGGCGTGGGTCGGGGGGCCATCGTCGGTCTGTGCATGGAGCGTTGCCCGGCACAGATCGCCGCGATGCTCGGTGTGCTCAAAGCCGGCGGCGCGTATCTGCCGCTCGACCCGCGCTATCCGCCCGAGCGGCTGCGCTACATGCTCGAGGATGCGCAGGTTGCGCTGGTGTTGGCTCATGCACCCACGCGCGCCCAGTTCGCGTCCGACGATGCGCGCGTGCTGTGCCTGGAGGCGATGCACGCGCACATCGAGCGTAGCCCCAGCACCCGACCAGACTCAGGCGTCGGTGCCGACGATCTGGCTTACGTGCTCTACACCTCGGGGTCCACCGGTCAGCCCAAAGGCGTGCTGATCCCGCATCGCGGCGCGTGCAATCACATCTTCTGGATCACGCAACAGCTCGGCCTGAGCACGACCGATGCGCTGCTGCAACTCACCTCGGTGAGCTTCGATGCTTCGGTATGGGAGATCTTCGGCACGCTGCATGCCGGGGCCACGTTGCATCTGCCCTCAACCGGTACCGAGGGTGACACGGCTGCGCTTGCCATGGCGGTACAGACGCACCAGCTCAGCGTGCTGCAGGTGGTGCCCTCGGTGCTGCAGGCACTGATCAGCGAGAACCAACTGTCGCAATGCACCAGCCTGCGCTACATCGTGTGCGGCGGGGAGCCGCTGCACACCGCTCTGGCGCAGCGCGTTCATCAGCAGGCACCGTGGCTGCGGCTGGGCAACTTCTACGGACCCACCGAGACCAGCACCGATGCCACCTGTCTGGAGCTGACCGAGCAGATCCTGGCTCAGCTCGATTCGCGCGGCGTGGTACCGATTGGCCGGCCGATCGCCAACGTGCGCTGCCACGTGCTCGA
>CADECO010000518.1:0-3805 GCA_902825905.1 uncultured beta proteobacterium
CCCGGCTCGAGCGCGCTGTTGAAGAAATCAAGCGTAATCACATCGCCCAGCGGCGCATGGCGGGCGTGGTCATAGGCGACCACCGCCTGGTTGAGCGGGAACCATTCGTCGCCGCGCTTGGCCATGCCCTCTGCCGCCGTGATCTCGATGATCGACGTGCACATGGCCGCGTCTCACTTCGCCAGATGCTTGCCGAAGAAGGCGAATACCTTGCTCCAGCCGTCCATCGTCGCTTCGGGACGGTACAACGGACGATGCCAGTAGAAGATGCCGTGGCCGGCACCGTCGTAGCGGTGAAACTCGTAGTTCTTGCCGAGCTTCTTGAGTTCGGCCTCGTGCTGATCGACCTGTTCAGGGCTGGGTGCGCGATCGTCGTTGCCGAACAGTCCAAGCAGCGGGCAAGAGAGATCCTTGGTCATCGTGATCGGCGCGACCGGCGTCTTGGCGTTCAGCTCCTCGTTGCCCATCACCACGCGGCCGCCCCACAGATCGACGCACGCATCGACATCCTTGCGCTGGCAGGCGTAGATGAACGCGTGCCGACCGCCGGAGCACGAACCGAACAGACCGACCTTGCCGTTGTGGTCCGATTGCGATCGCATCCACTGCACCGCGGCGGCGGTATCGCCGACCATCTGCGCATCGGGAATGCCGCCGTCGGCACGGACCTTGGCTGCGACGTCATCCGGATTGCCCGCGCCGGCGCGCTCGTACAGATTCGCGCAGATCGCGAGATAGCCGTGATGCGCGAACCGGCGTGTGGTTTCGATATAGAACTCGCTCCAGCCCGGCAAGTGATGGACCAGCACGACGCCGGGGAATTTTCCCTGGCCCTGCGGCCTGGCAACGTATGCGGTGATCGGCGTTCCCTTGTCGCCGTTGATCGTGACGTTCTCGCAGGTCATGCCTCGGTAGAAGGACATCGGTGCTTTCTCCTTTGGTTGCGGCGGGGAAGGTTGCGACAGACGACGGTGCTGCAGATGGTGGTGCGACAGATGACTTGCGCGCAGCCGGCGCGCTACAGCCAGAGTATCTTTTTGCGGTATTCCAGGTCGGTGCGCAGCGGCTCGGCCGGGCCCTCGTGGAACACCGCACCGCGTTCGAGCGCGTAGACGCGGTCGGCGAGCGCAAGCACCAGGTCGTGATTGTGCTCGACGATGACGATCGACGTCTTGCCGCGCAGCGCGTCGAACACGCGGAACAGCTCCTGCGAGACCGCCGGCGACAATCCCTCGAACGGTTCATCGAGCAGCAACAGCCGCACATTGCCCGAGAGCGCCCGCGCCACGGCAACCATCTGCTGCTCGCCGCCCGACAGATAGTCGGCCGCCACGTCCATGCGCTCGCGCAGCCGCGGGAACATCTCGAGGATCTGCGCCTCGCTCCACACCACGCCACGTGAGCCGTCGGTGGCGCGCGCCAAGCGTCCGAGCGCGAGATTGTCGGCAACGCTCATGCCCGCGAACAGTCCACGGCCTTGCGGCACGTAGCCGATGCCCAGGCGCGCGATGTCAGGCGCAGGCAGAGCCGCGATGTCGCGCCCTTCGAACTCGATCGTGCCCGAAGCAGCAGGCACCAGTCCGGCGAGCGTTTTCAGCAGCGTCGACTTGCCCGCGCCGTTGCGACCGAGCAGCGCGACGATCTCGCCGTCACGCACCTCGAGCGTCGCATCATTCAGGATGTGGCTCTTGCCGTAGAAGGTGTTGACGCCTGCGAAACGCAGCAGCGGCGCCCGATCGACCTCGATCGTCGTACTGCGCCCCACCGCTGGCGGCGTGCCGCTGCCGGTGTAGATCTCCTGCACGCGACGATCGTTGCGCACTTCGTCCGGCGTGCCGACCATCAGGATCTCGCCCTGGTTCATCACCGTCACGCGGTGCGACAGGCCGAGCACGCGGTCGATGTCGTGCTCGACGATGAGCACCGGCACCTGTCGCGCGATGGTCGCGATCAACGCGGTGACGCGTTCGCGCTCGGCGGCGGCCAGTCCGGCGAGCGGCTCATCGAGCAGCAGCACCGCCGGTCCGGAGGCCACGGCGATGCCCAGGTCGAGCAACCGCTGTCCGCCGTAGGAGAGATCACCCGCGATGACCTCTTCGATGCCCTCCAACCCGAGAAAGCGCACCAACTCAGCGGTCTGCGCGTGCACCGGCGCATAGCTGTCGCTGTCACGCCAGGCGTTGAAGCGCGCGGCGTGCCCCGCCATCACCGACAGGCGGATGTTCTCGTGAATCGACAGCCCCTTGAACAGATTGGTGATCTGGAACGAGCGCGCCAAGCCGAGTGCGCAGATGCGATCGGCCGGCAGGCCGCGAACGTCGGCGCCGCGCAATTGCACCGCGCCGGCATCCGGCGCGAACATCCCCGAGGCGATGTTGAACAGCGTGGTCTTGCCCGCGCCATTGGGGCCGATCAGCGCGTGAATCTCGCCGGCTTGCACGCTGAGGCTCGCGTTGCTCACCGCACGGATGCCGCCGAACGATTTCTGCACGCCATCGAGCACGAGCACCGTTCCGCCGGCACCGACGTCACGATGCAGGAACGCGGGCAACGGCAAGCCTTGATAGGTCCGCCGCGCCGCCATCGCCGCCGCGCCTTTGGCTGAAGGCCGGAATCGCTCGCGCAGCTTCGCCCAGACTCCGACCAGGCCGGCTGGCGAATACATCACGAACCCCACGAACACCAGCCCGAACCAAAGCAGCCAGTTCGGCGTCCACATCGAGAACAACTCGCGGAACAGCGTGTAGAACAGCGCCCCCAACGCCGGACCGAGAATGTGGTGCATGCCGCCGATCACCACCATCGCGATGAGTTCACCCGAGAACGCGACCGCGGTGGCATCGGCCGAAACGAGATAGTGCTGGAAGCCGGTAAGCGCGCCGGCCAGCGCCGTGATCGATGCCGACAGCACGAACGCCACCAGCTTGTAGCGCTCGATCGGATAGCCCTGGAACGTGGCGCGCTGCTGGTTTTCGCGAATCGCCACCAGCACATGGCCGAACGGCGAACGGAGCACGCGATGCAGGCCGTAGAGCACGGCCAGCGCGATAAGTGCGACCAGCGTGTAGTACGCGCGCGAATCGTCCAGCGCGATCGGTCCGATGCTCCCGCGCACCAGGCCGCCCAGGCCGTCTTCGCCGCCAGTCACTTCGGTCCAGCGGAATGCGATCGTGTAGCACAGCGCCGCCAGCGCCAGAGTGAGCAGCGAGAAATACACGCCGCGCCTGCGCAGGATGAGTGCACCGACGATGGCCGCCAGCACGGCCACGAAGACGATCGCGATCAGCAGCGGCAGCGCGATCTGTCCGGCGAACCAGTGCTTCTGCGCGAGCGCCGCGACGTAGGCGCCGATGCCGAACCAGGCACTGTGGCCGAACGAATGCAGGCCGGTGAATCCGACGATCAGGTTGAGTCCGAGCGTGGCGATCGCGAAGCACACCACGACGGTGGCGGTGTTCACGGTCAGGCCAACCGCGGTCATCGCGAACGGCAGGACGACGAGCGCGATCGCGCCGAACAAAACTGGGCGGTGCCGCGCTAGTGAAGCCGCGCGCCGCTGCGAATCGTTTGCCGTACTCACTCGAATTTCTCGATCCGCTCGCCCAGCAACCCACGTGGCCGGAACAAGAGCACCAGGAACATCAGCACGTACATCGACGCCTCGCCGGCCGCCGGCACGAAATGGATGGTGATCCCGCGCACCACGCCGACCAGCAGCGCCGCGAGCACCACGCCCCAGAAGCTGCCCAATCCGCCGATCACCACCACGACGAATGCGACGGTGATGATCTCGGCACCCATCGCC
>CADECO010000519.1:0-2055 GCA_902825905.1 uncultured beta proteobacterium
GCAGCGTGCAGAACACGTACTTCACGCTGCCGGTGCTGTTCATCATGATCAGCAATCACTACCCGATGACCTTCGGCCACCGGCATGCGTGGCTGGTGCTCACGATCATCATGGTGGCCGGCGCGCTGATCCGGCAGTACTTCGTGCTGCGGCACAAAGGCAGGAACGCGGTGGCGTTACCGGCGATCGCGATCGTGCTGCTCATCGGACTGGCCGCCGCGATCGCCCCACGCAGTTCGTCCACTGGCGCGACAACCACCGAAACACCGAGCGCAGCGCAAGTGCAGGCGATCGTGATGCAGCGATGCGTCACCTGTCATGCCGAGAAACCCTCGTTCGCCGGCTTTCAGCAACCCCCGGGTGGGTTGCGGCTGGAATCGATCGAGCAGATCAAGACCGCCGCGGTGAAGATCCATCAGCAATCGGTGGCCACGCAGGCGATGCCGATCGGCAATCTCACCAAGATGACCGACGAGGAACGTCGCATGCTCGGCCGCTGGATCGCAGCCGGCGCACCGACGCAATGACGCCAACATGAAAACCTTTCGCGGCCGGGTCGCAGTCATCACCGGGGGCGCAAGCGGCCTGGGGCGGGCACTGGCCGAACGCCTCGCCCGCGAAGGCGTGCAGCTCATGCTGGCCGATATCGACGAGCGCACGCTGCAGGCAACCGCGAGCGAATTGCAGGCCACCGGCGCGACGGTCGCCACGCATCGCACCGACGTATCGCAGGCCGAATCGATGGAGGCCCTCGCACGCGCCACGCTCGATCGCTTCGGCGCGGTCCACATCGTCGCCAACAACGCCGGCGTCGCCCTGCTCGGCGCGGTGTGGGAGAACACCACCGCCGACTGGAACTGGGGACTGGGCGTCAACCTCTGGGGCGTGATCCACGGCGTGCGGGTGTTCACACCGATTCTGTTGCGACAGGAGGACGAGGGACACATCGTCAACACCGCCTCGGTAGCAGGGTTGATCTCACCCCCGGGCATGGGCCTGTACAACGTCACCAAGCACGCGGTGGTCGCGCTGAGCGAATCGCTGTTCCACGATCTCCATCGCGCCGGGTCGAGAGTGCGCTGCTCGGTGGTATGCCCCGCGTACTTCGCCTCCGGCATCGCCGATTCGGAGCGCAACCGTCCGGCCGCGCTGCACAACGTCGGTGTCGGGAAAAGCGAGCGCCAGCGCGTCATGGAAGCCACTCTCAGAAAAGCGGTGACTTCAGGAAAACTGAGCGCCGCCGATGTCGCCGAGCGCGTGTACACCGCTATTCGCGACGAACGTTTCTATATTCTCACGCACGGTGCGATCAAACCATCGATCGAGACGCGCATGCGCGATATCCTGGATGAGCGCGATCCAACCGATCCGCTGCGTGGTCGATAGTCGACACGAGTCATCGGCGCGCAGCGTTCGTTTTGCCGAGCAGGTCTGGCAGTTGGGTTGCAACCGGGGCAATGATCGTGATCCGCAACGTGGTACGGCTACTGACTTCGATGTGCCTGCTGGCGCTGCCCGGGCTGGTGCTGGCGTGTCAGTACGATCGCGACTGCCGGCCTGGGGTCAAGTGCGTCAAGGAGCGCGGCAATCTGTACGGCCGCTGTCAAAGCGTGGCCGTGGGCGGCGACTCGCGCGCCTCGGTGGACGAGAAGGGCAAGCTCGACGTGAGAAGCACCTACTCGCGCAGTTGCCGGCTCGAATCCGACTGTCCGCTCGACTATCGTTGCTCACGTCAATCCGGCTCGTCGACCGGCGTGTGCATACGCACCGGCGTGCTGCTGCCTGGGTCGATCAAGTCCGACGCCAAGGCGGATCCGAACGCGGCGGCGAAGAAGAACTGAAGCAGCTCGGTCGCGACGCTACAGACCGAGGTATGCCTCGCGCACCCGCGGGTTGCGGGCGAGTTCCGCCGCGGTGCCCGCTAACACGACCTCACCGTTCTCCAGCACGAACGCCTTGTGCGCAAGCGCCAGCGCCGGACCGACGTTCTGCTCCACCAGCAGCACCGTCATGCCTTCGGCGGCAATGCGCTTGACGATCGCGAAGATCTCGTCG
>CADECO010000519.1:2155-3796 GCA_902825905.1 uncultured beta proteobacterium
CAGCACCGTCATGCCTTCGGCGGCAATGCGCTTGACGATCGCGAAGATCTCGTCGACCACCAGCGGCGCGAGCCCGAGCGACGGTTCGTCGAGCATGAGCAGCCGCGGCGCGCTCATCAGCGCGCGACCGATCGCAACCATCTGCTGCTGACCACCTGAGAGCTGACCGGCCGGGGTGTCGAGCCGTTCCTTCAGCACCGGGAAGATGCCGAGCACCCGCTCCAGGTTCGCCTGGCGATGCTTCGCCGGTCCGGGCAGATACGCGCCCAGTTCGAGGTTGTCGCGCACCGGCATGCGCGGAAACAACAATCGCCCTTCAGGTACCTGGATCAAACCGCGCTCGACGATCGCGTGCGCCGCCAGCCCGGCGAGCGGCTGTCCATCGAGCCGGACGTTGCCCGCACGCTTCTCGACGAGCCCGGAGATCGCACGCAGCGTCGTCGTCTTGCCCGCACCGTTGGCACCGAGCAGTGCGCAGACCTCGCCCCTGGCGACGCTGAACGACACATCGCGCAGGATCTGCACGTCGCCGTACCACGCGCACAGTCGGTCGACCTCAAGCATGCGCGGCCTGCGAGAAGTGCGAGCCGAGATACGCCTCGACCACGCGCGGATCGTTGACGACCGCATCGGGTGTGCCGTCTGCGATCTTCTCGCCGTGGTGCAGGACGGCGATGCGGTCGGACAGCGTCATGATGGCGCGCATGACGTGCTCGATCACCAGGATGGTGATGCCGTCGTCACGGATGCGCCGCACCAGCTGCACCATGGTTGCGCTCTCGGTGGGCGAAAGGCCGGACATCACTTCGTCGAGCAGCAGGATCTTCGGTTGCGTGGCCAGGGCACGCGCCAGTTCGAGACGCTTCATGCCGGGCGTGGTGAGCTGCGAGGCGTTGTGCGTGGCCACGTTCGCCAGCCCCACGAGCTCGACGATGCGCTCGGCCGCCTTCACTGCCGTGCGCCGGTCGCCACTGCGATTGAGGCCGCCGACGAACACGTTCTCGAGCACCGACAGATGCGGAAACGGCTTGACGAGCTGGAACGTGCGCGTGATGCCCAGACGGCAGATCTCATGCGGTTTGAGTCCGACGATCGATCGCGTGCCATAGCGGATCGTTCCGGCGCTCGGTCGATGAAAGCCGGCGATGGTCGCGAACAGCGTGGTCTTGCCGGCGCCGTTCGGTCCGATGAGACCGAGGATCTCGCCCTCGCGCAGATCGAGATCGACGTCCTTCACCGCGGTGAGCCCGCCGAAGATCTTGCTCACCTGGCGCAGTTCGAGCAGCGCGCTCATGGGCGCGTGCCCCGGACCCGCGCCCACCAGCCGCTCAGCATTCCCGAAATGCCATGCGGGATGAACCGCACGAACACGATGAGGATCGCCCCGTACAGCACCACGTCCAGGCCCGGATAGGCGCGGAACAACGCCTTGGTGGTCTCAGCGAGCGGTGCCAGTAGCAGCGCACCGAGCAACGGCCCGAACACCGTACCGGCCCCGCCGATCACAGCGCAGATCAGGCCATCGATCGATTTCGAGGCGCCGAACACCAGCTCCGGTTCGATTAATTGGTAGTAGTTCGCGTAGAACGCGCCCGCAATGCCGGTGAAGAATGCCGAGTTCGCCATCGCCAGCATCTTGGT
>CADECO010000520.1:0-3789 GCA_902825905.1 uncultured beta proteobacterium
AATGCTGAGCGTGGACCGATCGACGGCATCGTGCTCGCCGTCGATCGGTCCACGCTCAGCATTCGCGGCGGCGAGTTCCTGGTGCTGCTCGGCCCATCCGGCTGCGGCAAGACCACGATCCTGCGCATGATCGCCGGTCTGATCCAACCGAGCGCCGGTGGCGTGCGCATCGGCGAGCACCCCCTCTGGGACGGCGAGCGCCGAAATGCCGCAGCGGTAAGCGAGCTGGGAGTCGTGTTTCAGGATGCAAATCTGTTCCCGTGGTATTCGATCCAGAACAATGTCGCGCTGCCACTCAAGCTGCGCGGCATGCCCAAGGGCGAGCGTCTGGAGCGCGCGCGCGAACTTTGCCAGCTCGTGGGCATCGGCGGATTCGAGCGCGCGTGGCCGCGGCAATTGTCCGGAGGCATGCGCCAGCGCGCTGCCATCGCACGGGCGCTTTCTCACGAACCACACATCCTGCTGATGGATGAGCCGTTCGGGGCGCTCGATGCGATCACGCGCGATCAGCTCAACCTCGAGCTGCAGCGCATCTGGCTCACCAAGCGCTGCACCATCGTGTTCGTGACGCACTCGATCGCCGAGGCGGTGTTCCTGGCCGATCGCATCGTGCTGCTCTCGCCGCGCCCTGGGCGGATCGACACGATCATCGACGTGCCTTTCGCGCGGCCGCGCACGCAAAGCATCCACGATGAGCCCGCGTTCCAGCAAACCGTGCGTACGCTGCGCGAGCGATTGGAGCGCATCGCATGATGCACAAGCGAATTCCCGTCACCTGGATCACGACGCCTGCGATTCTGGTCGGCTTCGTGCTGCTGTGGCACTTCTACGTGACCTGGTTCAACGTGTCGAAGTTCATCGTTCCACCGCCGCTCGCCGTGGCGGAGAGCTTCATCGAGCTGATCCAGGCGCGCAATACGCTGTACCACACCTGGATCACCCTCTACGAGACGCTAGCCGGATTCGCGATCGCAACGATCGTCGGAGTGGGCCTTGGCGCACTGCTCGGCAAGACGCCATGGCTCGAACAGGCGCTCAATCCATTCATCGTCGCCACACAGGTGGTGCCCAAAGTCGCGCTGGTGCCGCTTTTCATTCTCTGGTTCGGCTTCGGTCCGGAAGCCAAGATCGTGGTCGCAGCGGTGCTCGCGTTCTTTCCGATCCTCACCAATACGGTGCTCGGCGTGAAATCAGTCGACCTCGGGCACAAGGACGTCATGACCGTGCTGAACGCAACCAAATGGGAACGCTTTTGCTCGCTCGAGTTACCTAGTGCGCTGCCAGCGATCCTTGCCGGTATGGAAGTGGGCATCGTGCTCGCCATCATCGGCGCCGTCGTAGGCGAGTATCTGGGCGGCAGCTCCGGCTTGGGGCACCTCGCAGTGGCCGCCCTCAACGACTACAAAGTCGGCGCGATGTTCGCCGTCATCTTCCTGCTTACCCTGATCGGCTTTGCCCTGTATCTGCTGGTGGGCGGGCTCAAACGCTTCATCATTCCGTGGCACGAGTCGGTGATCGTGAGCAGGCCGACCGTGGTCGGATAACGCGTCGGAGCGCAATCGCGCTTTGCCATTTGCACGCCGCCGACGAATTGCCGCACCCGCCGTTGGCGTATCCAGCAACCGTCCGATTGCACTATAAACACCTTGCGTTTTCGTTCTCATCCGGAGGAACCCGTGTCGTCGAATCCGCGCATTCCCTATCAAATGGCCTCCGATCGCAAGCGGCTGGCACCGCCCGTGCCAGGCAAACCGCTGATCGTCCATATCGTGGTGAACGTCGAGTACTGGCCGTTCGACCAACCCATGCCGCGCAAGCTCATCCCCGGTCCGCACGGCAGCGACAAGATTCCCGACGTGCTGAATTTTTCGTGGGTCGAGTACGGCATGCGCACCGGCCTGCCGCGCATCCTCGATGCGCTCAAGCGCCGCGGCCTGCCGGCGTCAACGACGCTCAATGCAACGGTGATCGACGTCTATCCGCGAGCCGCCGAAGCAATGCTCGAGGCCGGCTGGGAATTCATGGGGCACGGCTGGACGCAGAAGGCGCTGCAGAGCGAGCCCGATGAAGTCGCCACGATCGACAAATGCCTGGAGCGCATCAAGCGCTTTACCGGCACACCGGTGCGCGGCTGGCTGGGAGCGGGCTTGAGCGAGACCATGAACACGCCCGATGTCCTCAAGTCACGCGGCCTCAACTACGTGTGCGATTGGGTCGTGGACGATCTGCCTACCTGGATGCGCACCAAGCATGGCCCGCTCATCGCGGCACCCTATTCGCTCGATCTGAACGACGGGCCCATCTGGGCGGGATGGGCCTTCCACTCCAACGCGCAATATGACCGGGTGCTCTGGACCCTCGAGACGTTTCAGAGCGAACTCGAACGCAACTGCCGTGTCATGGTGCTGCCCTTGCACCCGCATCTGGTCGGCGTGCCGCATCGCATGAGCTGGTTCAACAAGATCCTCGATACGCTGCAGGCGCGCAGCGATACGGTCTTCATGAACGGCTCCGGCGTGGCCGACTGGTACGCATCGGTCGAGCCGCCGCCGGATGAGATGAAGATCTGACGGGCCATCGTGAATCCATGCCGGAAGGTGCGGACCTTCCGGGAGTGCCTCCTCGACGGGCATCACTCCGCCGTCAATCAGGCACCGAAAGACGCGCATTCTTGGGTGTCAGCCGGTCTTCATGATCTCCGAGGGCTTCGCGCGCGGGTCGCGCTCCTTCCACGCGCCCGCCTCGACCATATCAATGAATTCGCCCACCAACTGGTTGAAGAGCTCCGGCTCCTCCAGATTGATCGTGTGGCCGCACTTCGGGATCACAGCGAGTCCGACGGCCGGCAGCGTCTTCTTGAGAAAGATGCCGGGCTGCAAGCAGTGGTCGTCCTCGTCGCCCACCATGACGAGCGTAGGCACGCGCATGACCTTGAGGCGATCTTCGAGGTCGTAGATTGACGGACGCCGCGCCTGTACGCCGCGCATGGTGAGCGCCGACCCTTTGGACGAATGCTGCCCGAGCGTCGTCGCGAACTCTTGCCAGCCGCGCGGATCCTTGTTCTGGAACTGCACGCGGCTCGCGCCCAGCGAATAGGTCTTGGCGAACGCTTGCGCCCCCTCGGTCTCGAAGTTCTTCGCGACCTCGAGCGATACGTTGCGGAAGTAGTCCTCGTATTGCTTCTCCGCGCCGTAGCCCGCCCCCGCCACGACCAGCGACAGGGCGCGCTCCGGTGCCATGAGGCCAAGGTGAAGCGTCGCGAAGCCGCCCATCGAAAGGCCGACCACGTGTGCCTTCGTGATGCCGCACGCGTCCATCACCGAAACGATGTCGTTGGCCGCGATCGCCTGCGAATACGACTCAAGGCGTTCCGGCACGTCGGAAGGCGGATAGCCGCGCGCTCCGTATGTGACGCATCGATGATTGCGCGAGAAGCGGCGCATCTGCAGCTCCCAGCTGCGATGATCGCCGCCGAACTCGTGGACGAATACGATCGGGGTGCCGGAGCCGGCCTCCTCGTACCAGAGGCGGATGCCATCGTGGGCGTTAGCGTAGGGCATGAGGCGTCCTTTGAATGATCAATAGAGAAGCCGCGTCAGATCCTTTACTTGATGATGGAACCGCGGGCCGCGACGCCACCGTCGATCGTGACGATCGTTCCGGTAATGTAGCCCGCGCGTGACGAGGCAAGGAACACCATCAGGTCCGCGACCTCCTCGGCAGTCGCGGGCCTGCCGCCCGGGTACTGCTTGAAGAGTTCCTGCCAGCGGCTCTCGTCGCCCCACATGT
>CADECO010000521.1:0-3784 GCA_902825905.1 uncultured beta proteobacterium
ACGCAGCGCGTGTTGGAGGACTTCAGGGCACGGTTCATCGGCAAGTGCAGCCCGGTGCATTTCTTCTGGGGCAGCGCCGACCTCGCAGTCACGCGATTCTCCGGCCGCACGGCGCCGGAGCATCCGGGCGGTGTCCCGCATCTGCCGGATCGGGTGGCGCGCGAGGCGTACTCGCACGAGGTCAGCAGTGCTGGTTTCTGGGCCGGCGGCGAGCAATACCCCGAAGCGTGCTTCTATTCGTACGCCTATCCGGAACCGCCGGGTTATGCAGCTGCGCGCGTCGGTCCCATCGGTGCTCATTACAGCGATGCGCTTCGGGAGTTCGTGCTGCCTTACGAAGCGGCCCGTCGCGCGGCTTCTCCGGAAGCGGCCATCCTGGAGTTTTTACAGAGCACCTACGAAGCTGCGGCCAACCTCGGGAAATGGCAGCGGGATGCGTTGGAAGGGCCACGCTTGCGCTGATGCGGGTACGGCCGGAACTGAGTCAGCGGCTGCGCGGGTCGAGCACCATCTCGGACGGCGTCAGCACGCCGTTGCCGTCGACGTCGAGGATGTGAAACATCCGCTGCGAGCCGGCGGAGTATTCCGAGACCGTCAACACACCGTCGCGATTGGTATCGAGACTGCGGAGTTTCTCGGCCGGCGTCTCCGGATGATTCGCCCACACGATGCTCTCGGCGCCGTGGCTTGCGCCGATCTCGGCAACGGTGATCTTGCCGTTCCTGTCCTTGTCCATCGTTTCGAAACGCTTGCTGGCGGCAGCGGCGTGCTTCTCGGCAGTGATGCCGCCATCCGCGATGCCCTCGCCTTCCTTGAGTTGCGGGCGCGGGCAGCCGGGTGCGTCGTCGGCGATGGCGGGGAGTGAGAAGCCGCACGTCATGATTGCGGCGAGTGCCGCTGTGCCGAGTTTTCGTGCTGACAGAATGTTCATGGCGAATCCCTCCTGGAGAAATCCCCGGAACATCGACTGCGGTTAGCCTACCTCATTGACGCTGGCGAGTCTTGTCCTGAAAGCGTTTGACCGCGGCATCGATTGTGAAAAAGAAGTGATCGCTGCCCAGCACCGCGTACAGGCCCGAGCGCTTCATGACATCGCGGACCGGCGCCTTCACGCCTGCTATGTAAAATTCGATGCCCTTCTGTTTGAACTCCGCCGACAGCTGATGCAGGGCCGTGTCCGCCGACGAATCCAGGTCGTTCACGGCGCTCGCGTCCAGGATGAGCGCCTTCAGCGTCGCTGCGTGCTGTCGGCAGATCTCGTGCACCTTCTCCTTCAGGAAGACTGTATTCGCGAAATACAGCGAGGCATCGATGCGCAGGATCACCAGGCCCGGGATCGTCTCCGCCTCCTGGAAGTGCTGCACGTTGCGAAAAATATTCGTGTTCGGCAGCCGGCCGAGGATTGCAGTGTTGGGCCGCGTATTGAGCGTGATGAACAGCAGGATCGAGGCGACGATGCCGAGCAGCAGGCCCGGCATGATGCCGAGCGCCAGCGTCGCGATGAAGGTGAAGACGAGCAAAATGCCTTCGGTGATCTTCACTTTGAACAGGTAGCGGATCTCGCGCGTGTCGATCAGCCGCAGCGACGACACGATCAAGATCGCGGCCAGTGTTGCCTGCGGCAGGTAGTGAAACAGCGGCGTGAAGAACAGCGTCGTGATGCCGACGCACACTGCCGAAACGATCGCTGCAACCTGCGTTCGAGCCCCGGCCGCGGCGTTCAGCGCTGAGCGCGCGAGACTTCCAGAAACGGCATAACCCTGCGACAGGCTCGACGTGAGATTCGACAGGCCGAGCGCCGTCAGCTCGCGATTCGCATCGATGTCGTAACCGAATCTGTTGCCGAGCGACTTGCCGACCGAGATCGTCTGCGCGAATCCCACCAACGCCATCGTCAGTGCCAGTGGCGTGAGCTGTCGAATATCTGCCCAGTGCAGCGAAGGTACGCTGAGCTGCGGCCAACCTCCGTCGACCGGACCGAGCACGCTCACGCCGCGAGCATCCAATCCCAAGGCATAGGCGAGCACAGTGCAGAAGATAACGAGCGCCAATGCTCCGGGCGCTGTCGGTGCCCAGCGCTTCACTGCCCAGAGTGCAATCGCGCAACCGATTGCGATCACCACTGTGATCGGATTCGTCTGGCCAGCATGTGCAAGCACGTCCGCCACGCTTCGATACAACTCCGCGTGCTGCACCTGGCTCACGCCGAGCACATGCTTCAGCTGACCGAGCACCGTGATGACCGCAGCCGCAGACGTGAACCCCGCGAGCACCGGATACGAAAGGAAGTTGACGAGAAATCCCAGGCGCAGTGCGCCCATCGCCAGTTGAATCGCGCCGATCATTGCCGTCAGCAGCACGGCGAGTGCGATGAATGCACCGCTGCCGGCGGTCGCGAGCGTGCTCAGGCCCAGCACGAGCATCAGCGAGTCGACGGTCACCGGACCGACAGATGTCTGACGACCGCTGCCAGCCAGTGCATAGACGATCATCGGCAGGATGGAGGCGTACAAACCCATCGCCGGCGGCAAGCCCGCCAACAGCGCATAAGCCATGCCTTGCGGGACGACCAGCGCCGCGACAGTCAGACCTGCGATCGCTTCCTGTCGCAGGTTCGCAGTCCCGTAACTTTCCGAGAGCGGCGTGAGTCGCAGCCAGCGGCGCAGCGGCTGTTCCGGCGTGAGCGTTTTTTGCGAGGCGGTCTGTTCGCTGGGGCGTCGCTGAAACGGCGCTGCGGCTTGCGCGATGGCCGCGTCGAACATCGTGTGCTCGCTGGCGGACGTCGGCGAAGGCATCGCGCGCATCTGCAACGCGATCTCGAACGGACCGATGCGCACGATCTCGCCCGGATTGAGCACCTGCCGATCGATCCGCTGCGTACCGACGAACGTGCCGTTGGAGCTGCCGAGATCTTCGATGACGCACACGCCGCCGGCTTCGCTCAGCACGGCATGCTGCCAGCTGACTTGCGAGTCCTGCAGGCAAATGCCACTGGCTGGATCCCGGCCGATCGCGAGGTTCCCGCCGTGCAGCGTGTAGGTGCGCTCGGTGCCGTCGGTTGCCCGGACAGTGATCCTGTTCAACGGCCGATCTCGTTGTTGAGCTGTGCCGCCGCCATCATAGGACGAGGGACCCGCACTTGGTACACTCGTGCAGCACCATGAACGACGCCGCCCGTCCCGCCCTGTGTGCCAACTGCAGCGCGCCGCTTGCCGATCGCTATTGCGGTCGCTGCGGCCAGGACAGTCACACTTCGCTGTCGCTCGGTCATTTCCTGCACGAGTTCGTCGAGGGTCTGTTCCACGTCGACTCGAAATTCTGGCGCACGCTGCGGGTGCTGCTGACCCGGCCGGGCGCGATCACTGAGCAATACCTGGCAGGCAAGCGCCATTCGTACTCGCCGCCGTTCCGCAGCTATCTGGTCATCTCGATCCTGTACTTCGTCATCGCGTCGGTCCTCGCGCCGCCGGCGTCGCGAATCGTGAGCGCTGGCGGCCGCGAGATGCAGGCGTCCGACTGCGCGCAGATCGCTACCAATCCCGGCTGGGCGCTGCGGCTCGTACCTGATCTGGAGAGCAGGTGCCTGCGCGCGCTGGGCGGCGACCGACGCGCGCTCAACACCGAGCTGGAGACCCTGCTGCCGAAGGTGATGTTCGCCGTGCTGCCGCTCGTCGCGCTCGTGCAGTTCTGGGTCTTTCGACGCCAGCGGCCGCTGTATCTCGAGAACCTCGTGTTCGTCCTGCATTTCCAATCGTTCTACTACCTCGTCAGTACAGGCGCGCTA
>CADECO010000522.1:0-3763 GCA_902825905.1 uncultured beta proteobacterium
GCTTTTGTGTCGTACCGCGGCGCCGAGTTCGAATCGTGAACCGTCAGCTCGTAGCGCCGCTTCCAGCCCAGCGAGCGTCAGCGCAACGGCTCTTCGTAGCTATCGATGCTCATGCGTCGAAGAGTGCATACGACAATCGCCAGCATCGCAAATCTGCCCGCGACATCATCGCGCGTTGGATAACCTTAGTGTCGAGGGATCGATGCTACTCGGGACAGCTCGGTAGAGTTTCGTTACGCGCCTGTTCGGCTGCTGCAGTCCGGACTAGATTGGCTCTGCCCTGACATTTTCGAACAGGGCGAAGCGATCAAGGGCGCAGACCGAAAGGGACGCAAATGGCGTACTCCTACGTCCGCAGTGGGGGCAACCTGAGCTTGGAACATCGAGCACGCAGCGTCCGCAACGCAAAGGTTGCCTCAGCGGCTCGACTCGATCCGGACGATCGAGACGTCGATAGCCTGATTTTTCAGCATCGCCGTCCGATCCTCGAAGCCTGGCTCGAGCAGTTGCCTGGCCAACTGAACGTGCTTGATGTGGGCGGCCGGATTCAACCGTACCGCGGCCTGATCGAGACGAAGATCCGTGGTTACTTCGCGCTGGATCTTCAGTTCGAAGGGATGGTCGATGTCGTGGCTACGGCCGAGCACATTCCCTTGCGCAACGATTGCCTCGACTTGGTGCTATGCACGGATACGCTTCAGTACATTCCCGATCCGGGCGCCGCGATCAACGAAATGCATCGCGTACTCAAGCCAGGCGGTCAGCTCCTGTTATCCACACGCGGTTGCTATCCCGAGCACCACGATGAGCTGTGGCGCTTCCTGCCGGATGGTCTGCGTCGTCTCGCGCATCGGTTTTCCAAAGTCGAAGTGATGCCCGAGGGTGCGACCGGCAGCGGCGTGATGACCACCATTAACGTACTGCTGCATCGGTCGCTCGAAGAGACCCGATGGGGCCGCATCGCCCGACGTACCAGCGTACCGCTACTAAATCGTCTTGGCCGCGTGCTCGACCGCATCAGTCCCCACGACACGCGTAGCGCCTGCGGGATCAGTGTGCGCGCAATCAAGTAGCAACTAGGGCACGCTTAGCTTGTCCAGGTCGCAATCGATGGCGATTGTTCAAGACAACATCGCCCGTTTTACAACCGAACAAGGCAGTGGTGGGGCTTCGGTTATCACCAGCTACTGTGAATAACCATGGAACGGCGGTCGCGTAAGCACCTGAAATGTCGCACGAAGCGCATCGAATATCGGCGTGGTGAAAAAATGAGCATCTCGATCCGCTATCAATGGCGTGACTACGATCCGGCTCCCCACTTGCGCATTGCCCGCCAGCTTTGTACCGTGGGACGAATGTCCGTCAATGCCCGCACGATTCGGACGCGCGGCGGTGGACTGCGCAGTGCCCGTGCGGCGCTGCCGCCAATCCAAACTTCGATCTGCGGTGCAAGGCTTGCATCGAGCGTCGCCAGCGCGTACTCGGCTGATCGAACCGGAAAGCATGCCGCCCCGGAAACGGCCACCACATCCGCCCGATGGGCCTGCGCGGCTTGAGCGATTACATCCAGCGGCACGGAGGCGCCAAGCGACAGGCAATACGCCGACTCGGCGCTGAGCATCGCTTGCGCAAGCAGCAGACCGAGTTGATGTTGCTCTCCAGGAAACGTGGCCAGCAGCACGCGCGGCGCGCGTTTTTCGCTGCGCAGGGCGCGAATACCTTCTTGCAGCAACGTCTGGACTGTTTGCGAGAACAGATGCTCCTGGTAAATCTCGATCTCACCGACCGCCCACAGGTTGCCAACCACCGCTAGAAGCGGCGCCACCGTTTGCGTGGCGAACGATTCCAGGCCCTGCGTGCGCAGCAGCGCCTCCAGTTCGACATTCAACTGCACCGGATCATTACGAAGCAGGATGTCGAGCAAAGGGCGAAACCGGGCGTTGTCCCGAAGTGAAGACGGTTCATGTGCGGATTGGTGCAGCAGCGCACGCAACTCGGTGAGCGTGCGGGAGACGATGGCACTTGGGCGATAGCCGCAGTCGACGAGGCGTTTGATCAGCTTGAGCTTTGCGATTTCAGCCTGGGTATAGGCGCGGTTCCCCACGGCGTCCCGCGCGGGCTTGGGAAACGCGTAGCGACGTTCCCAGGCGCGGAGCGATTCCTTGCCGATGCCGGTGTCGAGGCAAACCTCATGAATGTTGGCGAGTCGCGTCTCGAATTGCGGAACGTCGGCGACTTCCATTTTCTTCCTTCTGCGGCGCGATCATGGGCCGGTCGACCCTATTTCCTAAGGCTAGCATCGTCATCCACTGCGGTGGTCACCCGAATGCCAATAACCGCACGGCCGGCCAGGCAGGAGCGCTTGCGTTTGTCGTTGACGGCTGGATGCCCGGCCGCGGTTCGCTTTCACCGTTGAATTTCTCGGACCGCAGTGCGGATGCATTGAACCAGCAACCGACTAACGCGTGGGTTGAGTAGGGCAAGATCACGCACAAACGGATTGCTCCGCAAATCCTGATGTTGCGCTGCCGCGCGGAGCTTGATGCGTAGGACAAAACCTCGTTTGGCTTCCTCGTTGCAACAACCCAGCCTCGTAGCTAACAAGAAGAAAGATGTGCGCAAGCGTTCGATCCGAGGGCGTCGATTTGCAATGATCGTTGACACAAGTGCTGGACGCTGGGGCGTAGCCTGCCGCTGCCGGGCAATCAATCGCGCAGATATGGCTGGAAGAGTGAGCCGGCAGAACTCCCCCGTGAAACCGAAAGTATGGCGCTTCAATTCCCTGCCTTTGATGCCGTCGCGCGGCAAATCCTTGCGCGGGAAATTGCTTGCTGGTCGGCGCTCGGGTTCGACGAGTTGGTCGAACTAGTAGGCATGCGCGCCCGATCCTCCATTGACGAGCACGATGAACTTACCTTGGCCGTCGCGCTGCGATGGGTCGATGGGCGTTCCGACAACATCGAGATCACCGTGGCGGTCGAAGCGCCGTTGCCGCTATCGCAGTGCCGTTTGGTGCAATCCATTCGCGTCGCGCGACCCGCGCATGCGAACTCGGCAATACCGGGTACGCGTTAAGAAGCCTTCGCTTGGTGATGCGGGGCGGGGCGCGCGCAGGCTTGTGCGTTGATCAGCCGCGCTTTCCCAAGTAGCGGCGCGGATACTCGCGTGTTCGATGAGGCGTGCTGGAGGCATATCAACTGCGCCGCCATGAGGGCGACGATGTCGTCCGGATGATCGAGCCGCACCGCACACTCGGCGATACTCGGCCAGGTGCCAGGGTCGGGTCGCACGTCGTCAGCAACGGCTCGCATCAGCGCGGCTATGGATTGCCGCAGCGCGCCTTGCGCCGTTTCGGCCGCCCATTCCATGTACGCCGCTTCGCGCGCACCCACGACTAAGAGGATCTCGCGCGCCATGGTTCGCACCACCGGATCGTCGTGCAACAGGCGATGCGCCTGGCAGCGGACCGGAATGCAGACGCACACCTTGTTGCAGCTGCAGTAGGTGTCTGAAATCGCCTGCGCCCGTGCTCGTGGAGCCGCACAAAGGCGCGGGGATTCTGTTGGGCGTATGGCTCGCCTACGTAGCGGGGGCCGCGGCCGGCGCGGCACTCGCTTGGCACGAGCCATTGTGGGTGTTCGCCTTGCCGGCGTTTATGGCGCTTGTCGTGGTCGGTGCGGCGGTGCACGCTGCGCATACCGAACCCTAGGCCAGCTTTCCGGTTTTCGTGAAAGCAACAAAATTCGCAAAGAAGGGGCCTTGG
>CADECO010000523.1:0-3761 GCA_902825905.1 uncultured beta proteobacterium
CGATCGAGTCGACCGGGCACGATTCCTCGCAGAAGCCGCAGAAGATGCACTTGGTGAGGTCGATGTCGTAGCGCGTGGTGCGCCGGGTGTTGTCGGCGCGCTGCTCCGACTCGATCGTGATCGCGAGCGCCGGGCAGACCGCCTCGCACAATTTGCAGGCGATGCAGCGTTCCTCGCCGTTGGGATAGCGCCGCAGCGCGTGCAGGCCACGGAAGCGATGACCTTGCGGCGTCTTCTCCTCCGGGTACTGCACGGTGATCTTGCGCTTGAACAGATGCCGGCCGGTGAGCCACATGCCCTTGGCCAGTTCCAGCAGCAGGAACGTCTTGAAGAAATCGCGGACTCGCTCGATCACAGCGGCTTCCAGATGTTGTATGGCGTCTGCATCCACGCACCCACTACCACCAGCCAGACGATGGTCACCGGGATGAACACCTTCCAGCCCAGCCGCATGATCTGGTCGTAGCGATAGCGCGGGAAGGTGGCGCGGAACCATAGGAAACAGAACAGCAGGAATCCCACTTTCAAACCGAACCACACGAACGGCGGAATCCAATGGGTGAACGCCGAGTCGAACGGCGGCAGCCAACCGCCCAGGAACAGGAGTGCGGCCAATGCCGACACCAGAATCATGTTGGCGTACTCGGCCAGGAAGAAGACCGCGAAGGTCATGCCCGAGTATTCGACGTGAAAGCCCGCGACGATTTCCGATTCGCCTTCGGCCACGTCGAACGGCGCGCGATTGGTTTCCGCGACCGCCGAGATGAAGTACACCAGGAACATCGGGAACAGCGGGATCCAGTTCCACGACAGGATCGACACGCCCTCACCGGCGAAGTGCCCGCGCCCCTGACCATTGACGATGTCCGAGAGATTCAGGCTCTGCGACACCATCAGCACGCACACCAGCGCGAAGCCCATCGCGATCTCGTAGGCGACGATCTGCGCCGCCGATCGCATCGCACCGAGGAACGAGTACTTCGAGTTCGACGCCCAGCCGGCGATGATCACGCCGTAGACGCCCATCGACGTGATCGCCATGACGTACAGCAAGCCGGCGTTGACGTCGGCCAGCACCACCTCGGGTGCGAACGGCACCACCGCCCAGGCCGCGAACGCCGGAATCAGCGACAGGATCGGCGCGACGATGAACAGAAACTTGTTCGCGCCGGTGGGAATGATGATCTCCTTGGAGATCAGCTTCACCATGTCGGCGAGCGGCTGGATCAGTCCCCACGGCCCTACCCGGTTGGGTCCGATGCGCCCCTGGATCCAGCCGATGATCTTGCGTTCGGCGAGCGTCAGATAGGCCACGCACAGCAGCAGCGGCAGCACGATCGCCAGGATCAGCGCGACCACCTTGCCGAAGGTCCAGGCCCACGGATAGGCCGTGGCAAACGAGTCGATGGTCGCGAGCACGTCGCCGCGCATCACGCACGCTCCACGTTGACGGGCCCGAACATGGCGCCGAGCCTGGCCGTGCTTGGATGGCCTGCTGCGATCCGTACCACGTTGTCGGGAAGTGCCGGATCGAGCGCGGCTTCGAGAACCGCTTCGCCTTCACCCTGACGCACCTTGGCGCGCGCGCCCGCGGTGATTCCGGCGCGTTGCAGCGTGCCGCTCGACATCCACGCCTTGGGCGTTTGCGCGTCGTGTGAACTCTGCAGCGCAGGCGACCGACGCACGATCGCATCGACGCAGTAGATCGGCACATCGGCAACGCGCTCCAGCGCGCCGGCCGCTGGCGACGCTGCGCCACCGAGGTTGAGAGCCACACCGTCGATCGCGTTATCGAGCCGCGCCGTGAAGCCGCCCTCGATGACCGCGTCGCGCACCTGCTCGCTCGTGTCGAACTCGAAGTCCTTCAGGCCGAGCAGGTTGCCCAGCACCCGAAGCACCTTCCAGCCCGGACGCGCATCGCCCATCGGCTGCACCACCGCATTGAAGCTCTGGCAGCGCCCTTCGGTGTTCACGAACGTGCCCGAGGTTTCGGTGAACGGGGTGATCGGCAGCAGCACGTGTGCGTAGTCGACCGCAGCGGTTCGATAGGCCGACAGTGCCACGACGAACTGCGCCGATTGCATCGCCTTCATCGCGCGTTGCGCGTCGTGCGCATCGAGCTCAGGCTCGGTGTTGAGCAGCACGTACGCCGCGCGCGGCTGGGCCAGCATCGCCGCCGCATTCAGCCCCGCGCTCTGCCCCGCGTTGTGGCCACTACCGCCTGGCGTGCATCCGGCGAGATAGCCGCCGACGCTGTTGGCCGATTCGCCGAGGAAACCCATGCGCGCGCCCAACGCTTGCGCGAGCCGCTGCGCCAGGGCGTGCAGCACGGCGGATTGCGGATGCTGTTGCGCGCTATTGCCGAGCAGTACGCCGGCGTTCTTGCCCTCGGCCAAGCTCGCGGCTACTGCGCGGGCCGCTTCGGTCACTGAGGTGTTCGCCAGTTCATCGGGCACCGGCTTCTGTTTCAGTTCGCATACTGCGCGAGTCACGGCAGCAAGCGCGCCCACGAGCGCGCTCGGCGCGAGAACAAGCCGATTGGCGCGTTCGATCAGCGGGTCATCGCCTGCCAGTTGCAGCAAATGCGCGCGTTGCCCTTTTTTCGATGCCAGACGCAATCGGCTCGCCAGCAGCGGATGGTCCTTGCGCAGGAACGATCCGACCACCAGGACGCGGTCGAGATTGCCCAGTTCGGTGACCGGCATGCCCAACCACGGCACGCCTTTGCGCTTGCCGTCGGCGCTGAAGTCGCTGTGCCGCAGGCGGAAATCGACGTTGGCCGAACCAATACCGCGCATGAGACGCGCCAGCAGATGCATCTCTTCGAGCGTGGAGGTTGGCCCCGCAAGCGCGCCGACCGACGCGGCAGATTTTCCGGCGACCTCGCGCAGACGCGCAGCGACGTGCTCGAGCGCCGTCTGCCAGTCCACCTCGCGCCATCCGCCGCCATCTCGGAGCATCGGTTTGACCAGCCGCTGGTCCGAGTTCAGGCCCTCATAGGAGAACCGATCGCGATCGGAGAGCCAGCATTCGTTCACCGCCTCGTTCTCCAGCGGCACGACGCGCATCGCGCGGTTGCCCTTCACCTGTACCACGATGTTGGAGCCGAGGCTGTCGTGCGGCGCGATCGACTTGCGGCGCGACAATTCCCAGGTGCGGGCGCTGTAGCGGAACGGCTTGGACGTGAGCGCACCGACCGGGCAGATGTCGATCATGTTGCCCGACAGTTCGGAGTCGACCGTGCGACCGACGAACGAGACAATCTCGGAGTGCTCGCCACGGCCCATCATGCCCAGTTCCATGACGCCGGCGATCTCCTGGCCGAAGCGCACGCAGCGCGTGCACTGGATGCACCGGCTCATCTCCTCGGCGGCCACTAGCGGACCGATGTCCTTGGACAGGACCACGCGCTTTTCCTCGCCGAAGCGCGAGGCGCTGCCGCCATAGCCGACCGCGAGATCCTGCAACTGACACTCACCGCCCTGATCGCAGATCGGGCAGTCGAGCGGATGATTGATCAGCAGGAACTCCATCACCCCTTGCTGCGCCTGCTTCGCCCGGGTCGAATGCGTCTGTACCTTCATGCCGTCGGTGACAGGGGTGGCGCAGGCCGGCATCGGCTTGGGCGCCTTCTCGATCTCGACCAGGCACATGCGGCAGTTGGCCGCGATCGACAGCTTCTTGTGATAGCAGAAATGCGGAACGTAGATGCCGAGGCGGCTGGCCGCCTCCATGACCATGGTGCCGGGGGGCACTTCGAC
>CADECO010000524.1:0-3757 GCA_902825905.1 uncultured beta proteobacterium
TGAGGCCGAAGTTGTCGGTGCCTTGCGTCGGGCGCGTCTGCACGTAGCTGTAGCCGGCACAGGTGTTGTAGATGCGGATCGCATCGCGCACGCGTCCGCCGAGCAGATCGGCGAGCGGCAGATTCACCGACTTGCCGAGGATGTCCCACAGCGCGATGTCCACGGCCGAGCGTGCGCGCATCTCGGCGCTCGAGCCGACGAAGCCGAGATAGCCGATGAGATGAGCCTGATGCCGCTCGATGTTGCGCGGATCCTTGCCGATCAGATACGGCGCGATGACCTGATGGATGTGCGCTTCAGCCGCGGCGGGGCCGTAGAACGTTTCGCCCAGTCCGATCAGGCCTTCATCAGTGTGGATGCGCACCCACAGGATATTGGCGAACGCATCCAACCGAATGGTTTCGATTTGGGTGACTTTCATCGGTGCACTCGTATGTATGGAAGTGCTGAGAGTAGGCGGCAGGTGCGAACGGTTCGGCGCATCCGTGCCTGTAGCACGCTCAATCGGGTTTGAGCACGAGCTTACCGAGCACGGCGCGTGCATCGAGCAGCTCGTGCGCTTCACGCGCCTTTGCCAGCGGCAGGCGCTTGAAAATCGGCGGGCGCACCTTGCCCTCGGCGAATAGCGTCAGCGTCGCGTCGGTCACGCGTTTCATGCCGGCCGGGTCGTGGTCGAAGCCGTGCATGGTGAAGCAGCGCACCGCCGGACACTTGGTGACGTTGGCGCGCATCTCGCGAAACAGATCCTTCTCCGGAAAGCCGCCGAGCGCGTTGAACGAGACGAGCATGCCGAAGGTCTCGATCATCTTCAGGCTCTCGGTGAAGCGCGGCCCGATGATGTGATCGAGCACCAGACTCACACCGCGGCCGCCGGTGATATCCAGCACACGATCGGGCACGCTCTCGCGCGAGTAGTTGATGGTGTGATCGGCGCCTTGCGCTTTGGCGAACGCGCACTTCTCGTCGCTGCTTGCGCCGGCGATCACCATGCGGCCTTCGAGCTTGGCGAGCTGGATGATGGCCGCGCCCATGCCGCCGGCCGCGCCGTTCACGTAGATCGAGCGCTTGTCATTGCCGCGCGCCGCCTCGTGGAACAGCGCCCAGGCGACCTGAAAGTTGGGGATGCTGACCGCATCGTCGAGCTCGACGTTCTCGGGCAGCGGCGTCACGTCGGCGGCATCGACGGCGGTGTACTGCGCGTAGCAGCCGCCTTTCATGTGATAGACCAGCACGCGTTGTCCGACGCGCAGGCCGCTTACGCCATCACCCAGGGCTTCGATCGTGCCGCCCATCTCCGCACCGGGGGTGACCGGCAGCGGCGGCATCCAGCGATACACGCCGGTGCGCATCAGCACGTCGGGTTTGCCTGCGCCAATGGCGTGCGCGCGCACGAGTACCTGTCCCGCGGCCGGTGTCGGCGTAGGCAGATCGACCAGCTCAAGCACTTCGGGTCCGCCGGTCTTGTTGATGCGGATGGCTTTCATGCGGGCTCCAGATTCTTTTGTCGGGCGAATTGCCGATTGGGGCAGAGGTTGAGCTCGCTACTCGGGTTGAATCCCGGCGATCCGCGCCATCTCCGCGTACTTCTTGATCTCCTCGCTCACGAAGGGTTTGAACTCGGCGGGCGACTTGATGAGCGGGCCAAAGCCGATCTTGGCGAGACGCTCGCGCACCGCAGGATCAGCGAGTGCCTTCGCGACTTCGCCGTGCAGCCGCGCGACGATGTCGGATGGAGTAGCGGCCGGCGCGAGCATGCCGAACCAGCCGCCATCGGCGATCATGTCCGCCACGCCGGCTTCGGCCATCGTCGGCACATCGGGCAGCACGTCCAGGCGCGCGGGCATGGTGGTGGCGAGTGCGCGGAGTTTGCCGGCGCGGATGTGCGGCAAGCCAAGCTGCGGCGGCGCCATCATCGCCTGCACTTCGCCCGACACCACTGCGGCCACCGCACCCGCACCGCCCTTGTAGGGCACGTGCAGCATCTTCACGCCGGCCCGCGCGTTGAACAGCTCACCGATCAGATGAAGCGTGTTGCCGATGCCCGGTGAGCTGAATGCGATCTTGCTGTCGGGCTTTTTCGCCAGCGCGATGAACTCCTGCAGCGTGTTCGCGGGAACTGATGGGTGCACGACCAGTAGCGTGCCCAGATTGGCGGCGATCGTGCTGACCGGTGCGAAGTCACGTTCCGAGTCGTACGGCAGTTTTTTGTAGAGACTGGGTGCGCCCACGAATCCGCTCGAGGTGATGAGCAGCGTGTAGCCGTCGGGCGCTGACTTTGCGACCGCATCGGTGCCGACAATTCCGTTCGCCGCGGGCCGGTTCTCGATGACGAATGGTTGGCCCATCTGCTCGGCCAGTCGTGCACCGATCATGCGCGCGAGCGTGTCGGGGCCGCCGGCTGCGAATGGCACGATGACGCGCACCGGCTTGTTCGGGTATGACTGCGCCAGTGCGGTGGTGGCGCCGGTACTGAGCAGGCATGCAGCGATCAGGGCGATCCAGCGTTGCAGCATGACTCGTGTCTCCGTCGTGGTAGTTGTAGGTGTAATCTGCCCGCATCGAGCGTAGCGCAGCTGTCATCACCCTGTACACCAGCTCGATCGCAGTTCGACCGCCTGCCGTCCGACTGACGCACCCCACCAAAGGAGATCACCATGTCGCTGAAAGAACGTGCCGATGCGCTGCTTCGCACAGCCGCCGACAAAGGAGAAGTGCCGGGCGTGATCGCTCTTGCCACCAATCGCGATGGCGCCATCTACGAGGGCGCGTTCGGCAAGCGCGTGCTCGGGCAGCCTGCGGCGATGACCGTCGATACGGTCGCCTGGATCGCCTCGATGACCAAAGCCGTCACCGGCACCGCCGCGATGCAGTTGGTCGAGCAGGGCAAACTCGATCTCGACAGTCCGGCTTCGAAATGGGTGCCTGCGCTGGGCAGCGTGCAGGTGTTGGAAGGGTTCGACGCCGGCGGGCAACCGAGGCTGCGCGCCCCGAAGCGCGCTATCACGCTGCGGCACCTGCTCACTCACACCGCCGGTTTCAGCTACGAGATCTGGAACAACGACATCGTGCGCTTTCAACAGGCGAAGAGCGTGCCGATGATCACCACTTGCGAGAACGCCGCGCTCACGACGCCGCTGGTGTTCGATCCCGGCGAGCGCTGGGAGTACGGCATCAACATCGACTACGCCGGCAAGTGCGTCGAGGCGGTGAGCGGCAAGAAGCTGGGCGCTTACATGCAGGAGAACCTGTTCGCGCCACTGGGCATGAGCAGCACCGCGTTCAAGATCACGCCGGATATGCGATCACGCATGGCGCGGATCCATCACCGTGGCGAGAACGATGCGTTCGCGCCTGACCTGGAATTGGAGATTCCGCAGGAGCCGCAGTTCGAGATGGGTGGTGGCGGCCTTTACTCCACGGTGGGCGACTACGGCAGGTTCGTGCGCATGATCCTCAATCGCGGCAAGGGCAACGGCAACCAGGTGCTCAAGCCCGAGACCGTCGATCTCATGTCGCGCAATAGCATGGGCGATACGCGCGTCTCGCTGCTGAAGACGGTGATGCCGCCGTTCTCGAACGATGCAGAGTTCTTCCCCGGCATGCCCAAGGGCTGGGGGCTGAGCTTCCAGATCAATCATGAGCGCGCGCCGACCGGACGCCCCGCAGGCGGTCTGATGTGGGCGGGGTTGGCGAATTCGTTTTACTGGATCGACCACCAGAACGGCATCGGCGGTGTCTACATCACGCAGATCCTGCC
>CADECO010000525.1:0-3753 GCA_902825905.1 uncultured beta proteobacterium
TCAGCGCTACACGCTTCGCGCTTCGCTTGGGTTGCGGGCGACAGCCCGCGCTATGGGAACAAAGGATGGGGCGTCAGTGTCGAGTCAGGAGATGGCGGTCCTGCGATAAACACAGTTGTACAGAACAATATCGTATTCGGGAACACGTCAGGACAGGTGGCCAATTCTGGAACGGGCACGACAATTTCGCATAACGCCTGTGGTCCGTCCGATGCGTGTGGTTCAACAGGCAAGGTGAGCACGACGGTCGCAGAATGCATCACCAGCACCTCGCCTTTCGATGCTCGCTTGATTCAAGGAACCAATCCATGCCGTAACGCGGGAACCAGCACTGCCGCTCGGCCTACTCCGGTGGGCGCCACGGATATTGGCGCGTTCGAGCAAGGGCGCGTGGTCTCGGCAGCGGCGCTCGCTGGTGGCGGCATTGAAGCAACCGTTGACGTCATGACCCCCGGCGTCCTGCCGACATCAGGCATCACGGGATTTTCGGCGGCGTGTGTCGGGTGCTCGGGTAGCCCGACGGTCTCGGCGGCCAGCGTCAAGGAGGGGACGGACAACATCGTGCATCTCGCAATCGAGGGCATTACGAAACCGGGCAGCTGCACCATTTCTCTGGGCCCGACGAACATGACGGACTCGTTGTTCGTTGGGCCAACCGGGCCAGCGCAGGGGGTGGAAAGCGTGTCAGCGTTGGCGGTTGAGGGGCCATGCGTCAGTCTCCGCGCGCAGCCCAAGGGTCGCATTCATCCGCATGGATGACACGCAACCGCGCGGCGTCCTCCATTGGGAGGTTATCGCTCCGCAACGCTGCCTGCGACAGTGGGAGCCAGAACCATGCTCGGTACAAATCCAGCGCCTGTGCACGCAACAATGGTCAGGCACGATCCTCGGTCCCCAACTTATCGCCATGGCGGCATCGTGGTGCCGCCGCGGCTGGGCAACCGCGATGCCACTCCTTGCCGCGGTCGCACATCCGGGTTGCGCGCAGCCCTACGCACCATAGTTCCAATGCTTCTGGCAGTCTGCATTCTGGCAGTAGCCGGTGTCGCGTCGGCCACCGCTCGATATGCGGATAACACTTTGCCGTCAGATTGCACGTCCTCGAATTACGATATTTCATCGCGCACGTGTACAGGGACGGACGGGAACGCATACAACACACTAGCAGAAGTGATAGCCCCAACTGTGGCGGGCGACACCATCATCATTCGTGGTGGTGTGTGGAATGACCGCATGGATTTCCAGGCACCAGTGAGCAAGATCGGCACAGCTGATGCTTGGATTACCGTCGCTGGCTATCCAGGAGAAACCGTCACGATTCGATCTACAAGCTCTTCTGCAAATGGCTATGGCCCCATTAAAGCGCGAGGAAGTCGTGGATACTTTATTTTCGAAAATCTGATCCTCGATGGCATCAATGAAACCGACAACACCAAATGGCAAATCCGTGACGGAAATCACCACTTCATTCTCCGGAACATTGAAATCGAAAACTTTAAATCAAGCGGGCTCTTCATTGCCGCGAGTGATGTGCAGGTAGTACACTGCAGAATCCACGATCAAGTCGATCTAGGCACTACTCGCCATTACGGGATCTATGTCCATGACGGTGACAATAACCTGATCGACGGCAACGAAATCTACAACAACCCTGGCGGAGGCATCACCGCGTACAATGGATCCGGGCCCTCTCTCACTAATTTGATCATTCGGAACAACAAGGTCTATCTGAACAATTCTCTGTCTTCTTCACAGGTCAGTGGTATCGATGTCTACCAATCATCTAGTGCTCCAGTAACTGGAACGCAGATTTATAATAATATTATTTATCAGAACGGCGAGAATCAGCCGGATCCTGGTCATTCCGGTGGAATTCGAATAGCCAACGGAACCAGTGGATCAAAGGTCTGGAACAACACGATCTATAGCATTGCCGCGTGAAGTTTGCGTGGGTGCGGCTCTTTTTCCGACACGACTTGACTCACGTGACGACTCTAAGCTTGGCCCCTGGAGACCGGACGAGGGTCGGCGGTTTCGCGTCGGCGTAGCGTGACAGGTGGTTGCGCTCGAGCTCGAGGTGCTCGTGAAAGTCGAAGTAGTCATCGATGTCGCCGTTGCTCACGAGCGCGCGCAGACGGAGGACTGCTTCGGCGGTGTCGAGCCCCCAGCGCGCTCCTGTGATGTCGAGGCGGTCTTTGCACAGATGTCGACAAGCACCTTCGATGACACCGGACGTGATGGGCAGGCCGTCGCGCAGGGCAGCATCGTAGGCCAAGTAGGCATTGTATTTCAGCAGGTAGTCGGCGCAGTCGTCGACGGCCTGACGGTCGCTGGGAGCCATGCGACGCATGGTTGCACTGCGGCGCATCGCGGCCGCGGCGGTGCTCGACTGGCCCCACAAGACGAGCGTGAGTTTCTCGAGCACCCACTCGCGCCGTCTCACCTCGTCGTCGGGCACGAGCGCCTTTGCGGCGCCCCACACGTACTGCGCGACATGAATGAAGTCGATCACGATGGTGATCGCGATACTGCGTCGCTTTGCCTCGGTCTCGATCAGGTCGAGCTGGTGCTCGGCACCGTCGACGAGAACGACCCAGCGCTTCTCGTGCGCGGGGTCGCGGCGTTGCATGTCGTCGAAGTTCTCGCGCACGACCGTCTCCATCGGCTTGATGACGCTGGCCGACACCCGCTTGGCCTGAGGCTTCGGTCGCCGCTTCTTCGGTTCGGTCTCGTCGACCCCTCGAACCGGCCGAAGGTCGCGCAAGATGTCCTGCGCCTGCCGAACGTACGGCTCGACCTCGTAGACCGCACTGACGGCCACCATCCGCATGCCGTTCTTCCGCATGTCACCCGCGCGCTTCGGTTTCGGCCAGCGCTCGGGCTTGGCCGCTTGGGCCTCGTGGGCTCGACGCGTCGCTTCCCTCAAGGCTTCGGGTCGCATCGCGATGCCCGTTGCGTCGACGCTGCTGACCAACAGCGTCGCGCTCGCAGTGACCGGCTCGGCCTGCTTGGCCTCGTAGAAAGCGTCGAAGTCCAGGCTCACCTCGTGCGTCGTCTCCTCGAGCTGACGCTTGCCCGCCGATGCACCGGTGGTTTTGCTCAGCTCGGTACCCACCGTGTCGAACGAGCTCATGCTCGCCAGCTCAGCCACGCGGCGACGTACACCGTGCGAACTCAGCCCAGACGGCATGTTGAGTTGCGCGTCGAAGGGAGACAGCGCATCGGCATCACGCGCCCGAAAACCCTTGCGGTGGTGAATCGTGATCGTGCCGAAGCGCGACATCTGCTTGCGCGGCATGTCCCGCTTGTGCGTCCGCGTCTTGCCATCGCTGCCGGTCACTTCCGGCTCCTGCGGCATCGACAACGCTCGCATGTTCATGTGGTCCTCGTACAGAAGCCGGAGCGTCTCGAGGCCCTCCGCCCAGATCAGCTCCTCGACCTTGCCGTGGTGTGCGGCATCCAGCGACGCGTCCCCGAGCTTGCGGGCCAGCTCGGCGAACCCCGCAGCCGCGCGAGAGAAGGGCTTCACTTCGGGGATCGCATGTGCTTCCATCGGGTCGTCTCCGGCGCCCGGGTCGGGCGCGGTTCGTTGTTTCGCAACCCGAAGCTACCCCGCCCGGTGCCCGAGACACCACCCCAGCCTGTCTCAACTAACGGGAATCACGCCGCAATCCCGTGTCTCCAAAGGATCCGCACCCAGTTTGCGTTGTGCGCGAGCATTCTCTTGTGGATTTGGAGCGAATCAGGCGGCGA
>CADECO010000526.1:0-3741 GCA_902825905.1 uncultured beta proteobacterium
ACCGGAGCGGCCGGTTTCGTCGGTTCGAACCTGTTGCGCGCCTTGAACGATCGCGGCGTGAGCAACATCATCGCGGTCGACAATCTCGAACGCGGCGACAAGTTCCGCAACCTGATCGATGCCGATTTCGAGGAGTACATCGACAAACGCGAGTTTCTCCAGCGGCTGGAGGACGGCGAGTTCGACAACGCCATCGAGGCGGTGCTGCATCAGGGCGCCTGCTCCGACACCACCGAGGGCGACGGCCGCTACATGATGGACAACAACTACCGGTACTCGTTGCAGTTGCTCGATTTCTGCATGACCGAGAGCGTTCCGCTGGTCTATGCCTCGTCGGCGGCGGTGTACGGAGCAGGCACGTCGTTCGCGGAGGAGCGCAGCAACGAATCGCCGCTCAACGTCTATGGCTACTCGAAGTTCCTGTTCGATCAGATGGTGCGGCTTCGTTTCGACGAAGCCTCCTCGCAGATCGTCGGTTTGCGGTATTTCAACGTCTACGGGCGCAACGAGGCGCACAAAGGGCGGATGGCCTCGGTGGCGTACCACTTCTTAAAGCAGTATCAGCGCGACGGCAAGGTGAAGCTGTTCGAAGGGACGGGCACTTACGGGAACGGCGAGCAGTGTCGCGACTTCGTGTCGGTCGAGGATGTGGTCAAAGTGAATCTGCATTTCCTCGAGAATCCCGATGTCTCGGGCATCTTCAACGTCGGCACCGGCCAGGCCGGCACGTTCAACGACGTGGCCTGCGCGGTCATCAACGCATGCCGACGCGAGGGCGGAGAGAGCGTCCTCACGCTCGATGCGCTGCGCCAACAAGGCGCGATCGAGTACATCCAGTTTCCTGCTGACCTGGTCGGTAAGTACCAGAGCTTCACCCAAGCCGACATCCGCAGGCTGCGCGAGGCGCGCTACGGCGATGCTTTTCTCGGCGTGGAAGCAGGCGTAGGGCGCTACGTCGAACACCTGCTCGCCGAAGGCCGGCAATGAGCGGCTATCCGAGCATCGAAGACACCATCGGCCGCACGCCGCTGGTGCGTCTGCAGCGGCTTCCCGGCTCGACCACGAACACGGTGCTGGTCAAACTCGAAGGCAACAATCCGGCCGGCTCGGTGAAGGATCGGCCGGCGCTGTGGATGATCAAGCGCGCCGAGGAGCGCGGCACGATCAAGCCGGGCGACACGCTGGTGGAGGCAACCAGCGGCAACACCGGCATCGCGCTCGCCATGGTGGCGGCGATCCGCGGCTATCGGATGGTGTTGATCATGCCCGACAACCTGTCGATCGAGCGGCGCCAGTCGATGAAGGCGTATGGGGCCGAGCTGATCCTTACCCCCAAGAGTGCCGGCATGGAAGGCGCGCGCGACCTGGCCGATCAAATGGTGCGCGAGGGCAAGGGCGTGATCCTCGACCAGTTCGCCAACGCCGACAATCCGCAGGCGCACTTCGAGACGACCGGTCCGGAGATCTGGCGCGACACCAACGGCCGCGTGACCCATTTCGTTTCGAGCATGGGTACCACAGGCACGATCATGGGTGTCTCCCGGTATCTGAAGGAGATGAATCCGAGCATCGAGATCATCGGCGCGCAACCGGAGGATGGGTCGAGCATACCGGGCATCCGCAAATGGCCCGAAGCCTACCTGCCGAAGATCTTCGACCGGCGTCGCGTCGATCGCGTCGAATCGGTGAGCCAGGCCGCCGCCGAGGAGATGGCGCGGCGGCTGGCGAGCGAGGAGGGCATCTTCGCCGGGATTTCGTCGGGCGGTGCGATCGAGATCGCGCTGCGCGTGAGCGCGCAGGTCCGCGACGCGACGATCGTCGCGATCATCTGCGATCGCGGCGACCGCTATCTCTCCACAGGCGTATTTCCCGGCTGACCCCGATCGATCGGCGAGCGCGTGACTCCAACCCTGGTCTTCGATATCGAAACCGTTCCCGACGTCGACGGCCTTCGAGCGGTCTACGAACTGGACGACACCCTGACCGATCACGACGTGGCCGAGCACGCTTTCCAGCGCAGGCGCGCGGCGAGCGGGAATGACTTCCTGCCGATCCACATGCAGCGCGTCGTGGCGATCGCCTGCGCGATGCGCGAACGCGATGCGTTTCGGGTCTGGTCGATCGGCACGCCCGCCGACGACGAACGCACGTTGATTCAGCGCTTTTTCGACGGCGTCGAGAAATTCACCCCGCAGCTGATTTCGTGGAACGGCGGTGGATTCGATCTGCCGGTGCTGCACTATCGCGGCCTGGTCAACGGCGTGAGCGCGCCGCGCTACTGGGACATGGGCGAGGACGATCGCGACTTCAAGTGGAACAACTACATCAGCCGCTATCACACGCGTCATCTCGACTTGATGGACCTGCTGGCGCTCTACCAGCCGCGCAACAACGTCCCGCTCGATCAGATCGCCCGTTTGCTCGGCCTGCCCGGCAAGCTCGGCATGGACGGTGGCAAGGTGTGGGACGCCTTCCGGCACGGTGAGATCGGCGCGGTGCGCGACTACTGCGAAACCGACGTGGTGAACACGCACCTGGTGTTTCTCGCCTTCCAGCATATGCGCGGCGCGCTCGATGCGGCCGGACTCAAGTCCGAGACCGAACTGGTGCGCGCCACACTCACCAAGCAGAAGGGCAAGCATTGGCGGGAGTTCCTCGCCGCGTGGAAGCCCGGGCGCGGCTGATGGGCGATGAAAACGCGCGCGTCGCGACCATCGAGTCGCTCGACGCACTGGGGCGGGGCGTCGCGCATCTCGAGGGCAAGGTCGTCTTCATCGAGGGCGCGCTGACCGGTGAGCAGGTCGAGTTCGAGACCGTGCAGCGCAAGCCGAGCTTCGATCGCGGTCGGGTCACGCGCGTCATCCGGGCCAGTGTGGCGCGCGTAAGTCCGCGCTGTCCGCACTTCGGCGTGTGCGGCGGCTGCGCGTTGCAGCACATCGATCTCGGCACGCAGGTGGCGGCCAAGCAGCGCGTGCTCGAAGACGCCCTCGCGCACGTGGGCAAAGTGCAACCCGAGAGCGTGTTCGCGCCGATCGTCGGGCTGGCGTGGGGCTATCGTCATCGGGCGCGGCTGTCGGCGCGCTGGGTCGAGAAGAAGGGCGGCGCGCTGGTGGGTTTCCACGAACGCGGCTCGAGCTACGTCGCCGTCATGAACTCGTGCGAGGTCCTGCCTGCGCACGTGTCTAGCTTGATCCTGCCTCTGCGTGCCCTCATCGATACGCTGTCGATCGCCGAGCGGCTGCCGCAGGTGGAGGTTGCCGTCGGCCAAGCCGCCACGGTACTCGTGTTCCGCGTGCTGGTGCCGCCGACTGCGCCCGACGAAACGAAGTTGCGCGCTTTTGCCGATGCGCATGGCGTTCAGGTCTGGTTGCAGAGTACTGGGCCCGAGAGTGCGCGCCTGTTTCACCCGATCGAAGCGCCTGCGCTCGACTACCGGATCGAGGATTTCGGTATCGATATCGGATTCCTGCCCACCGACTTCACGCAGGTCAATCACGCGGTCAATGGTGTGCTGGTGCGACGGGCAATCGGATTGCTCGCGCCGCGAGCGGGAGAGCGCGTGCTCGACCTGTTCTGTGGGCTTGGCAACTTCACCTTGCCGATCGCCCGGTGCGGCGCGTTGGTGCACGGCGTCGAAGGGAACGCGGGATTGATCCGGCGCGCCATGGCGAATGCCGAGCGCAACGGACTTGCCGCGCAATACTCGGTTGCGAATCTGTTCGACGCAGGCGAGATCCCCGA
>CADECO010000527.1:0-3741 GCA_902825905.1 uncultured beta proteobacterium
GCCGATGGGCTTGAAGCCTCGCCGGTCGAGTACCGCGTGGTAGTACTTCGTCAGCGCGTCCGAGCCGTCCAGCGATTTGAATACATGGTCGTAGTCGCGGAAGATGTACGGCAGCTGGAACACCGACATCTCCGGCACCAGGGTCGAAAGCGGCGCAGTGGTGATCGGCGTGAAGTCCACGGACCCGAGTTGCACCTGCTGAGCCACCTCGCGCTCGCCGCCGAGCGCGCCGGAGTGATGGTGCACCACCTTCAGCTTGCCCGCGCCCAACTCGGTGAGCTTGTCGAGAAACGCCTGGGCCGCAAGCGAAGTGCCATGCTTGGGCGGATTCACGTTGCCCATCACCAACTCGCGGCCTTGCGCGAGCGCCGTCGGTGCGCCGATTCCAGCAATTGCAGCAATCAGCAATGCAAGCAGGCTGTGCGTGAACGCGCGGTGTGTGCGACGCATTATCGTCTCCTCTGGTGGCGCTTTCGGACTTCTTCGGTGAATCGTTGAGGCGCTTTCGCCCGATTCTAGACCGCATCCATCCGCTCGGGTGAGTGTTCGGGGTGATCGTCCGAACTCCGGGCTCGCTCCTCCGGCACCCGCGCTCGGTAGTTACACCCGCGCCGACGCGCGCAAGACGATCTCACCTGCAAGCAGCACGGTCTGGGCAGAAGCACCACGATTCGCCGGTCCGTCTCGCAACAACGCGATCGCACGAGCGACCATCGCATCGAGCGGCGGGCGCACGGTGGTGAGGTCGTAGGCGCCCTGCCCCGCCTCCGGTACGTCGTCGAAGCCCACGACTGATACATCCTGCGGAACACGCAGACCCGCATCGATCCGCAGCGCATCGAGCACGCCCAGCGCCATGGTGTCGTTGGCGCAGAACACGGCGTCGGGACGATTCTTTTGCCCAGCCAGCGAGCGCCCGGCACTGCGACCGGATGCGTAGCTGTAGTCGCCGCCGACGCGATCGATGCGATCGATGCCAAGCCGCCGCAGCGCGCTGGTGAATCCCCGCTCGCGCTCCCGGCTGACCGGCGCATCGCCCGGGCCGCTCACGAACGCGAAGCGCCGGTGCCCGGCGGTGTGCAATTTTCGAGCGAGTTGCGCGGCCGTACGCACATGGTCGCAACGCACCGACGCCACCGCACGCGACGGCGACACGCGATTGAACAGCACCACCGGAACGCCGCGTGACCGCAACCGTTGCAAGTGCTCGGTGCCGAGCGTCGTGCAGCTCACCACGCCGTCGAGCGGATAGTCGAGCAACTGCGCCATCACCGCATCGTCGGGCGACTCGCCTTCGACCGTGAACAGCAGCAGATGCAGGCCGGCGCGCTGCAGTTCCACACCGAACCGGTAGAGGATGTGCGGCGTCACGCGCGTGGTGAGTTCGGTGACGATGAGCGCGACGATGTTGGAGCGCTGTTTGATCAAGCCGCGCGCGAGCAGGTTGGGCGTGAAGCCAAGCTGCTGCGCCGCCGCCAGCACGCGCGCGCGCATCGTCGGCGACACCGACGCTCCGGCGTTGAACGCGCGCGACACAGCCGACTGCGAAACCCCGGCCAGCCGCGCGACATCGTACGAAGTTGCGCGCTTGCCTGCGCCTGCTGCGTTGCCTGCGCCGTTGGCTTTGTGGCCGCGCGACGAAGCTAGCCGCGTCGCCATAGCGCGGCCGAGGCGATGCGCGCACCTTCAGCCATGGCGCTCAGCTTGGCGTAGGCAATCGGCGGATGGATCGCGCCAAACCCGGCGAAGGTACCGAAGCCGCAATCGGCGCCGGCCACCACCCGCTCGCGTCCGACGATATCGGCGAATCGCAGCAGGCGTTGCGCCACCAGCCGCGGATGCTCGATGAAGTTGGTGACGCTGTCGATCACGCCCGGAATCAGGATCTTGTCCGGCGGGATCTTCGCGGCCTGCCATACCTCCCACTCGTGCGCATGGCGCGGATTGGACGCCTCGAAGGAGATCGATGCCGGCTTGGCCGCAAGCACCACGTCGATGATCTGTTCGAGCGGCACGTCGTGATGGTGCGGTCCCTCGTAGTTGCCCCAGCACAGATGAAGCCGCACACGCTCGGCAGGCACGTTGCGCAGCGCGCTGTTCAACGCGTCGACCTGGAGGCGCGCGTTACGCACGAACTCCTCGTCGGACGCATCGCGAAACCGGATGTGCCGCCCCATCGCCAGATCGGGTGCGTCGATCTGCAACTCGAGACCGGCGGCAACGATGGCCTCGTACTCCGGCCGCATCGCCTCCGCCAGCGCTTCCACGTACGCCTCGTGTGTCGGATAAAACTGATTCGGCTGGAACACGGCGATCGTGCCGGGCGCCACTGCGTTCATGAACGCGCTCGCCACGCCGCGCGCCGCCATCGCCGCGCGCAAGCGGGCGATGTCCTCGTGCAGCGGGCTCAGATCCTTCACCCCGATCGGTCCGGTGCAGATCGGCCGGTGATATTTCGGCGTGCCGCCGCGCGCGGCAAGCAGATCGCGATACTCGGGAAAGTCCGCGAGATCCTTGGGCACCGCGCGCGGCATCTCCCCGATCGAGAAGCCACTCAAACGGTGGCGGATGTAGGTGGCATACGAGATCTTGCTCATCTCGCCGTCGCTGACGATATCGACGCCCGCCTCGCGCTGCCGGTGCACCACCGCCAGCACGGCCTCCTGCATCGTGCTCGCGAACGCAGCCGGGTCGAACTGTTGCCCCTGATCCTGCGCGAACAGCTGGTCGACCACCGGCTGCGGCCGCGGCAGGCTGCCCACGTGCGTGGTGAGAATGCGATCGATGCTTTTCATGGCGGCACGCTCCAATCAGTGCGACGGCGCTTTGCTAGGACGGCGCTTCAATGTGACAGGTACTTCGCCGGCGCGATCATGCCGTTGGGATCGATCGCCCAGCCGGCGCGCTTCGCCGTGGCGATCGCTTCGGCGCTCCATTCGATGCGCTTGCGTCCGTCGCCAGGGGTCACCAGCATCAGCACGCAATCCGCGTCCGCCGCGTTGCGGATCGAGCGCCACGCGTGGGCCGGCATCGAGTAGGTATCCCATGGCTCGAGCGCAATCGCCGCCGACGCCGCTGCGTCTTCGACCTCCACGTCGACCTGCCCCGAGAGCGCGACGAGCACCTGCTTCTCGCTGAGCCGGTGCCACGCGAGCGTCGCCCCGGGCGCAAGCCGCAGCCATTCGATCGAGAACCCGGAGTGATCCATGACCGGCGCAATGTGCGTCCGGTCCTCCGTCATGCCATGACCCATTGCTGGCGCAAGCGATACGCCAGCGTCGATGGCACCCAGCAACGCGCGCGTCGACCAGCGCAGATCGCGATGCCGCACCACCAGCCGCTCCATCTCCGTGCCCGAGTACTGGCGCAGCGCCGCGATCTCACCCGGAGTCATCGGCGCGAACAACCGATCGCTCGCGCCGAGCTTCTCGCCTACCACGGTGTCGATGATGCGGTTGTCGTCGGTGAGATACAGGCCGTTGTCCTGCCCCGCCTTGACCACGCTCGGCGCCCAGAGAATCCCGCCCGGATGATCGCGACCGAGCACCGCGAACAGGAATCCATCGTCGACACCGACATTGCGAAAGCCGCGGTAGATCCACGGCGGCACCGACACGAGATCCCCCGCGGTGATGCGCGCTTCGTTCTCGCCGTCGGCGCCCCACTGCACCGCCCAATCGCCGCGGAAGCAGATGAACACTTCGGCCGTGAAATGCAGATGCGGCGGATTGGTCACGCCGT
>CADECO010000528.1:0-3726 GCA_902825905.1 uncultured beta proteobacterium
TGTCCTCGTCGTACCAATCCACGCATGCCGGAAGGCCGAGCGCGGATATTATTCGTGCCCTGATAAGATATAAGAGCGCTGATATTATGGTCAAGCATCAACCCGCCCGCTCCGCCCGGCCCGTGATCCCGACCGCAGGCGCGGCGATGCGCGGCACGTCGGGCCACTTGGCCTATCTGCTGCGGCAGGCGAGCGCCGCAGTCCGCCTCGATCTCGATCGCGCGCTTGCACCGCTCGATCTGACGTTGCCGCAGTTCGCCGTGCTGACGATGATTGCGAACTACCCCTCACCGTCGGGCGCAGACATCGCGCGGCTCGCGATCCTTACACCGCAGACCGTCAATCTGATCACCCGCAATCTGTTGCGGCGTGGGGCGATCGCTCAAGTGCCGCATGCGACGCATGGCCGGATCTTGGTGCTCCAGCTCACCACGGCGGGCCAGGCGCTGCTCAAGAAGGCGAGAGCGCGCGTCGCCACGGTCGAGTCGCGGCTCGACCGTACGCTGCCCGCCGAGCAAGCCGGCGCGATCCGGGCTTGGCTGGTTCGCGTTGCGGTTGAGTTCATCGGGCCGGCGTAAGCGCTACGCTGTTTCGGATCGATCTCCGCGATCTTCACAAGCCCTCGATAGCGCGCGAGCTGCGCCTCGAGCAGAGGTTTCCGGTTTGATAAGGAGGCGAGCGGACTCGTACACGAGAGGCCGAAGGGCTAGTGCGCCGAGACGAATGACCGGCTTCTACTCGGACACGGTCGGTCAGTCGAGGTCGATGAAGGTGCGCGAGCGGCCACTTAGCACCACCGCTTAAACCTTCATAACGGACGTCTGATTCTGCAACTATAGATTGATATGTTGATGGGTCGACAGCTGACCGAGTAGATTGGAATCGCAGAGAGCGCACGCAATCGCGCCGGCTAATTGGAAGCGAGTGTTATCGGATCCGGTGCTCCCAGACGAGCGCGCCGATCACCCCTGCCTGCGCGAGCACGAGCATGGCGGCGAACGCCTGCATCGTGCGCCCCCAGCCGGGCATGGCAGGCATCGAGGCGACTTTTTTATCCAGAGCGACTGGCCGGTCCAAGTCTGGATTCGGTTCTTGGTGCTCCTCGAGTTCAGCCGATGTCGAACTGGGACCTTCGACCCTGAGCTGCCCGTCGCGGATTCACGAATACTGTCGGCTGATCTTCAGCCGCGAATCACCATACGAGCTGATGATCACCCGATCGGCGTCGTTGCCCCCCGCACCGTGCTCTGTGCGGGCAGCACCACCCGCGTGATCCGGCAAGCGTCGCAGCCCGCTCTTCGCTCGCCGAGGTTCCGGAGCCTTCACTATGAGACTTTTTTCACTTGGTGCGGCGTCGCGCAGAGCGCGAATTGCGAATTGCGCGCCGAGTCGTAGGTTTATTTGAGGTTGGACCGACCGATCCGACGGGTAGCGTTCTTACTTCGGCCGGTATTCCTTCAAATATCTTGAGCGAACGAGCGGCCCGAGGCCGTTAGCCATCCTAAGCGCGGTACGCAAGCCAAGAAGTGCTGCTGATCGCCGTACGGTGATCAGCGCGACCCGAAATATTACTGAAATGCTCAAAGAAAGCTTGAGGCGGCGTCATTGATGCCGAGATGAACAACATTGTCTGTGGAGACTGCGCGATGCGAGCGCTGAAGCAAATTAGCCTCACCAAGAAACTTATTACCTCGGCGGTGGTTGTCGCTCTGCTAATCGTCACGCTGCTCGTGAATGAGTGGCGCGTCGCCGGTGAAGCGATCGGTGTGGCGGATGCCGAACGCGACGGTCTGCGCGTGCATCAAGCCGCGCGCGTGGTGCTGATGGAGATCCAGCGCCATCGCGGGCTAGCCAGCCTGGTGTTGGGCGGATCGACCGAAACCAAGCCCAAGCTCGTGGAAACAGGCAAGGACGCCGATGCCGCCCTGCGCAACGCACTGGGGCTGGACAAGTCGATCGGCGGCAGCTGGAAACCTTCGGTCAAGCTCGCCGACGTGGCGGCCGGCTGGGAAGAACTCAAGCGTCAACTCGCCAGCCTCAAACCGCACGAGAGCGCAGCCGCTCACACGAAATTGGTGACCGAGCTGCTGCGCTACATGGACGACGTAGCCAGCGAAAGCGGCATGGCGCTCGACCCCGATGCCGACACGTACCGGTTGATGGAGGCCGCGGTGAACGCTTCGCCCCATATCACCGAGGTCATGGGTCAGGCGCGCGGATTCGGTGTGACCGCAATCGTGCAAGGTTCGGTGAGCCCGGAGGTGCGTCGCAAGCTCGATTCGCTTGCGGCTGACATGCTGCTACGCACCGAGTGGCTCGACCGGTCAATGGGCTACGCCTATCGCGCCAATGCTTCGCTGGAGGGCAAGCTGAAGGCCATAGTGAGTGAAGGCGGCAGTGCGGCGCGAGAGCTGCTGCAACTGATGGACAGCAAGATCCTCAACGCCGCCAAGATCGAGATCAAGGGGCCCGACTACTTCGCGACGGCCACCGCTGCAATCGACAAGCAGTCTGCCACGTACGACGCCATCACGAGGGCGTTCGACGAGCTGCTCGAAACCCGAATCAGCAACAAGAATCGCTCACGATGGATGACGACAGGCGGCGTGTGTCTAGCGATTCTGCTCATCGGCGCGGCGATGACCGTGGTCATGCGCGACGTGCTGCGCCGGCTGAACCAGGCGGTATCGATCGCCTCGCACGTCGCCGAGGGCAATCTGCGCGTCGACATCGATGCAGAGGGCAAGGACGAGATCGCCAGCGTGCTGCAGGCCTTCGCCAAGGTGAGGGACACGCTCGTCGCGTTCGAGAAAGCACAACACGAAATGTCGCGTGAGCACGAAGCCGGTGCCATCGACTTCCAGATCGACACGTCACGCTTCGCAGGCTCCTACGCCGACATGGCGCGCGGGGTGAACGAACTGGTCAACGCTCACATCTCGGTGAAGATGCGCGTCGTCGACGTGGCGACCCGCTACGCCCAGGGCGATCTCTCGGTCGACATGGACCGGCTGCCGGGCAAGAAGGCGCAGGTCACCCAGGCCATGGACGCGGTGAAATCGCAGCTCACCGCGATCAACGGCGAGATCCAGCGCCTGGTCGACGCCGCGAACCGTGGCGACTTCACCGTGCGCGGCGATGAAAGCCGCTTCCAGCACAGCTTCCGGCAGATGATCGCCGCGCTCAACCAGCTCATGACGACCAGCCAGACCGGTCTGGACGAAGTCGTACGCGTGCTCGGTGCGCTCGCCCAAGGCGACCTGACCGAGTCGATCACCAACCAGTATCAAGGTACGTTCGGCCGGCTCAAGGACGATTCCAACCGTACGGTCGAGCAGCTCAGCACCATCGTCGGCCAGATCCGCGGCGCCACCGAGGCGATCAACACCGCATCCAAGGAAATCGCCCAGGGCAATCAGGATCTGTCGAGCCGCACCGAACAGCAGGCGAGCGCACTCGAAGAAACCGCCAGCTCGATGGAAGAGCTCACCAGCACGGTGAAACAGAACGCGGAGAACGCCAGGCAGGCCAATCAACTCGCCCATGGCGCCTCGACGATCGCCGAGCGCGGCGGCGAAACCGTCAAGCAGGTGGTGGCGACGATGGGTGACATAGCCGCCTCCTCCAAGAAGATCAACGACATCATCGGCGTCATCGACGGTATCGCGTTCCAGACCAACATCCTGGCGCTCAACGCCGCGGTGGAAGCGGCGCGCGCCGGCGAGC
>CADECO010000529.1:0-3726 GCA_902825905.1 uncultured beta proteobacterium
AGACGCTGCCGAAGGGATCGACGCATTCATCGGCAAGCGCGCGCCGCAGTGGCGCGAGCGCTGACGCGTCAGACGATGCGATCCTTCCGCAGCGCCGCGATCGCCTCGTCATTCATCCCGAGTACGTTGCGCAGTACTTCTTCGGTGTGCTGCCCCAGCAGCGGCGGCGGACACTCGTAAGTCACCGGCGTCGCCGAAAACCGCATCGGGTTGGCCACGCTAGGCACGTTCACCCCGAGCGGATGCGGAATGTCCACCCGCATCTTGCGATGCTGCACCTGCGGGTCTTCGAACACCTGCTGCATGTTGTTGATCGCGCCGCACGGCACATTGGCCGCCTCCAACTCTGCGATCCACGTCTTGCTCGGTCGTTGCTTGATCAGCTCGCGCACGATCGGCAGTAACTCGCCGCGGTGCTTGAGGCGCTGCGGATTCGTGCTGAAGCGCTCGTCCTTCGCCAGTTCCGGACGCCCGGCACAGGCGCAGAAGCTCGCGAACTGCGAGTCGTTGCCCACCGCCAGGATGATGTGCCCGTCGGCCGATGCGAACACTTCGTAGGGCGTGATGTTGGCGTGTGCGTTGCCCCAGCGCTTGGGGATGTTGCCCGAGGTCCAGAAGTTGAGGATCTGGTTGGCGTTGAACGCGACGATCGAATCGAACAGGGCCATGTCGATGTACTGGCCGATGCCGCTGATCTGGCGATGGTTGAGGGCCGCGGTGACGGCCAGCGCGGCGTACATGCCGGTCATGACGTCGGTGACCGCGATGCCGACCTTCTGCGGCCCGGCGCCGGGCTGATCGTCGCGCTCGCCGGTGATGCTCATCAGCCCGCCCATGCCCTGGAAGATGAAGTCGTAACCGGGTCGGTTGGAGTAGGGCCCGTCCTGCCCGAATCCGGTGACCGAACAGTAGACCAGGCCCGGATTGATCGTGCGCAGATCGTCGTAGCCCAGGCCGTAGCGCTTCAGATCGCCGACCTTGTAGTTCTCAAGCAGCACGTCGGATTTCGCCGCGAGCTCGCGCACCAGCTGCTGGCCGCGTGGCTTGGACAGGTCGACCGTCACCGACTTCTTGCCCCGATTCACCGAGAGGAAGTACGCCGATTCGCGGGTGTCGTTGCCGTCTTTGTCCTTGAGCCAGGGCGGGCCCCAGGTGCGCGTGTCATCACCGGCGCCGGGACGCTCGATCTTGATGACTTCGGCGCCGAGATCGGCGAGGTTCTGTGCGGCCCACGGGCCGGCGAGCACGCGGGTGAGGTCGAGTACGCGGATATGCGAAAGCGGACGGGTCATCGGATCGGGTGGCGGGTCGGAAAGCGCAGCGGCGCAGGGGTTTTGGCGATAGGCCGCTGAGTATAATGCTGGGCTTTTCTCGCCTTTCAACGCGCCGAATCACATCGCCCCGATTCACATAGCCCCGAATCTCAGAGCCCAAATCGATGAAAGTCCTAGTTCCCGTCAAACGCGTGGTCGACTACAACGTCAAAGTGCGCGTCAAGTCCGACGGCAGCGGCGTCGAAACCGCCAACGTCAAAATGTCGATGAACCCGTTCGACGAGATCGCCGTGGAAGAAGCGGTGCGTCTGAAGGAGGCAGGCGTGGTGACCGAGATCGTCGCCGTGTCGTGCGGGGTGACCGCATGCCAGGAGACGCTGCGCACCGCGCTGGCGATGGGTGCCGACCGCGCCATTCTGGTCGAGACCGATGCCGAGTTGCAGCCGCTCGCCGTCGCCAAGCTGCTCAAGGCGATCATCGCCAAGGAAGCGCCGCGGCTGGCGATCCTGGGCAAGCAGGCGATCGACGACGATTGCAATCAGACCGGCCAGATGCTCGCCGCGCTGCTCGGCTGGTCGCAGGCCACGTTTGCGTCCAAGCTCAAGATCGACGGCGACAAGGCCAGTGTCACGCGTGAAGTCGACGGCGGCCTGGAAACCAACGCGATCTCGCTGCCGGCGGTGGTCACGACCGATCTGCGCCTGAACGAGCCGCGCTACGTGACGCTGCCCAACATCATGAAGGCCAAGAAGAAGACGCTCGACACGCTCAAGCCCGACGCGCTGGGTGTCGATGTCGCGCCGCGCCTGGTCACGCTCAAGGTGGAAGAGCCGCCCAAGCGCAAGGCGGGCGTGAAGGTGCCCGACGTGAAGGCGCTGGTCGACAAACTCAAGAACGAAGCGAAGGTGATCTAAGTGAGCGCCCTGGTTATCGCAGAACACGACCACGCGTCGGTGCGTGGTTCGACCCTGAACACGATCGCCGCCGCGCAGAAGCTCGGCGTGCCGGTCACGGTGCTCGTCGCGGGCAATCAATGCGAAGGCGCGGCCAAGGCGGCAGCGGCCATCGCTGGTGTCAACAAGGTGGTGGTGGCCGACGGCGCGCAGTATCGCGACCATCTGGCCGAAAATCTCGCGGCGCTGGTGGTGTCTATCGCGGGCAGCTATTCGCACATCCTCGCGCCGGCCACGAGCTTCGGCAAGAACGTGACGCCGCGTATCGCCGCGCTGCTCGATGTGGCGCAGATCTCCGACATCGTCGCGGTCAACAGCGCCGATACGTTCGTGCGGCCGATCTACGCCGGCAACGCGCTGGCCACGGTGCAGTCGAAGGACAAGGTCAAGGTGATCACGGTACGTACCACGGGCTTCGACGCCGTGGCCACAACCGGCGGGTCGGGCGCAGTGGAGAACGTCGCAGCGCAGCCCGATAGCGGGTTGTCGAGCATGGTCGGACGCGAACTCACCAAGTCCGATCGGCCTGAGCTCACCGCCGCGCGCATCATCGTTTCGGGTGGTCGCGCGATGGGCTCGATGGAAAACTTCAAGGTGCTCGAGCCGCTTGCCGACAAGCTGAACGCGGCAATGGGTGCCTCGCGTGCCGCGGTGGATGCGGGCTACGCGCCCAACGACTGGCAGGTCGGGCAGACCGGCAAGATCGTCGCGCCGGAGCTGTACATCGCCTGCGGCATTTCGGGGGCGATCCAGCATCTGGCCGGCATGAAAGACAGCCGCGTGATCGTCGCGATCAACAAAGACGAGGAGGCGCCGATCTTCCAGGTGGCCGACTACGGCATCGTCGGTGATCTGTTCCAGATCGTGCCGGAACTCGCCAAGGAACTCGGCTAGGAAGTTCAGAGCAACACCGCCGTCACAGAGGATCCGCCATGAGCGAGTACCGCGCCCCGATTCGCGACATGATGTTCGTGCTCGAGGAGCTTGCCGGCCTCGATGGTGTATCGAAGCTCCCCGGATTCGACGAGGTCAATCACGAGTTGGTCGAGCAGATTCTCGAGGAGAACGGCAGGTTCGCCAACGAGGTGCTTTCGCCGCTCAACGTGATCGGCGATCGCGAAGGTTCGAAGCTCGACGGCGATACGGTGCGCACGCCCAAGGGTTTTCGCGAGGCGTATCGGCAGTTCGTCGAAGGCGGCTGGAACGCGCTGCAGTTCCCTGCAGACTACGGCGGGCAGGGCTTGCCGAAGATCGTCGCCACGCCGGTGATGGAGATGTGGAAGTCGGCGAACCTCTCGTTCTCGCTCTGCCCGTTGCTCACTGGCGGCGCAATCGAGGCGCTGCTGTTGCGCGGGTCCGATGCGCAGAAGGCGCTCTATCTGCCGAAGATGGTGCAGGGCGCCTGGACCGGCACGATGAATCTCACCGAGCCGCAGGCCGGCTCCGACCTCGCGCTGATCAAGACACGCGCGACGCGCGAGGCCGATCACTACCGGATC
>CADECO010000530.1:0-2674 GCA_902825905.1 uncultured beta proteobacterium
ACCGACTTGTCGAGCGCCGACACTGCCTCATCCAGAATCAGGATGCGCGGCTGCAGCGCGAGCGCGCGCGCGATGTTCACGCGTTGACGTTGCCCTCCGGACAACTCGTGCGTGAAGCGGCCGGCGAAGCGCACCGGATCGAGCCCGACGCGATCGAGCAGCGAGCGCGCGCGCTCGACCGCTTCGCGCTCCGACACGCCGTGCACCGTCGGCCCGAATGCGATCGACTCCTCGACCGTGAGGCGCGGATTGAGCGACGCATAGCTGTCCTGGAACACCATCTGCACCTGGCGCCGGAACTCCTTGAGCGGCAACTCGTTCGAGCCGACACGCTTGCCGTCGAAGGTGATGTCACCGGCGGTCGGATCGATCAGATTCATCAGCAGGCGCGCGGTGGTCGACTTGCCGCAGCCCGATTCGCCGACGATGCCCAGCGTCTCGCCGGTGTACACGCCGAACTCGACACCATCGACCGCGAACACGAAGCTGGTGGGCCGGCCAAGCAGCGTGCGCTTGACCGGAAAGTGCTTGACCAGGCCTTTGACGGCCAGCAGCGGCTGGGCGGAGGCGGTGAAGAGGGTCATGGCGTGAGTCGGGCTTGAGCGGCGAGCACGCTCGCTACGCCTTTATGTCCATGGCGGAGCGAAGACCATCCGTCAGGAGATTGAACGAGATGGAGGTGATGAAGATCATCACGCCGGGCAGCGCGCAAAGGAGCGGCTGGGTGTACATCGCGGTGCGCAGCGTGTTGAGCATCAATCCCCAGTCGGGCTCGGGCGGCTTCACCCCCAGGCCGAGGAACGACAGTCCGGAGGCGAGGATCATCGACACCGCGATCAGGCTCATCGAGTAGACGAAGATCGGCCCGAGCACGTTGCCCAGCACATGCTTGCGGAGGATGGTGAGCGCGCCTGCGCCGCTTGCACGCGCGGCCTCGACGAAATCGCGCGAGCGCACGCCGGTGGTCACGCTCTCGGCCACGCGCGCGATCGGCGGGATGAACACCAGTGTCAACGCCAGCACACCGTTGGCGATGCCCGCGCCCATCGCGCCGGAGATCGCGATCGCCAGCAGCACCGACGGGAACGCGAAGAACACGTCGATCGTGCGCATCAGCACGGTGTTGGTCCAGCCGCCGACGTAGCCGGCAATGACGCCGATCGCAGCACCGAGGAGCAGGGCGAGGAACACCGGCGTCACGCCCATGAACAGTGATATGCGCGAGCCGTAGATCAGCCGGCTCAACATGTCGCGGCCGAGCTCGTCGGTGCCGAGCGGAAAACCCTCGGTGCCCGGTGGACGCAACCGCCGCAGCGCCATGCCCTGATACGGATCCTGCGGCGCGAGCACGTTGGCGAAGACCGCCATCAGGATCAGCGCCAGCACGATCACACCGGCGGTCACGGCCACCGGGTCGCGACGAAAGCGCCGCCACACCGTGGCCCAGTAGCCGGGCGAGCGGACGATCGGTTCGAGGATCTTCGGAGCGGCGAGCGTGGTCATGGGGTAGTCCGCTCCGCTGCGTCGCGACGGAGGGTCAAGGTGTGGGTAGTCGAACCTCGCGAGCCACGCACTGGGCTAGCTCCTCTGAATCCGTGGGTCGAGCGAGGTCTGCATCACGTCGACGGCGAGATTGAGCACGACGAAGAACATCGCCAGCACCAGGATCGTTCCCTGCAGCAGCGGCAGGTCGCGCTGGAAGATCGCATCGTTCAGCAGCAGGCCGGTACCGGGCCAGGCGAACACGGTCTCGATCAGGATCGAGCCGCCGAGCAGATAGCCAAGCTGGATGCCCATCACCGCGAGCGCAGTGGGCGCGGAGTTCTTAACCACGTGCCGGAAGACGCCGAACTCCGAGAGCCCCTTGGCGCGCAGCCCGGCGATGAACTCCTGCGACAGGATCTCGGCCACCAGCGCCCGCACCGTGCGCGCGATGATGCCCATGGGAATCACCGACATGGTCACCGCCGGCAGGATCATGTGGCGCACGTGCTCCCAATTCCACTTCCACGCCTCCGATCCGCCGGGGCCGGCGCCGGTGGGCGGCAGCCAACCCAGCGTCGCCGCGAAGATGATCACCAGCACCATGCCCAGCCAATAGTGCGGCACCGACACGCCGAACACCGATAAGAGCGATGCGGTCTTGTCGATCCAGGTGTCGCGGAAGTAGCCGGCCACGAATCCGAACAGCGTGCCCAGCATGAAGCCGATGAACGTCGCCAGCGCCGCGAGCATGAGCGTGTTGCCCACCGCCTTGCCGACTTCGAGCACCACCGGACGACCGGTGCGGATCGAGCTGCCGAGATCGCCCTGCACCGCGCGCCACAGCCAGCGCAGGAATTGCTCGGGGTACGACCGATCGAACCCGTAGAGCACCATCATCTGTTCCTTGAGCGACTGCGATGCGTCGGGCGGCAGCACCGACACCAGCGGATCGCCCGGGGCCAGGTGCACAAGCGCGAAGCACACCAGCGCCACCCCGAACATGATCGGCACGGTGTAGACGAAGCGCTTGGCAAGATAGACGAGCATGCGGGCCTGGTGACGGGTCTGACAGTTGTGTCTGTTCTATCGGTGGTGAACGCGTGGCGGCGGATCAGCTTACGCGAGACGCATGGTCGATGCCGGTGGATGGGTCGCGTTCGTACGAGCCTAGTGCGTGCCGCCTCAGCCC
>CADECO010000530.1:2684-3719 GCA_902825905.1 uncultured beta proteobacterium
AGACGAAGTGCTTGGCAAGATAGGCGAGCATGCGAGTTTTAGGGGTCGCGCAGCCAGGTCGCTTGGAGGATCGCGCAGCCAGGTCGCTTAGAGGGTCGCCTCAGCCCACCAGCACCGGCGTGAGGTCCTGAAACCAGTTCTGCGCCTGAACGAAGCCTTTCACTTTCGGCGAGAGCGCGCGCGGATTCACGTCGTGCGCGACGAACAGGAACAGCGCGTCGTTGACGATCTTCTCATGAGCACGCTGCACTGCCTGTTCCTGCGCCTTGGGGTCGAACGTGGTGCGGATCGCGGCGAACAGCTTGTCCATCTCCGCGTCGGCGTAGTAGCCCCAGTTGGTGCCGGTGGGCGGGAACAGACTGCTGTCCAGATGGCGGATGAGCGCGGTGAACGGGTCCTGGCTGAAGTACGAGCTGTTGGTGGAGTGCGCGCCGCGCGAACTGCCGTCTTTGGCGCCGGCACGCCACGACGCGAGCAACGCGTTCCACTCCATCACCTCGAAGTCGACCTTGATGCCGATCGCGGCGAGGTTCTGTTGGATCATCTCGTTCATCGGCAGCGGCTGCATCTGCCCTGAGCCCGAAGGCGAGATAATCGCCTTGACCGCAAGCGGCTTCTTCGGCCCGTAGCCGACCTCGGCCATCAGCTTGGTCGCGGCGGCCACGTCGTACTTCACGTCGAACGTCGGTTTGCCGAACCACGGGCTGGTGGTCGGCACCATCCCTTTGGCGGGCACCATCAACCCGCCGAGCAGCGTCTTCATGCCTTCGCGATCGATCGCCAGATTGGCCGCGCGTCGCACGCGAACGTCGTTCCACGGACTGCCTTCGACCCGGCTGAAGTGCCACGGCCAGTTGTGCGGATAGACGTTGGTGACGATCTGCATCCCCGCCTTGCGCAGCGAATCGAGCGCATCGGGCGGCGGCGCTTCGATCCAGTCGACCTGCCCGCTGCGCAACGCCGCCACGCGGGTGTTCGCTTCGGGCATCGGCAGCAGCACCAGCCGGTCGGACTTGGGCACGCGCGCCTTGTCCC
>CADECO010000531.1:0-2056 GCA_902825905.1 uncultured beta proteobacterium
CCGATGGGTATCCCAAAACGCCACCACGACGAACGCACTGATCGCCACGACGGTGAGCAGCACGAAGAACAACATCAGCGCCAACGCGATGCAGATGCGTGTGAGTCGGGCGCGCTCCTCTTCCCACTCCGTTGCGAACAGCTCGATGCGCGTGTGCACCAGGCCGATCGCCGACAGGCCCAGGTTACGCAACGCGCTGGTCAGAGGTGTCGTGTTTAACATAGGCAATCAAGGGCGAGGCGACGGGCGCCAAGGCCGCGCCGCGTGCGAGCTCAGCGCCGCGCGATGAGCAATCCGAGCAGCAGGCCAACACCGGCGCCCACGCCGACGGCCGTCCACGGATGCTCCTTGATCTGCTGCTCGCCGTCGGCGACCAGCCGCTTGGCTTCGTCGACCACCTCGTGCTCCAGCTCGGCGAGCTTGCGGCGCGCGTCGCGCAGCGTCGACTCAGCGCGCGATCGAGCCTTCTCGATCGCATCACCGGATTGGTTGGCGGTGGCGTTCAGCAATTCTTCGGCGCTGGCGATGACCTGTCTGAAATCCGCGACGAGCTTGTCGCGCGTTGCATGCGACGTCGAGAAGGTTTCCACGTTCGGGCTCCTGCGAGGGTGTTCGATTGCGATGGGCGCGCGACCTTGCCGATCTTCGAGCGGCTGCGCCCACAGACGCGTGAGGCGTCACTGTGAGCGGGGGCGCGTGTGACGGCCTTGCGAAAGATCAATCGCGCGCCCGACCCGCTGCCTAAGCTCGGACTCATCACATTCCCCAATCACAACAAGGTGGAGCACGGGCATGGTTCAACGCATTCTCATCGCCACCGACGGCTCGACACTGTCGCGCAAGGCGATCAAGACCGGAATCGCTCTGGCCGCCGCAACCGGTGCGAGCGTCGTTGGATTCCATGCGCGACCGACGTTTCCGGTGGTGTTCTACGGCGCGCCGGTGGAAGTGAGCCCCTCGACGATCGATCGCTTCGATGCCGACACGGCCAAGGCCGCGACCAAGTATCTGAGCGAGATCGAGGCAGCCGCCGCCAAGGCCGACGTGAAATGCACGCTCGCGCAAGTAGTATCGGCCAGCGCCTCCGACGACATCGTCCGCACCGCGAAGAAGTACAAGTGCGACCTGATCGTCATGGCTTCGCACGGCCGCCGCGGTATTCGCCGACTGTTGCTGGGCAGCGAGACCAGCCTGGTGCTGACTCACTCCACCATTCCGGTGTTGGTGACGCGATAGCGGGCGCACCTTAGGGAATACAAGCGGGAGTGCAAGCGGCTGACTCGCTTCGCGTGCGTGGCCACCGCCCGAAGCGGATGCCAAAACGCTGCGCGTGATGGCGCTTCTCCTATACTGCGCCCGTGACGCCGCTCGCCCACGCACTCGCCGCCTCCGCCGAATCCGGTCCGCCGCGCCCCGCCATTCCGATGCATCGCTGGGTATTGGCGCTCGGCGTGCTCGCCGCGCTGGCCGTGATCGTGGGAACGGCCTGGAGCACGCTCACCATGCGGCGCGACGAGCTGGTGCACGCCGAATCGCACATGCGCGACGTCAACATCCTGCTGGCCGAGCAGACGAGCCGTGCGGTGAGCGAGATCGATCGCATCCTGCAGCAAGCCCAGTCGGAGTCGCAACCTTACGTTACCGGTGCTCGCCTCGACGGTCGCGACAATCTGAACGGACGGCTCGCCCAATTGGTCGAGGGCGCGCCCCATGTGCGCGCGCTGCTGTTGATCGATAGCCAGGGGAATCTGCTCGCACACTCGATGACGCAGGTCACGCCCAACGTGCGATACGACGATCGCGACTGGTTCCGTGCACATCACTCGCAAAGCGGCGCCGGGTTGTACATCAGCACACCCACGGTTGGTCGCGTGCACGGCGAAGCCACCATTTCGTTCTCCCGCGGGATTCGCGTCGGCTCGGAGACATTGCGCGGCGTGATCGTCGCCTCCGTGCGCCCCGACTACTTCCAGAATTTGTATCTCGCGCTGGACCTCGGCCCCGACGGCGGCGTGCGACTGTTGCGACGCGACGGTGTGCTTCTGGCGGTGAACAA
>CADECO010000531.1:2156-3709 GCA_902825905.1 uncultured beta proteobacterium
GCCGAACGTGTATTCGGGGTCCCGGCAGCGCAGGCCAAGGGCAGCACGCTCGACCGGTTTCTGCCCGAACGCTATCGCGCTGCGCACCGATCGCACATCGACGAATTCGGCCACACCGGTGTGACGACGCGCCGAATGGGCGGCAAGGTGAAACTCGTGGGGCTGCGCGCCAACGGCGAGGAGTTCCCGATCGATGCATCGATCTCGCAGGTGGTGATCGATGGCCACAAGTTCTTCACCGTCATCCTGCGCGATATCACCCAGCGCGTGGCCGCCGAGCGCGAGATCGAACGCACCCACAATGAAGTGCGAGCGCTCAGCAAGTCGGCCAATGAAGCGCTGGAAGCCGAGCGGCGCCGCGTCGCGCGCGAGCTGCACGACGAGCTGGGGCAGCAGCTCACCGCGATGAAACTCGACTTGAGCGAGATCGAAAACTTCGCGCGCAGCGACGGCTCCGACTCCGGTGATTCGTTGCGCGCCGCATGTGACCGCATGCGCGGCCTGATCGATCAGACCGTCGCCTCCACGCGGCGCATCTCGACCGATCTGCGCCCGCTGGTGCTCGATGACCTCGGCTTGGGTGCAGCGCTCGACTGGCTCACCAAGGACTTCACCCGTCGCACCGGGGTGAGCGTGTCGCTGCAGGTGGACGATGCCATGGCCGAGATCGGCGAACCGCATGCCTCCACCATCTTTCGCATCGTGCAGGAATGCCTGACCAACGTGTCCCGCCATGCGCAGGCGCAGCATGCATCGGTCATCGTGGAAGCGCGCGAAACGCAGGCGCACATCGTTGTGCGCGACGACGGCAAGGGCCTGCCGCCGCGAAGCGCGATGCGAGCCGGCGCGTTCGGCTTGATCAGCATGCGCGAGCGTGCACGCCTGCTGGGCGGCGAGGCCTCGGCGGAGAATCATCCAGGCGGCGGCGCTGTCGTGAACGCGCGCCTTCCGTTAAGCTCGGCGCCCTCCGATGAAGTGTTTGGATAGCTCGCCGCCAACGAACGCATGACCAGCATCCTGATCGCCGACGATCACGCGCTCGTGCGCGATGGCCTGCGCCGCATCATCGAGGCCACGCCCGGCTTCACCGTGTTCGGTGAAGCGATCGATGGCGACGAGGTCGTCGTCAAGGTGCGCGCCGGCGGGTTCGACGTGTTGCTGCTCGACATGTCGATGCCCGGCAAGAGCGGGCTCGACCTCATCCGACACGTGCGCAGCATCGCTCCGCAACTGCCGGTGCTGGTGCTCTCGATGCACGCCGAGGATCAGTACGCCATCCGCGCGATCCGCTCCGGCGCCTCGGGGTATCTGAACAAGGACAGCGCACCGAGCCAGCTCGTCGCCGCGCTCAAAAAGGTAGCGGGTGGCGGCACGTACATCAGCCAGACCACCGCCGAGCAGCTCGCACTCGGGCTCACGCCGCATGCGCGCGCCGAGCTGCCGCATCGCTCGCTGTCCGACCGCGAGCACGAGGTGTTCATGGCGATCGTGGCGGGCAAGTCGATGACCGAGATCGCCGACAGCCTCAATCTGAGCATCAAGACCGTGAGCAC
>CADECO010000532.1:0-3706 GCA_902825905.1 uncultured beta proteobacterium
GCGCAGGGCGAAGTCATCAACCCCGACCGCGAATTGTTCACGGTCGCCGATCTCGCGAGCGTCTGGCTTCAAGGCGATGTCTACCAGAAGGACATTGGCAAGATTCGCGTCGGCCAGAACGCTCAAGTGATGGTCGATTCCTACCCTGGGGAGACGTTCACCGGTCGCGTGACGAACGTCAGCGACGTGCTCGATCCAGATACACGCACGGCGAAGGTTCGCTGCGAAGTTGCCAACCGCGACGGGCGGCTCAAGCTCCAGATGTTCGCCACGCTCGCACTCCCAATCTCGACCGCCAAGCAAGCGCTGGTCATTCCCGCGCGCGCGGTGCAGGACATTGACGGCGTGCCGACGGTGTTTGTCCGCGTCGATGACGAGCATTTCGAGACCCGCGCGGTCCGCGTCGGTGCGCCGGTTGGAGACTCCATTGAGGTGGCCGAGGGGTTGAAAAGCGGCGAACGCGTCGTGACCGATGGCGCCTTGATGCTCAAGTCGCGACTGAAGCTGCGGGTCGAAGCGGAAGAGGGAGAGACGAAATGATCGAACGCCTGCTTGAATTCAGTATCCGCTACCGGATGCTGGTGATGGTCGGGGGCGTCCTCCTCGCCGCGGCCGGGCTCTATTCGGCGGCGCGATTGCCGATCGACGCCGTTCCAGACATTACGAGCAACCAGGTCCAGATCAACACGCTGGCCCCGGCGTTCGCCCCCGAGGAGATGGAGAAGTACGTGACCTTTCCGATCGAGGTCGCGATGAGCAGCCTTCCTCGCAAGGAAGAGATTCGCTCCATCTCACAGTTCGGGCTTTCTCAGGTGACGGTCACCTTCGAAGAGGACGTCGACGTGTACTGGGCGCGACAGCTCGTGCTCGAGAGGCTCGCGGAAGCGGAGCGCGAACTTCCTGCCGGCGTCGCGCCGGAACTCGGCCCGATTAGCACGGGGTTGGGCGAGATCTACCAGTTTACGGTCGAGCGCCGGCCAAATAGCGCCGGTCGCGATCTGCTGCCGGCCTCCTCACGCCTGCCGGGTACGGTGCAGACCGACGATCTCATGGACCTGCGCACGATTCTCGACTGGGTGATCAAGCCTCAGCTGCGCACCGTCCCTGGCGTGATCGAGGTGAACAGCTTTGGCGGCCGCGAACGCCAATACGAGGTACTCGTCGATCCGCGTCGGCTTGTTGGTTATAAGCTGACGCTCCGACAGGTCATCGAAGCGCTCGGACGCAACAACGTCAATGGGGGCGGCGCGTACCTCGAGCGTGGCGGAGAGCAGCAACTCCTCCGCGGGATTGGACTCATTGGGTCGATCTCCGATGTCGAGAACATCGTCATCGCCACCGAGAACGGCACACCGGTGCGGGTGCGCGATGTCGGGACCGCCGGCGTCGGGTCGCAGGTTCGCCAAGGGGCGGCAACCCGGGACGCCCGCGGCGAGACGGTGCTGGGCATGGCCATCCTGTTGAAAGGCGAGAATAGCGGTGCGGTGACCGCGCGCGTCAAGGATCGCTTGGCCGAAGTCCAGAAGTCTCTCCCTCCAGACGTGGTCATCCAGCCGTTCTACGACCGTACGGGTCTCGTCGATCAGACGGTCTACACGGCGAGCAAGAATCTGCTCGAAGGTGGTCTGCTCGTCATCGTCGTCCTGTTCCTCTTTCTTCTGCAGGTTCGTGCTGGTTTCATCGTGTCGTCGGCGATCCCGCTCTCGATGCTCGCGGCCATCATTGGCATGAACTACTTCAAGGTGTCCGCGAATCTCATGAGCCTTGGTGCGATCGACTTCGGACTGATCGTTGATGGTGCCGTGATCATCATCGAGAACACCGTACGTCGATTGGCGGCGCAGCGGCAGCACCTCGGCCGTGCGATGACGTTGGATGAGCGTCTGCGCCTCACCCGCGATGCCGCCAGCGAGGTGCTCAAGCCGGCGCTCTTCGGCATGGTCATCATCATTGCGGCATACATCCCGATTCTCACGCTCGCGGGAATCGAAGGAAAGATGTTCCGCCCGATGGCCTTGACAGTGATTTTGGCCTTGTTTGGTGCCGTCGTAATCAGCGTGACGTTGATTCCGGCATTGGCGGCGACATTCCTCCGCGATCACGCGCATGAACGAGAGAATCATGTGCTGGAGGCGCTGAGGCGGCGGTACGCACGGTCCCTCGACTATGTCGTAGCCAGGCGCGGCGCAATGACCGCGGCAGCGGCACTTTTCCTCCTGGTGTGCGGCATTCTGTTCACCAGACTGGGAACGGAATTTCTCCCCGAACTCGACGAAGGTGCACTCGCCATCAATCACATGCGGCTCAAGAGCGTGTCACTGACCGAGGCGGTGCGACAGGCGCAAATCATCGAGACCATCGTCCGAAAGCATCCCGAGGTGGACACGACGGTGACGCGCGTCGGTCGGCCAGAGATCGCGACGGACCCCATGGGTCCCGACATGGCGGATACCTACGCGATCCTGAAGCCGCGCTCCGAGTGGGGCCCGGGCGTCACTCGAGAAACCCTCGTGGCCGACATCGCTGAACAGCTCGAGCAGATCCCCGGAGTCGCGAGTTCCATCTCGCAGCCGATTAAATTCCGGATGATGGAGCTGATTGAGGGGGTCGGCGTGCGGTCAGATGTGGCCGTGAAGATTTTTGGCGACGACATGGATGTTCTGCTGCGCGAAGCCAATGAGGTGGCGGCCGTGGTTCGCAAAGTGCCCGGCGCCGCCGATGTGAAGGTGCAGCAGATTGCCGGACTGCCAGTCCTGCAGATCAAGATTGACCGAGTCGCCATTGCGCGGTACGGAATCAACGTCGCCGACGTCCAGGAAGTCATTCAATCAGCGATCGCGGGTACCGAGGCCACCACGGTACTCGAAGGATTCATGCGCTTCGGTTTGGTTGTCCGATTTCCAGCCGAGGTGCGCTCCGACCCAGCGGCCATCGGGAACCTCCTCGTGGCGTCACCGTCCGGCGAAAAGGTGCCGCTTGCGCAGATCGCGCGCATCACTAATGAAGAGGGTCCTGCCGAGATCGCCCGGGAAAATGGCCAACGGCGCATCACAGTCGAGGTGAACATTCGCGGGCGTGATATCGGATCGTTCGTAAACGAAGCTCGAGAGCGTGTGGATGCTGCCGTGAAGCCGCCCGCCGGGTACATGTTGAACTGGAGCGGGATGTACGAGCACCTCGAGAGTGGGCGTCAACGTCTGATGGTGGTCGTGCCTGCGACGTTCGCGCTCATTTTTCTGCTGCTGTTCACGACGTTCAATTCTCTGAAGCAGGCGGCGCTTGTATTCACGGGCATCCCCTTCGCAATCTCCGGCGGAATTCTGGCGCTCGTCCTGCGGGGCATGCCGTTCTCGATGAGTGCCGGCGTCGGTTTCATCGCACTCTTCGGCGTCGCCGTGCTCAACGGAGTTGTCATGGTGACGTTCATCAACCAGCTGCGCGATCAAGGTCGCTCGGTGGGCGAAGCGATGCGCGAGGGGGCGCTCACGCGGTTCCGTCCCGTGCTGATGACGGCGCTGGTGGCGGGGCTCGGGTTTCTGCCAATGGCCCTTTCCCACGGGACGGGCGCGGAGGTGCAGCGGCCGCTGGCGACGGTCGTCATCGGCGGCCTCATCACCTCGACGATTCTGACGCTCTTGTTGCTGCCCATGCTCTATGGCTGGTTCGAACGGGAGCGCGCGGGGGTGGAACTGTGATGTGCGAACTT
>CADECO010000533.1:0-3700 GCA_902825905.1 uncultured beta proteobacterium
ACCTTGAACGGCTTGCCGTTCGGGTCGAGGATCGGGTTGTAGCTCGCCTGGATCCAGACTTCCTTGCCGCCCTTGCCGATGCGCTTGTACTGGGCTGCGTCGTACTCGCCGCGGCCGAGCTTGTCCCAGAACGCGCGGTACTCCGCCGACTGGCGAAAGGCCGGTTCGACGAACATGCTGTGGTGCTGGCCACGGACTTCATCCAGCCGGTAACCAAGCGTGTTCAGAAAATTGTCGTTCGCCTCGAGGATGCGCCCGTCGAGCGAGAACTGGATGACCGCTTGCGCCTTGTTGATCGCCGCAAGCTGACCGGCGAAATCGGCATTGCGCAGCACCTGCTCGGTCACGTCGGTGGCGTACTTGACCACCTTCACCGGCTTGCCGTGCGCGTCCATCACCGGGTTGTAGCTGGCCTGAATCCAGATCTCCTTGCCGCCCTTGCCGATGCGCTTGTACTGGCCGGCGTCGAATTCGCCGCGACTGAGCTTGCTCCAGAAGGCGCGATATTCGTTCGACTGGCGATAAGCCGGCTCGACGAACATGCTGTGATGCTGACCGCGGATCTCATCGAGCCGGTAGCCCAGCGCGTTGAGGAAGTTGTCGTTGGCATCGAGGATCGTGCCATCGAGCGTGAATTGAATGACGGCCTGCGATTTGTTGATCGCTGCGATCTGGCCGCGCAAGTCGGCAAGTTCTTCTGCCGACGAACCAGATTGAGAAGACGACTCGCCACGCTTGAAAAAACCCATTGAAATCTCGCTATTCGAAGAGTTGTTGGACGTTTTGAATCCGCTTTGAAGCTCGCTTTGAATCCCGCTTTGAATCCGAAAAGCTACGACTGACAGAACCGGGTACTACGAAAGTGCCTGCGACACGCCGACCGCATCGAACAGCCCCATGCTGTCGCTGGTCATCAGGCGCTCGATGTCGATGAGGATCAGCATGCGTTCATCGACGGTGGCCAGCCCCTGGATGTAGGTGGTGTCGACCGCCACGCCGATGTCGGGGGTGGGGCGCACCTGATCGGCCGAGAGGCGAATCACGTCCGACACGCTGTCGACCACGATGCCCACCACGCGGCTGGCGATGTTGAGGATGATCACCACGGTGAACTGGTCGTACTCGACGTTGGGCGCATTGAACTTGATGCGCATGTCGATGATCGGCACGATCGTTCCGCGCAGGTTGATCACGCCTTTCAGGAAATGCGGCGAGTTGGCGATGGTGGTCACCGCGTCGTAGCCGCGAATCTCCTGCACCTTGAGGATGTCGATGCCGTATTCCTCGGTGCTCAGCCGGAAGGTCAAGCACTCGCGGTTGGCTTCAACAAACCCCATCGTGTTGGGGGCGCCGGCTGGCGTGGTGTTGACGGCGCGTTCGGTCATGTCTTGCATGGCATCTCCAGGTCTTGGTGATGTGTCGATGAATGAGTGATGCGGTGCGATGGGCTCGACGAACGCGGGTCAGTGCAGCGCCAGCCGCACCACGCCCTGCATGTCGAGAATGAAGGCGACGCGGCCGTCGCCCATGATCGTGGCCCCGGAAATGCCGGGGATCTTCTTGTAGTTGGCCTCGATGCTCTTGACGACGACCTGCTGCTGGCCGACTAGCTCGTCGACGATGATCGCGGTCTTGGTGCCGTTCACCTCCACGATCACCATCATCAGCCGCGTCACGTCTTCGGATTTGGCGATGCCCAGCAGATCGCCCAGCACGATCAGCGGCAGGTATTCGCCGCGCACCTGCACCACGCGGCCGGCGTTGGCGATGGTCTTCACCGCCATGTCCTTCACCTGCAGCGATTCGATGATGCTGGAGAGCGGAATGATGTAGATCTCGCCGGCCACCGACACCGACATGCCGTCCATGATTGCCAGCGTGAGCGGGAGGCGTACGGTGATGCGCGAGCCCTTGCCCAGGTTCGATTGAATTTCGATCGAACCGTTGAGGGCGCCGATGTTCCGTTTCACGACATCCATGCCCACGCCGCGGCCCGACACGTCGGTGACGACAGCGGCGGTGGAGAAACCAGCCTCGAAAATCAGGTTCCACACCTCGGCGTCGGAGATCGTGTCCGGTACCGCCATGCCGCGTTCCTTGGCCTTGGCCAGGATGCGTTCGCGATTGAGGCCTGCTCCATCGTCGGCAACATCGATGACCACTGCGCCACCCTGGTGGTACGCCGACAAGGTCACGGTACCGGTGGCGGGCTTGCCTGCGGCCAGTCGCTTGTCGGGTGACTCGACGCCATGGTCGAGCGAGTTGCGCACCAGATGCGTGAGCGGATCGACGATCTTCTCGATCAGGCCTTTGTCGAGCTCGGTGCCTTCACCGACCATCTTGAGTTCGATCTTCTTGCCCAGTTTCGCGGCCAGGTCGCGCACCATGCGCGGGTAGCGGCTGAACACGGTGGAGATCGGCAGCATGCGGATCGACATCACCGCTTCCTGCAGTGCACGCGAGTTGCGTTGCAGGTCGGAGATCGCGGTCACGAACTCCTGATAGGCGACCGGGTCGAGCGCTTCGGCCCGCTGGGTGAGCATGGCCTGCGTGATCACCAACTCGCCCACCATATTGATGAGCTGATCGACCTTCTCGATCGATACGCGAATCGATGTCGATTCACCGCCGGCAGCCGGCTTTGCGTTCGATGCGGCCGCGCGCGTTTTCGTCGGTTCGCTCGATGCTGCGGGGGCGGGTTCGACCGGCGCGGGCAGTGCAGGGGCGGTGGCAGCGGCCGAAGTATCCGCGGCAGCGCCGCCGGCCTTCACCTCTGCCGGGTCGACGAAGAAGCCGAATCCATCGCCTTCCAGTTCCGGGGCGGGCGCTGGGCTGGCCGCCGGTGCGGAGCTGGCGCTGGCGACGTGCTGGGCAAGCGTGCGGACGTCGTCATCGGTGGCGGGCGCATCGGCCTTGCCGTTGGTGACCGCGGCAACGACGCGTGCGTAGCTTTGCTCTGCCGGATCGACGTTCGCCGGCGCAGGTTGCGGTGCAACGTTGGCTGGCGCCGCGGGTGCGTTCTTCACCGCCGGTGCCGACGGGGCCGCGGCGCCGCCGGTGCTGCCGGTACGAATAGCCTTGAACGCCTGCAAGCGTGAACGCAGCGACTCGGCTTCCTCGTCGCGTTCGAGCGCGCCCTCGCCGGAGCGGTGCCGCGCGAGCTGCTTGGTGGTCATGTCGCCGGCTTGCAGGAACGCCTCGACCATCTCGCTGGTGAGGCCGAGCTCGTGCTTGCGCACCAGGTCGAGTACCGATTCGAGATCGTGGGTGAGTTCGGTGACGTCGCGGAAGCCGAACATGGCCGCGCCACCCTTGATCGAGTGCGCGGCGCGGAAGATCGCGTTGAGATCGTCGTCGCTGGGCGCCATCTCGTCGATCGCGAGCAGCAGCGATTCCATCGTGGCCAGGTGTTCGCTTGCTTCCTCGAAGAACACTTCGTGGAACTGGCCCAGATCGATGCCGACGTCTTTGCCTTCGTTGGTCTGACTGGAGGGGGTGGTCATGGCGTGAACCGGAGGTAGTGCGCGGCAGGCGTTGCGTTGCGCGGGAGGTCGCGACTACTTGACGACCTTCTTGATCACGTCGACCAGGCGCACCGGATCGAACGGCTTGACCAGCCAGCCGGTGGCACCGGCGGCACGGCCTTTCTGTTTCATCTCGTCGCTCGACTCGGTGGTGAGCATCAGGATCGGCACGCGCT
>CADECO010000534.1:0-2519 GCA_902825905.1 uncultured beta proteobacterium
GCCGATGATGAGCGGGCGCACCCGCCCCTGCTGGCGCACAGGCACGCGCCGCGCGAGCCCGGTTTCCATGTAGACCTGCCGGCCCATCGCGAAGCGCTCGCCCAGCCACTCGCCGCGGTGATGCAGGAGCTCCCAGGGGTAGCGCATCAGCTCGCGCGGAATCTGCAACTGCAAATGCGCCGTCGCATCATCGTATTCGGCCTGCGCGAGTTCGCGCTCGTCTTCGAGCGTCCGGCCGAGCGACTGGAAGATATCCTCGCCAAGCAGCCCACCGATCGAGCGCAGCGAACCCAGCGCCGCACGATCGACCGTATCGCGCTTGAGCAGCGCTTCCAGCTCCTGCAGCGCACGATCCATGACGCGCGGTTGCACCCGGCTTTCCTGCTCGGTGACGACCGCCCCGCGCGTGATCGATTCGAGCCGCAGCAGGTAGGTCTCGTGCGGGCCGTCATGCGAGGCGGATTGCGGCGATCCGCTGCGCCGCTCGAGCGAGAGCGTCAACGTCGGGGCCGGCGCCATCACCCGGAACTGCTCGCGCAGCCCCCACACCACCGAGTCCGCACCGGTGAGCCGGCGCAGCACGTCGCGCCGGGTGCCGGCAGCGCCGGTCGACAGCAGCGAACTCACCAGGCGCCACAGGGCGCGGGGATGCAGCTCGATCAGGTTGGCCGCGCCGAGCAGCGCGGCCCAGTGCACCCGCCGATGAAAAGCGAAACGCTGATAACCGGCGTTCATCAACTCATCGAGCTTGCGCGGCCGGAACAACGATACGCCCGACCACCGTGGCCAGACGTGCGCCGCCGCTTCGCCCTGCACGTCGATCACCATGCCATCGATCGCGCGCTCCGGCTCGCCCAGCAGCATCGTCACCGCCTGCTGGGCCTGGCTGGCAATGCGCCGCGCGTTCCTGACCGAGTCGATCATGCGCTGCAGATCCACCTGGCGCTCGGCCGGGAGCAGAACAAACGCGCCGTTCACGGCAAGCTCGATCGCCCGATCCCGGGACCGGGCCTGATCGCGTGCCGCATCGCGCGCGGCGGTCGATTGATTCGGATCGGCCAGCATGGCAACGCGTGCTGCCACACCGTCGCCCACCCGCTCCAGATACGCCACACCCGCCTGAGCACGATCGTTCGCGCGCAGCGCGTCGATCGTGTGCTCGAGCCGCTCGGGGTCGCCCGCGCGGCTGTCGCGCGCCGCCTTGTCGAGCACGCGTGCCGTCGCCTCGAAGAACCGCTCGATGCCAGGTCCGTCCGCCTTGATCAGCGTCGAACCCAGCCAACCCTGGTACGCCTCGTCGGCCATCGCATCGAGGCACGCCCCCCAGATCGCGAAGAAGCTGCCGCAGTCGTAGACCGGCGCGTTGCCCTGATGCTTGAAGCGCTCGATCATCAGCTCGCGTGTCTTCCACACCAGACCTTCGCCCAAACACTGCAGTGAGCCGATGCACAGCGTGTCGAAGGCGCGTGCCACGTCGTCGAGGCGGCGCAGATCGATCGCCGACACGCAAGTCGCGGTGCCGCCTGCCTGATAGCAGCGGCTGATGTCCTGCAGCAGCGTGCGCGCAAGCTCCGGCGTCGACGGCAGCGGTGCCGGGCCGACCAACTGCGACTTCCAGGCGTTGAACACCCGTTCGTAGTCCCAGCCGTCGAGCGGAATCGTGGTCTGCGGCGCGATGAACACGTGCACCAGATCTTCCAGCTCGTAGGCGAATTCGAGGAACTGCACATGGCAGCTGTCGATCGCGAACAGCTCGATCTGCTCGCGATTGGCCTCGGCGAGCGCCTGGCGGATCACCCAGCCCAGATCGGACGCATCGAGATAATTGCCCGAGCCCTGGTCGTGGCTGAGGGCGAACACCTTGTCCTCGCTCGCGCGCATCGAGGATTAATCGAACCCAATCGCGACCGGACTGCCGAAGATCACCGCGACCCGTTCGGTATCGCAGATCGCCATGCCCCAGCGCAGAAAATCGAGCAGCGCGTTCGCACTGCCGCTGTCGACTCGCCCCAGTCGCTGTACCGGTTCGGATTTCGCCGCGGCGCGACCGGGCAACACATAACGTTCGGCGCCGCCGGGTCCGTCGTACTGAACCGCGATGTGGAATTGATCGGAAGCACCGGCCTTCAGGATCTCGGCGAGATCAGCGCGGATCGCCTCGTGCCCCTCGGCCACATCGCCCGCCAGATACACGAGCACGCCCCACGCGGGACGGGATGAAACGCCGGAGGGGGAAGACCCATCGGGCGCAACGTAGAACGACTCCGGCGCTGGTGGTGGCCGCTGTTTGGTCTTGGTTGCCTGCTTGCGGGGTCGGCCCGCTTCACTGGAAGCCTTCGGCTTGCCCTTCATGGCGGCACCGTCGTGATGAACCGGGAGTCAGAGCCCCAGCACGCGCTCGGCGTTCTGGTGGAAGATCTTCTCCATCACCTCGTCCTTGTAGCCCAGCTCGCCCCACTCTTTAAGGATGCGCGCGTACGGCATGCTCGGGTAGTCGCTGCCGAACATGATCTTGTCCT
>CADECO010000534.1:2619-3697 GCA_902825905.1 uncultured beta proteobacterium
AGGATGCGCGCGTACGGCATGCTCGGGTAGTCGCTGCCGAACATGATCTTGTCCTGCAGCCGGCCGCGCATGTCGACCTTGAGGTTGCCGGGAAAGTATTTCGGCGCCCAGCCCGACATCTCCCAATAAACGTTGCCCTTGTGCAGCGCCACTGCGGTGGTTTCGTCGACCCAGGGCCAGCCCGGGTGCGCCATGATGATCTTCAGGTTCGGGAAGTCGGCGGCCAGCTCGTCGATCGACGACGGATGCGCGTGGCGGATCTTCGCGCCATGTCCGCCGGGCAACCCGGCCCCCATGCCGGTGGTGCCCACGTCGATCATCACCGCGGCGCCGAGCGCGTTGATTTCTTCAAACAGCGGGTAGTAGCGCTGATCGTTCACCGCGAAGTGCTGCATGATCGGATGGAAGTGAAAGCCGATGAAACCCAGCTCCTTCACCGCCTTGCGCACCTGCTGGATCGCGATCTCGCCCTTGGCCGGCTCCACTGCACCCCAGCACTGGATGATGCGCTTGGGATGACGCTTCCACATTGCATGCACGTATTCGTTGGTCACCGGCGCCGTGGCGATCGTGGTCTCCAGATCGAGCGCCACCAGGCATGCCTCGACCCCGGCCTCGGTGAAGTCCTTCAACACGTCGTCTTCGGACTTGCCGATCCAGTCGCGCTTCCAGTAGGTGGCGAGCGCGGCGACGTACGGGCCCTGGCACGCGATCCATTCCTTGGTGCCGGGATAGCAATGCAGATCGATGATTCTCATGATGAGGCGACTCGCTTGGAAACGGTTTCAACCAACGACTTCTTGGACACCTTGCCGAACGTCGACACCGGAAAATCGTCGAACACCTCCATGCGCTCGGGGAGTTTGAACTTCGCGATCTCCTTGTCGCGCAGGAACTCGAGCAACCCGGCCAGATCGAGCGACTTGCCGCGCTTGAGCACCACGCACGCGCACATCTTCTCGCCCAGCATCGCATCGGGCATCGGCACGCAGGCCACGTTCTGCACCGCCGGGTGTCCGAGGATGAGGTTCTCGATCTCCTCGGCGCTGATCTTCTCACCACCGCGATTGATCAGATC
>CADECO010000535.1:0-3695 GCA_902825905.1 uncultured beta proteobacterium
TTCACCAACGTGAGATCGCCGGCCTTGCGCATCGGCACGCGTACCACCTGACGCTTCTCGGTGGGCGTGTTCTCGCCGGTGATGATCGTCACTTCCGCTGTCGTCACAGTGTTCTCGTTCGAGCCCGAGCCGAAGTAGTTGACGAACACGTGATACGCACCGCGCACCGGCGCCGGATTGGCGTAGATCTCCGGTCCATAACCGGTGGTCACGTCGATGTCGAGCGCGCCGCCGTTGGCGCCTTCGCGATCGCCGTAGTACACGTGCACGCCATCGGGCGATACGACATGCAGATCGAGGTCGGTGCCGTTGGTGTCCCAGGCGAGCACGACGCGCAGCCGCGATTGCGGACGCGACGCGTTCGTGTCGAAGAACTGCGCGCGCCGCTGCGCCTTGCCGTCGGCACTACGCACCTCGACGCTGTTGGCACCCGGACCGAACGAGTACGGCCGCTCGAACCGGCCTGTCTCGTCAAGCGCGAGCGGCATCGCAATGCCATTGACGATCAACGTCGCCGGCTTGCCCTTCGGATGCTTCGCGATTGCACCGCGGATCAGTGCGCCGGCTTCATGGCCCGCCGCGTTGACCGACGATGCCGGGTAGTGCACCTCTTGCCGAAAGCCTGCCGCGCCGCCGCTCTCGCGCCAACCTTGTCGCGGCGTATCGAGCGTGACCTGAGCGTGAACGGCGGAGGCGAACCCCATCGCCATGATCACGCTCGCGCCGACACGGACGATACGTCTATGCATTGCACGCTTCCTGTCGTGACGATTGCTCACTGACCCGTTCATCGCCGCTCTCACCGAACTCACGATCCGCCTCCGATCAACTCACGTGCGAGCCGCTCGACGAATGCCTCGTCCGCACCGCGCGGATGGTGGCGAAACGCGAGGTGCAGATACTCGTGCGCCAGCGTGATGCGCTCCTCCAGACTCCGCCAGCCGCGCGCATAAATGCGCAGCCGCCGCTGGTCCGCATGCGGATGGCCATCCATCAACGCACATACGCGCACCGCGGCTCCCGGCGCCTCGAATCCGGATTCGCCTCGCAGTCGGCGCTGCCATTTGAGTGCCGACACCATCAACCAGGTCTCGGCGGCCTCGATGCGGGAGCATTCTTCCCGCCCGCTCAGCGTGGCAAGCGTGCCGCGCGGGTAGGCGTCGGCAAGAATGCGATCGAAGCCGGCGCCCTTGTTGGCACGATCGACCGCGTCGCTCCAGGCCATGCGATCAGGGCCAGCCACGTCGCGGTGGTAGCGCACCTCGCCGCCACGCACGACTACTTCGTCGGTGAACCATGCGACATTCAGCGCTGCCGCGCTCGGTGGATTCGAGCTCACGCGCTGCGTGCGACTGGAGTCTTCGATGCGCCAGCAGCCGCCGTCGAACGCGGCGTTCTGGATCAGATAGGTGCGCGCAGCCACTGCGAGCGCGCGCGCCGCCTCGACCGGTTGCGCGCTCCCCTCGCGATCGATCACACGCGCGACGTACTCGTTGAGCGTGAAGCGAGCGCTGATGGTGGGGCGCTCCCCGCTCTCCAACTGCAATAGCCCCGCGCCATTCACGCGCAACCACACGCCGTTCTCGAACTCGATTCGGTAGCTGTCGGCGAGCACGCCACGCGTGGCCGGCTTGTTCTCGTTGGCGAGCCACACCGCGCGGATCGGATAGCGCTTGAAGAATTCAACGTGCACGCAGCTCGGATCAGGCGAGTCCTGCGAATTCGAACGCCAACGCGGTGCCGGCAACGCGGCGGCCAGCGGCGCGGCCCAACTAGCAAGTGCCGCGCGACTTGACCCCTGCGCGCCGAACCAGAACGGCGTGCCGTCGGGGAGCCAACCCGCCGCGCCGCCGATCGTCGTGTCGGGACGATCGGCGCGATGCCACGAGTAGGTCTTGTAGCGCACGCCGGTGCCGAGTACCGCGAGCGCTTCACGCCCGTTGCCCTGAATCGCCACATCGAGCAATGCGCGGCGCGCGGCGTGGCGGGCTGCCGGCGACATCGCATCGAGTACCGACAGCAGTTCAACTGATGGAATGCGCGTCGCCGGCTCGAGCGCGCTCAGTTGCTGCAGCCACTCCGGTGCCCGGCGTTGCTGCCAATGGGCGCGCCAGTCTTCCGCATCGATACCCAATCGCGCCGGAACGAAGTACGGGCCGCATGATTTCGCGAGCGCTTGATCGCGGTTGATTCGATCGCCGGGCTCGCAGCAATAGCGATCCTCGGATGATCGTGCACCGTCGGCACGGCACACATAGGGCTCGTCGGGCAAATTGCGATCGATCGTGTAGGCAAAGACGAACAGCTTCCACAGGCTGCCGAGGGGGACCGAGCGCGGACCTGGAACCGATCGCGGACCTGGAACCGATCGCGGACCTGGAACCGAGCTCGGACCTGGAACCGAACGCGCGCCCTGATCCACATCAGGCAGGCTCGAAGCGCCGTTGAGGTTCGCATTGAGCGCACGAGCCTGCACCTTGCCGTCGCGCAGCCACATCACGGTTGGCACTTCACCGACCTCCGGCGAACGCGCGAGCACGTCGAGCGCCCCTGCGGCCAAGACACCCGCAAGGCACAGTGCGCGAACCACTAAGCGACTGACGCAATCCACGGCCACGTCAGCGCACCACCACGCGCGCACGATGCCGCTCCTCGAACGCCTTCTGCTCCGGTTCGTACATGCGGTAGTACCGCACCGGCGGCAAGGCGAATGTGCCGGCCTGAGCGACGCGCACGAGATGCCGCACAGTGACCGGCGCATCGAGCCGCTCGATCGGCACCGCGTAGCCACGCGGCGACTCGACGAAGCGCGCGCGCTCCAGCGCCTCGGCCGCCTGCGCTCCGGCGTTCCGGATCGAGATGCCCCAGGTGCCGCGATCGGCATTGGCACCCGGCGGCAACGGCACTTCGACGATGCCGAAGCGCGCTGCCGTCTTACCAGTCGGCGTGAGCACCACTTCGTCGAGATACAGTTCGTCGGTGCGCAACGCTTCGTCAGCGCCGACCGGTTCAAGTGTGAATTCCGCGGCGCGAGCCACCAGATCAACCGGACCCTGACCGCGTTGCGGCGTGTTGTTATCCGCTGCGGGTTTCGCGCTCGCGGCCAGATCGGCCTTGCGCAGTCGATACAGCCGCCGCTCGACGGTCACCGGCAGGCTCGACTTCTCCGGCTCCCGGCTCTCGTACTGCACGATCGCCACCGTGTTGGCAGGCGGCGCGGCGGCGAGCTTGATCGACTTCGGCAGCGGTTGGCCCACCGGCCACTGGAACGTGCGCTCCCCCAGTTGCGTCGCGCGGCTCGTCCACGGCCCGGCGAGCGCGAGCGGCGTACCGCCCACGGCGCGTTGCATCGCACCGCCCGCACCGCCGGTCGCGGTCAATGCGCGTTGCAGCCACACCAGCGTGAGCGCGCGATCGATCGTAGGCATGTCGGCGCGGACGCGATCGAGCACGTCGCCCGCTTCGCTCACCGGCAGGCGTTTGGTCATCATCAGCAGCGCATCGGCCATCGGCAGGCGCGCTCGCTTCAGTCGCTCCGCCGCAGCATCGACCGAAGCGCCGCCCGCGCCAGGCGCGAGATGCGCGCCGAGCACGCGTGCCAACGCGTGCGACAACGACGGCTCGGGCGTGGCAAGCACCGTGCTCACCAGTTGCGGACCAGTGCTGCCCGCATAGTTCGCAGTGGTGCGATCCAG
>CADECO010000536.1:0-3687 GCA_902825905.1 uncultured beta proteobacterium
CGCGCCCGTAGCACACCGGCCCGGGCATGGCGCCGGCACTTTGCGGACCGACGCGAATCGCGCCACCCGCCACCACTCGCGCGATGCTGCCGCCGCCGGTGCCGACCTCCTGGATGTCGATCATCGGGATCTGCACCGGCAGGCCTTCGTTGTAGCCGCCGATCATCGAGCTGGAAGTCATCAGCACGTCGCCGTTCAGGATCACACCCGACTTCGCGGTGGTGCCGCCCATGTCGAAGGCGATCGCGCGATCGAGCTTCAGCGCGTGGCATAGCGCACGGGTGCCGATGACGCCGGCTGCCGGCCCCGACTCCAGCATGCGGATGCACTCGCGCTGCGCCGCCTTGGCGTCGTACAGGCCGCCGCTCGACTGCACCACCAGAAAGGTGCCGGCGAACGCGTGCTGCTGCAGATGCTGCTCGATCTCGGCCAGATAGCTCTGCACGCGCGGGCCGATGTAGGCATTCGCCGCTACCGTCGAGCTGCGTTCGAATTCTCGATATTCCTGCGAGAGCTCGTGCGAAGCGGTGATGAACGTGTGCGGCAGGCGCTGTTGCAGATAGGCCTTGGCCTTGATCTCGTGCGCCGGATTGCGGTAGCTGTGCAGGAACAGGATGGCCACGGCCTCGACCTTCTCGGCCGCCAGCGCTTTGGCCACGCGCTCCAGTTCGTCTTCGGCGAGCGGTGTCATGACATCGCCCGAGGCGGCGACGCGTTCGTTCACCTCGAAGCGCAGTGCCCGCTCCACCAGCGGCACGTGCTTACGAAAGAACAGGTTGTACGCCTCGGGGCGGTTGACGCGTCCGATCTCGTAGATGTCGCGAAAGCCGCGGGTGATCACCAGCGCGGTGCGCGCACCGTTGCGTTCGAGCAGCGTGTTGATCGCGATCGTGGCGCCGTGCAGGAACAGATTGGCCTGCTCGAAGCGGCTGCCGGCTTTGTGCACGCCGTTGTCGATGCCACGCACGATGTGATCGGTGGTGGTCAGCGTTTTGCCCAGACGCAGCGTGCGAGTGGCTTCGTCGAACACCGCGATGTCGGTGAAGGTGCCGCCGACGTCTGCGGCGATGCGCAATGGGTGGTTGACGCCTGGCGTGGTGCTCATGATCGGTTCCGATTCGACGTGCACGAAGTATGGCACGCGCGTTTGCGCCGCCGGTCACAGCGGCAGTCGCCTTGACACCCCCGAGGGCGTTCTCTATATACCCGGTGTCAGCACGTACCCAGCAGCCAAGCCGACCATCGCGGTCGCGCCACGCTCACGAGGAGGATGGATCGATGAATACACGCACCCGTCATACCGCTGCTTTATCGATGTCGCGCCGCAGCTTCACCGCCGCGCTGGCCGCGTCGATCGCAACCGGATTGTTCAGCCTGCCGGCGATGGCGCAGGTCGAACTCAAATTCGCCGACGCGCTGCCCAAGACCTTCGCCTACAACCCGGCGATGATGGAATTCAAGCGCGTGGTCGAGGAGAAAACCAAGTCGCTCTCCATCAAGACCTTCGGCGAAGGCGTGCTGGGTGACCAGAAAGCGCTGATGGAAGCCACCAAGATCGGCTCGGTCGACATCGCCGTGATCGCCTCGCAGGTGAGCCAGCAACTGGTGCCCGAGCACGGCATGTTCGGGCTGCCGTTCGTGTGGCTGAAGTACGACGACTGGCTCAAGTTCCTGCAAGGCCCGATTTCCGCGGAACTCGGCAAGAAAATGGAACCGCACGGCTTGAAGGTGCTGGTGTTCGCCGATGGCGGGTCGCTGGCGGTGCTCAACAGCAAACGCGCCGTGAAAACGCCCAATGACATGAAGGGGCTGAAGCTGCGCGTGATGCAAGACCCGATGCAGGTCGACATGATCAAGGCGATGGGTGCCATTCCGGTGCCGATGGGCACGCCCGAGGTCTACACCGCGATCCAGCAAGGGCAGATCGACGGCAACGCCACCGGCCCGCAACTGCTGTGGGCGCTGAAGAATCACGAAGTCGCCAAGCACCTGTCGTTCACCAACCACGGCCGCGCATCCGGCGTGGTAATCATGAACCTCAAGAAATGGAACGCACTCAACGCGGAACAGAAAGCCGCGATCGAGGCGGGTTCGCAGGCGTTCTTCACCACCGACTCGGCGTACTTCACCTCCAATCCGAACACCGCGAACGACAAGGTGGTGGATTTCATGGCGAAGGCCGGCGTGGTGGTGACCGATCCCGACGTCGCTGCGTTTCGCAAGGCCACCGAGCCGGTGGTGACTGCGTTTCGCGCGCGGGTGAAATCGCCGCTAGTCGACAAGGCACTGAAGGAGGCGGGGTATCCGGGGCTTTAGGTTCTGGGTTCGTGGTTCGACAGGCTCACCACGAACGGGACTCGATTCGCTCACCACGAAACGGGACTTGAAGGCCGTTCGCCCTGAGCCTGTCGAAGGGAGCTTGTCGAAGGGAGCCTGCCCTGAGTGAGTCGAAGGAGCCTGCCCTGAGTGAGTCGAAGGAGCCTGCCCTGAGTGAGTCGAAGGGCGCATACCAACCCAATGACATCAACACTTCGCGGGATCGAAAAACTGCTGCGCTTCGTGGTCGGTACGCTGATCCTGGCGATCGTGCTGCTCGTGGCCGCGCAGGTGGTGTTCCGCTACGTCCTCGCCGCACCGATCGTGTGGTCGGAGGAATTCACCACGCTGTGCTATCAATGGGTGTCGTACCTGGGTGCGGCGCTCGCGGTGCGCTATCGCGGCCACTTCGGCGTCGATTTCATCACGCGGATGCTGAGTGAGGCGTGGCACAGGCCACTCGAATGGCTTGGCCACGCCGTGGTGTGGATCATCGGCGTGTTCATGATCGTGTACGGCCTGCGCATCGTGGAAAGCTCGGCCGCCCAGATGTATCCGACCCTGGGTTTCAGCGTCGGCACCGGCTATCTGGTGCTGCCGATCGCCGGGGTGCTGTTCCTGCTGATGGACATCGCGCTGATACGCGACAAGAGCGCGCCCGCCGCCGGACACTGAACCACCCCGCAGTCGGGCTACATACGACAACAACCAGGCGCCGCGCGTGCTGATCCTCATCATCCTGTTCATCGGACTGCTCGCGCTCGGCATTCCGGTCGCGTTCGCCATGACGGTCGCCACCATCGGCGGCTTTCTCGCGCTCGACATTCCGCTGGAAACCATCGCGCAGAAAATGCTCGCCGGCATCGAGCCGTTTCCGTTCGTCGCGATTCCGCTGTTCATCCTCGCCGGCGCGCTGATGGAAACCGGCGGCATCTCGCGCCGCCTGGTCAATCTCGCCACCGCGCTGATCGGCCACATCCGCGGCGGGTTGGGCATGGTGGTGGTGGTGTCCGAGCTGCTCTTCTCCGGGATCTCCGGCTCGTCGGTGGCCGATGCCTCGGCGATCGGCTCGATCCTGATTCCGTCGCTGGTGAAAGCGGGCTATCCGCCCGAGCGCGCGGCGGCGATCGTCGCGGCGGCATCTGGCATGGGCATCCTGATTCCGCCGTGTCTGGTGATGGTGATTCTCGGGGCGATGTCGGGCCTGTCGATCTCGGCGCTGTTCATCGCCGGCTTCCTGCCCGGCCTGCTGATGGCGCTCACGTTGATGATCGTGATCCACATCCAGGCGCGGCGCGGCATCCTGCCCGGCACGCACGGCAAGTTCTCGTGGGAGCGGCTGGGCAAGGCGTTCAAGGAATCGGTGCTGCC
>CADECO010000537.1:0-3656 GCA_902825905.1 uncultured beta proteobacterium
CGCCTACGGGATGCCCGCGCGGCGCTGCAGGAGCGCCAGCAGCGGCGAGCGGTTCTCGATGTTGTTCGTGCCGTCGTTGCGCAGGCGCTGGTACAGGTCGAGCGTGCCCGGGAACTGCTCCAGGGCCTTGTCGAGGAAGATCGGGTCGCCGGTCAACTCGAAGCCGTAGGCGAACGACGACCAGTCCTGGAACGTCTCGATGTCCCCGGTCGTGACCGCGTCGGCCGGCATCTGCGCGCGCGAGCACCAGATCGGCAGCGAGACGTCCTTCGGTCCGACGCCGGTGTAGCGCCACGGGCCGGCGCCCGGCAGGAACGCCATGTCGCTGATGAAGCCGTAGAGCGATTCCACCAGGACGTCGCGGGTCATGTCCGAGTGGCCCGGATCGATGCCGCGGAAGACGCTCTCGCGCAGCCCCACCAAGGCGTTCTCGGTGATGGACTGCTCGATCTGCTGGCGCGCGCGGTACTTGCCCTCCACGGCCTTGCTGCTCACCTGCGCCTGCAGGAAGCCGTTGCAGGTGCCCTGCGAGGTCAGGAGCATCTCGATGATGGCCTCCATCCAGGGCTTCTTCGCGGCGCGCCAGGCCGGCTTGAGCCGATGGCGACACGTGGCCGCGGCCACCCCGACCAGGGCTGCGCCATCTGCGTCCGACACCTCGAACACCTCGCCCAGAATGTAGGTCGCACGCAAGGCTCGGGACAGACAGCAAAGCATCGCGAGCGTGCATCCCTCCTTCACCTGACGGATCGCCAGTTCCTGCTCCGGCTCAGTGAGGCCCGCGTCATCGATGGGCGCGAGACCGGTTTCCAGGTCCTCGGCGAATGCCGAGAAGGTGAGCTGCTGTGATTCCAGTACACCGCGCCGGCGCTCGTGAATCATGTGGTGGAAAGCCACCCGTAACACCCATCCTCCCGCCGCACCGGGCTCGCGTATGGAACCAAGGTGCGTAACGACTTTGATAAGGATCTCCTGGGTCGCATCCTCCGCATCGGCGCGATGGCCGAGCATGCGATACGCGAGGTTGAACACCGGGCCGGAGCAGGCTTCGACGACACGGGTGAGCGCAACCCGGTCACCGGGCCGAGCCGCGAGCACGCTTTGCTCCGCGAGAACAATCATGATTCGAGCAATGCTTTCAGCTTGCGAAGCTCTTGCGCGAGGATCGACTGCTGAGCGGCGAGCGCCCCCTCGAGCGCCTCGAGAGGAACGGGAGGCGCCATGAGGGTGAATGCGTACACGCTTCGGTCGGCAGCATCGCCCGTGACGCGCGAGTACGCCCAGCCCTCGGTGCCGTCGGGAAACGTCATTCGCCAGTCGATCGTTCCGGTTGCGGCATCGGCCGCGGTCGCCAGCGCGATCTGCACCGCACCGTTGGGCGTGACAAGCTCCGCGTGCCTGGCATCGGCGCGTCGAAATACGTGGGTCCACTTCGGCAGATTCGCCGGCTCCGCGATGAACTCGAACACTTCCGCACGCGGGCGGTCGATACCGATCGATTGAACATCGAATCGTTTCATGATGCGCTCCTGGTTGATCGGACGGAGGTTTCCGTCCGTACCTCACAAAGAGCGACGTGCTCGGGAAGTTGTGACACGAAGCAGGCAAAACAGATCAGATCTCGCACCGTTCGCCTGCGCACTCCCACGGGTGGGCGGGAGAGCGACCTCAATCAATCAGCTTCTCGCCATCGAAAAACGGGTACGGCCCGGCGAATTCACCGATGAACGCTGTGTGACTGACCAGTCCGCTCGCATCGTTCCAGGCGTGCAGCTGGTAGCCCGGCGGTTCCATCATGAAACGCGACGGTGCGTCGGGTGCGAGATCGAGCGCCACCTGATGCGCCGGACTGGGACAGGTGGAGGCGATCGTTCCGGCGAAGCGCACCTGGATCGGACGGTGCAGATGCCCGCACAGCACCCGCTCCACTTGCCGATGACGCGCGATCACCTGCGCCAGGCCGGTGCTGTCGGCCAGGCCGATCTTGTCCATGTGGCCGATCCAGGTGGCAAACGGCGGGTGATGCATGATCACCACGGTCGGTTTCGCCGGCACCGCAGCCAGCGTGCGATCGAGCCATTCGAGGCGGGTGTTGCACAGCTCGCCGCCGCTCGCGCCCGGGATCACCGTGTCGAGTGCGACGATCCGCACCGGCCATTCGTCGATCGCGTACTGCACGAACGGCTCCCATTGCCGCAAATAGCGATGCTCGGGAAACGCGCGGCGCAGCGCAACGCGCTCGTCGTGATTGCCGGGGATGAGATAGAGCGGGATCGACAGCGCATCGAGCCGTTCACGCAAGGTGGCGTACTCGTCGTCGCGACCGAAATCGACGAGATCGCCGGTGGCGACGATCACGTCCGGTCGCTGCTTGAGCGCATCGATGTGGGCCACGCACCGGCTGAGCATGCCGGCGGTATCGACGACGCGGTATGAAAGCTTGCCGCCCGCCTTGATATGCAGATCACTGATCTGGCCGATGATCATCACGAGCCTCGCTGTCGGTGCCGGGGCGGTCAGTGTTGGAAGGCGATGATCGCGTCGCCGTCGACCGCGAGTTCGATCGAATCGCCCTTGCGGTAGGTGCGCCGCTCGTTGGTCTCGACCACGATCGGTTCGGCGCCGCCGGAATCTACGATCAGGCGGGTGTGATCGCCCAGGAAGAACGCCGAGACGATGGTGCCGCGCAACTGCCCCGCACCGGCCGCGACGATGCGCACGTCTTCGGGGCGGAACATGACTTCCACCGTCGCCGAATCCGTGCGTCCGGCGCCGCGCCAGGTGAGCCGACCGCCCGGAACGTCGAGCGCATCGCCATTCACACGACCTTGCATCCGGTTCATCGTGCCGACGAAATCGGCGACGAAGCGCGTGCGCGGCTGATAGTAGATGTCTTGCGGAGTACCGATCTGCGCGATGCGGCCCTTCTCCATCACCGCCACGCGATCGCCCAGCGCCATCGCCTCGGCCTGATCGTGTGTCACATAGATCGCGGTGACCGACAGGCTGCGCAGCAGCCGGTCGATGTCGACGCGCAACTGATCGCGCAGCTTGGCATCCAACGCGGTCAGCGGTTCATCGAGCAGCAGCACGCGCGGACGCACTGCCAGCGCACGTGCCAGGGCCACGCGCTGACGCTGACCGCCCGAGAGCTGATCGATGCTCCGATGGCCGAACGCATCGAGTTGCATCATCGCGAGCATTTCATCGACGCGCGCGCTGCGATCGCTCGACGCGACCTTGCGCACCTTGAGCCCATATTCGATGTTGCCGCGCACATCCAGATTCGGAAACAGCGCGTAGCTCTGGAACACCATGCCGACGTTGCGCCGTTCGATCGGCATCGCGGTGACGTCGTCGTCGCCGAAGCGCACCGAACCGCCCTGGTCGGGCGATTCCAGGCCGGCGATGATGCGGAGCAGCGTGGTCTTGCCGCACCCCGACGGGCCGAGCAGCACCACCGTCTCGCCGGCGTTGACGTCGAGATCGACCGGTTCGAGCGCGCGCGTGCCGTCGGGAAATGTCTTGGCGCACTGCTGCAACCGGATGCGTACGGCGTCGATGCTCACGATGGCCTGCTCAGGTTGCGTTGTTGCGGGTTTGCACCGTGCGGCCCGACAGCCACTGCATCGCCACCAGCAGCGGCACGATCATGA
>CADECO010000538.1:0-3649 GCA_902825905.1 uncultured beta proteobacterium
ACATCTCGGCGAACGAGGACGACAACTTCCGGGTGATGGACACGCGCCAGATCGCCGAAACACTGACCGGCACCACTCGCGTGCTCACCTTGCTGCTGGGTGCGGTGGCCGCGGTGAGCCTGCTGGTAGGCGGCATCGGCATCATGAATATCATGCTGGTGTCGGTAACCGAGCGCACCCGGGAGATCGGCATCCGGCTGGCGATCGGCGCGCTCGAGCGTGAAGTGCTGCTGCAGTTCCTGATCGAGGCGGTGGTGCTCGCGAGCTTGGGTGGCCTGGTGGGCCTGGCACTCGCGGCGGCCGGATCGATCGTGCTCGCCGGCATGATGAACGTCCCCTACATCTTCGATCCGGCCATCAACCTGCTGTCGTTCTTGTTTTCAGCCGCGATCGGCGTGATCTTCGGATTCTTTCCGGCCAGGCGCGCCGCACGGCTCGACCCGATCGAAGCGCTGCGGCATGAGTAGCGACCATTACGTGCGCCGAGCGACCACACCCAACGAGTCAACCCCGATCAACCCTTCGGTGCCTCTTCAATGCACGGCCTGACTATTGCTCCGTGCGTCCTGACGCCTTCTCGGACGCAACCGATCCGTTTGTTGAGGCGAATCAGAACATCGCGCCCGGTTCTGACCATCATTCGCCTGTGTTTCCGGAGCAAGCCGCCGGGACGAGCATCCGTGAGGCACAACGCCAGGGTGACGAAGTGTATTGGACCACTCGTATGAGCGGCGACGACGCCCGCATATGCCTTGGAGCCTAGAACACCCGCCGACCTCGATGAAAAATCTTTCCACGCCTGTATTGGAGAAGGCGGTCGGGATCGCCAATGCTTTGCTCGAAGAAGGCCATGACGAAGGCAAAGCAATAAAGATTGCGATTGCGCGGGCAAAGGCGTGGGCCGAGCGACGCCAGATCGAATGGGGTGCGCCGCGGGCCGGCCGCAAATGATCGAGGATGACCGAGGCCACTCGTATGCGGCTCCACCGTCGTGCCCGAAGCACGATCTTTCTATTTGTGTTGGGCGGCGCACTCTTGGCAGGTTGCCAAACGGTGCGCACGACCGAGCCGGGGGTGATCGGCGTCGCGCGCACGCAGGCGATGTCCCCGCTCGTCAGCGAAGCACAACTGCAAGAGGGCGCAGCGCAGGCGTATCGTCAGGTCATCGATGAGGCTGCCGCCAAGCGGCGGCTCAACAACGACACCGCTCAACTCGAGCAGATCCGATCGATCAGTCGGCGCCTGATTGACCAGACACGGATCTTTCGCGGCGACGCGGCCGGCTGGCATTGGGAGATCAATGTCATCGCCTCACCAGAGGTGAATGCGTGGTGCATGCCCGGCGGCAAGATCGCCGTGTACACCGGGTTGCTGGACAAAGCCCGACCGACCCCAGCGGAGTTGGCCGCAGTCATCGGTCACGAGATCGCACACGCATTGCGCGAGCACGCGCGCGAGCGCGCCTCTCGGGCCGTCACTCAGGGATTACTGGTGGACATCATCGGCGCAGCCACAGGGGTCGGCGGCGGTTCGATCGATTTTGCACGCCTGGCTTTGGAGGTAACGTTGAATCTACCCAACTCGCGCGAACAGGAAGATGAGGCGGATCGGATCGGCGTAGAGCTTGCGGCACGCGCCGGCTACGACCCGCGTGCGGCCGTAACCCTGTGGGAACAGATGGCAAAACTGGGCGGTGGTGGATCGATCGAGTTCCTGAGCACCCATCCGGCCGCCGAAGCACGAGCGAAGAACGTCGCCGCCTATGCGCAACAGGTCCTGCCGCTCTACGAGACGAGGCGCTAGCCCCGTGGATGCTGCAACGCAACCACGAGATGCAACATGCGCCTGCGAAATGTCCTGTCATGCGCATGGCTCGACTCCATCGCCGCCGCCGGTTCCGGTTGCACGATGAATTCGCCCGATCGAGAGGGGCACTCGCACCACTTCTTCGTCATCGAGCAGCGAGCTCATAAGCCGACCTGACATTCGTCAAGGCCCGGCCCAGCAACGCCTCTACGCTGCGGGCACCAGGAAGAGGAAGTGCCCCATTGCGATGGCTGAACCCCCGCACGCGATGTCGAACGCGAACGCCGAACGTTGGTGTTGGGTCGAGCCAGGGGATACGCGTGCCACGTTGCATCTGCGAGGCGCCTGGCGGCTGACTCGGTTGCATGAGATCGAGATGGCGCTGCAGCGCCTCGCGCTCCCACGCCAGCCGTTGCAGATCGAGGGATCAGCGCTCGATGCGATCGATACCGCCTCGGCGCTCGCGCTGCTGATGTCGATCGAGCGTGCGGGCATCGATCCGCGCGTCATCTCCGTCGAAGGATTCAGCTCGAGCCACCAGCGAATCCTCGAGCTGGTCGGCGCACATCTGGGTGAGTGCCATCCTCAGCCCGCCCCACCTGCCCTGTCAGTGCTGGGTGTGCTGGGGTTCGCCGTGATCGAGCTCACTGCGCTACTGAAACAGCACTTGAACTTCCTGGGCGCCGCCACAAGCAGCCTCGCACAACTCGCACTACGCCCACACATGCTGCGCGCCAAGGAGTTCAGTGCGCAACTCGAGCAGGTCTGCATCAGAGCCATTCCCGTTACCAGTCTGGTCACGATGTTGATCGGCGTGGTCATCGCCTACCTTCTCGGATTGCAAGCTGAGAAATACGGCGCGAACATCTTCGTGGTCGATGGTGTAGCCATCGGCGTCACGCGCGAGCTGTCCCCCATCATCGTGGCCGTCATCGTTGCCGGGCGATCGGGCGCCGCGTTCACGGCACAGCTCGGCTCGATGCGCCTCACCGAGGAGATCGATGCGATTCGGACGCTCGGTCTGGACCCGATGCAGGTCGTTGTCGTTCCACGGGTTCTGGCCCTGGTGGTAGCGCTGCCGCTACTGGTGTTCATCGGCGACGTCATGAGTATCGTTGGCGCGATGTTCGTGGCAGGCCCGATGCTCGATATCACCCCGCTCACGTTCATCGATCGGCTTCGCGAGGAGCTGCAACTGAAACACGTGGTCGTCGGCCTGATCAAGGCACCCGTGTTCGCTTTGTTCATCGCAGTGATCGGCTGCCGTATGGGACTCGCCGTGGAACGCGACACGCGCGCGGTGGGCGTTGCGACCACCTCCACGGTAGTGCAAAGCATCGTCTCGGTGATTCTCTTGGATGCTGCGTTCGCAGTGCTGTTCCAGCAGCTGGACATCTGAACGATGGATCCGCACGCCGAGTCTGTGATTCGCGTCGAATCAGTCGTGACCCGATTCGGCAGACAGACCGTGCACCAAGGTGTGAGCTTTACGGTTCAACGAGGCACGCTCAACGCGCTGATCGGCGGCAGCGGTAGCGGCAAGACCGTTCTGTTGCGCGAGATCATCGGGGTGCAACGCCCTACGTCGGGCAGCATTCGGCTCCTCGATACGGATGTGTGGAAGGCGGAGCAAACCGTACTCGCGGATACGCGTCAGCGCCTTGGGATGATGTTTCAAGACGGCGCGCTGTTCTCGTCGCTGACTGTTGCCCAGAATGTCGCCGTTCCGCTCGTCGAGCACACTAAGCTCAGCTCGGCGCTGATCGATGCAATCGTCCGGCTGCGACTACGGCTGGCCGGCCTGCCGCTCGATGCGGCAGACAAGATGCCCAGCCAACTGTCC
>CADECO010000539.1:0-3630 GCA_902825905.1 uncultured beta proteobacterium
TCGGCGCTATCGCCCGCAACCGCGACGCGCGAAGCCCCGATCGCAGCACCCGTTGCCAGCATCGGCCGATAGCGTTCGGCGTCGGTTGCCGCGTCGAGCGAGATCAACTCGATGTAGAGCACCGACGTGCCCGTTCGCGTGACCCTGCGCTGTATCTGCTGCCGTTCGTCTGCGCGTGCCAGCGGATATTCGATGCCGCCAGCGGCTGCGCGGTAGGTTCGAAAACCCACCGAAGCGAATCCGGCTTGTGCCGCCTGATCGATCAATGCTGCAGGTGCTACGTCAAGATCGCACAGATGCGCGAGCGACAGCGCGGCATTGGCATATGACACGGCGCGCGGCATGGTCAGGTGAGCGTCAGACTGAGTGGCGCGAAATCGGCGAAGCGCACGATCAGCGTCTGACCACGACGGATCGCGGTGGGGAGCGAGAGTGATCCGGTGAGCACGAACATGCCGGCTTCGAGCGGCACTTCGCGCTGGCGCAGTTCGGTGAGCGTTTCGGCAGTGATGACGAGCGGATCGCGCCGATACGCGCCGCTGTACATCTGGATCGGATCGCTGCTGTCGATGCGCGCCTCGATCGGCATCGTCTCGAATGGCAGACCGCGCCAGTTGGGCACCGCCTGACCCAGCACGGCGCCCCCTGCGCCACCGTTGTCGGCGATGCCGTCGAAGGTGTTCAAGGCGCGAAGCCCCGTTCCCGGTGCGTAGCGATACGCGGCAATCTCGATCGCCGGATGGAACGTGACCAGCGGTGCAAGCTCATCGGCGGAGATCGGCGCGTGGCCGCCAGGGAGTGCCTGATTGAGCCGGAACGCGAACTCGCACTCGACTTTCGGGCTGCGGAACAGCTCGAACGGGACGTGGGCCGGACTATCGAAGCTCCGATCGGCGAACACACGGCCCGGCAGCGGACCATCGTGTCCCTCGAAGACCTGCACGGCGCGCACGGTTGCGCCGACCTTCCAGCCCGCCACCTTGCCGCCGATGAGTTCGGCCATGCGGTCCTGCACGGCGTACGCCTGCGCGCGAGAGGTCGGTCCTTGCCCCTCGGGCGGAAGCGGGGTGGTGCCACCCGAGGTCCACGCGTGGGCCAGTTCGCGGGCGAGGTTGTCGAGATTGCTTTGCATCGGTTCACTCATCGGGGAGGTTGCTCCGGAGATGCGAATTTACCGCCGGATCATATAGGGGCGGGTGACCGCGGAGGGGGGACTACAGAGGGGTGCCTGCAATGAGCGGACGCCCTGTCGCACGGCACTGTGGATCCGCGCTTAGAATCCGCCTGCGCTGGCTCGACCGTCGCGGTGCGCGTAGCGAATACCAGCCGTACGAGCGGCCGATCGAGCCGAACCGAAGCTTCGTTCATTCAAAGAGGAGACCCTCATGGCATTCCGTGTCCCTGGTCCGCTTCACGTGGTGGCGGCGGCACTGCTCGCCGCAACCGGCATCGCGCCGGCAGCCGCGCAAGACACCATCCGCATCGGCGTGACCCTGCGCATGATCGTGGAGAACGGCCTGAAGTACGGGCAGATGACCAAGGACGAGCTCGAGTCGGTCAACGCCCAGGGCGGCATCAACGGCAAGAAGATCGAGGTCGTGCTGCTCGACGACGAGTGCAAGCCCGACAAGGGGATCGCCAACGTCAATCGCTTCATCCACCAGAACAAGGTGCATCTGGTGATGGGCTCGACCTGCAGCTCAGTGTCGCTGCCGATGGTCGACGTGGTGACCAAGGAAGAGGTGCCGCAGATCATTCCGCACTCGACCAACGCCAACATCACCAAAAAGGGCAGTGCCTGGATCTTCCGCACCTCGGTGTCGGAACGCTTCTACGCCTCGGTGCATGCCAAGTACCTGTCGGAGAACGTCGGCAAGAAGGTGGCGTACCTGTTCACCACCGACGGCGCCGGCATCGGCTTCACCAAGGACTACCAGGACTTCATGAAACGCACGTACAACGTTGCACCGCTGTACGAAGCGCAGATGCAGGAGACCGATCTCGACTTCCGTGCGCACCTGCTCAAGATCAAGGCGCTCAATCCGGAGGTGCTGGCGATCGGCGGACAGCTCGATGCGATCGCGCGCATCACGCAGCAGTCCTACGAAGTCGGCATTCCCTCCAAGGTGCGTCGCGTGGCGGCTTCGGCGGCCTCGAATGCGCCGGTGCCCGAGCTGGCAGGGGATTCGGCCAAGGGGCTGACATTCGCGGCGGCGTTCTCGTGCAAGGACGACCGGCCGGTGGCCCAGGCGTTCGTGAAACTGGTGCAGGAGAAGTACAAGGTGCGCTGTCCGGATCACGATTTCAGCCAGGCGTACGACACCGCGCAGATCATCAAGCAGGCGCTGCGCAGCGCCAAGCTCACGCTCACCGACGCGTCGCTCAAGGCCGATCGTGCGGCGATCCGCGATGCACTTGCCGGCATCAAGGATTTCAACGGGCTGGGCTCCGGGCCGATCAGCTTCTGCGCCGATCCGACGCCGCAATGCCGCGACGGCAACAAGACCGGCATCCTGGTCGAGTACACCAAGGGTGGTAAGGACTACGACATGCGCGTGCTCGCGCGCGTGTCGTTCGATCCAAACTTCGGTCTGTAGCCGGACGAGGATTCTCCTCCTCACCACACGCGGATCGCCCCCATCCCCACCTTCCCCCGCAGGCGGGGGAAGGGTTCCCGATTCCCTCCCTTGCAATGCGGGGGAGGGTCTGGGTGGGCGTAAAACCCATGACGCTCTTCTCGCGCGCCACGACTCACCCGATCGTGCCGTGGCTGGTCGCCTGCTTGCTGCTGCTCCCGGTGCCGCTGTTCGTGCGAAACGCGTACGTGCAGTTCGTGATCAACGTGATGTGCATCAACGTGATCCTCGCCGTGGGGCTCAACATCGTGAAGGGCTTCGCCGGTCAAGTCACGGTCGGGCACGTGGCGCTCGCTGCGATCGGCGCGTATTCGTCGGCGGTGATCTCGACGGTGTTCGGCATTCCGTTCTGGGGCGCGCTGCCGCTGGCGATGTTGGTCACGGCGTGTGCGGGTGTGCTGGTCGGCATCCCCTCACTGCGGCTTGAAGGGGCGTACCTCGCGTTGGCCACACTCGGCCTGGCCGAGTCGGTGCGCATCATCATCTCGGGCACCGAGTTCCTCGGTGCGGCAGTGGGCTTCCAAAGCATCCCGCCGCCGTACATCGGCAGTCGCGCGCTCGGCGATCACTACTCGTACTACTACGTCGTCATGCCGCTGGCGCTGATCGGCCTGTATTTCTCGTTCAGCATCCTGTCTTCCGATATGGGCCGCGCGTTCAAGTCGATCCGCGAAGATCCGCTGGCGGCCGCGGCGAGCGGCGTGAACGTGGCCAAGTACAAGATCATCGCGTTCGTTCTGTCGGCGCTTTATGCGGGGTGCGCGGGCAGTCTGCAGGCGCATCTGGCGCCCGGCTTCCTGCATCCCAACAGCTACACGATCACCGAGATGGTGACGTTGCTGTTGATGGTGGTGGCAGGGGGCATCGGCCATATCTGGGGTGGCGTGATCGGCGCGATCGTGGTGACGATCATCGACGACCTCACGCGCGACTACTACCAGTACCGCATGATGATGTTCGGCATGGCGATCGTGCTGGTGGTGCTGTTCATGCC
>CADECO010000540.1:0-3614 GCA_902825905.1 uncultured beta proteobacterium
GCGTGTTTCTCGCCGGCGATGCAGCGCATCTGGTCATTCCCACCGGCGGGCTCGGCATGAACACCGGCGTGGGCGAGGCGATAGATCTGGGCTGGAAACTCTGGGGCACCCTCGCGGGTTGGGGCGGTCGGGAGCTGCTGCCCGCCTATGACGCCGAGCGCCGTCCGATCGGCGCGCGCAATGTTGCGGCCTCGCGCTATGCCGCCGATGGCCGGCGCGTGTGGCGCTCGATGCTCAAGCCGTGGATCGCCGAAGACTCCGATCGCGGCAGCGCGCATCGCGAAGAGATCCGCAGCGTCACCGATGTCGAGCAGCGCAAGACCAACGAGATGATCGGCATTGAACTCGCCTATCGTTACGTCGGCTCACCACTCATCGTCGACGAACCGGGCGGCCCCGATCCGAATGCGATCGTCTATCTGCCTTCGAGTTGGCCTGGGGCGCGACTGCCGCACGTGTGGCTCGCCGACAGCTCGGCGCCGCAGGACCGGATTGCCGATGGTTTTACGTTGTTCTCGCTGCGCGGATCCATCGATGACAGCGCGATGCGCAACGCGTTTGCCCGCTTGGGCGCACCCTACACAAAGCTCGCGATCGATGATGCGCACGCGCGTGACGTGTACGGATGCAGCCTCATGCTGCTGCGGCCTGACCTGCACATCGCCTGGCGCGGCGAGGCGCCGCCTGCGAACGTCGATGCGATCGCACGGCGCGTGACTGGTCACGACGCGTAGCTCTCACCACACGACGCGCTGGGGAGGCTGTGCCCCCAGCAACGTCGATGCAGCGTGCTACTTGCGCGCTTCGGACATGCACCGTTCCTTGGCCGCGCCAGTCAGGTTCTCGCAGTCCTTTGCGGTGGACTGTGCGAATGCGGCGCCTGCGAGTCCAAAGACGGCGAAGGCACAAGCGGCGAGCGAAGAGGCAATGAATTTCCGCATAGCAGTTCTCCATGTTTTGAGGGAAGCCGACGCGCATGCGCCGGTACTGCTACGAACGCGTATGCCGCGCGAAGATCCGCGCGGTCAGCGTGAGCGGGCCGGATGTTCGGACGGGCGGAGCGCTGCGTACAAGCGCTCAGTTTCGATCGCGCGCGATGTCGCGATTCATGCCGTTTGCGCTCTTAGCGCGACAACCTTGCAAGTCGAATGCAAGAGCGCTCTCAGCATTCGACTGGCGTCAAGAAACACGAATCGATCGGGCGACAACCATGACCCTGCTCGCGAAGTGCGATCCGTGCGAGCGTGGCTGTGCACTCAGTCGATTCGCGCGCCGCTCGCCGTGACGACTTCGGCCCAGGCGCGCACTTCGTTCGCGAACTTCACCTGAAACGCCGCTGGCGTCATGCGGAGGACATCGGCTGCGTTCGCGGCGAACGCTTCCTTCACCTTCGCGCCGTCGAGCGCGCGCGTGAACTCGGCATTGAGTCGCGCGACGATCTCCGGTGGCGTCTTGGCTGGCGCGAGCACGCCGGTCCACACCACTGCATCGACTCCGGCGACGGTCTCGGAAACCGCGGGAATGTCGGGCAAGTGCGGGGTGCGCTTGGCCGAGGTCACCGCCAGCGGCACGAGCTTGCCGGCCTTCACGTGTGAAATGAACGCGGGGATCGTCGCGATCGATACCGTCAGCTCGCCGGCGAGGATGGTCGAGACGGTACTCGCACCACCCTTGAACGGGACGTGGACCAGATCGATTCCCGCTCGCTTTTTCATGCTCTCGAACGCCAGATGCGTGATCGTGCCGTTGCCAGAAGAGCCATAGGTCAGCTTCCCCGACTCGGCCTTCGCACGTTGAACGAGTTCTCCGATCGATCGAAGGTTGTGCGACGGGTGCGCGACGATCAGGAGCGGCGAGGTCGCGATCGAGGCGACGCCGGTGAAATCGCCGACCGGGTCGAACGACAGCTTCTTGTAGAGCGCCGTGACGATCGAGTGCGTCGACATGTCGGTGACGAGCAGCGTGTGGCCATCGGGCGCGGCCTTCGCCACCACCTCCGCGCCGATGCTCGAGCCCGCACCGGTGCGGTTCTCGACCACGACCGGCTGGCCCATGGTGTCGGTCAACTGCTGGGCGATCACGCGCGAAAAGGTGTCGGTCGCTCCACCAGTACCGAAGGGCACGATCAATCTGATCGGTCGCGTGGATAGCGGCTGCTGGGCTTCGCTCTGTGGCGCAAGCGCGCCCAGGAGAAGCAACGCGATCGCATATGACGTGAGCTTCATGGCCTGTCTCCTTTGGTCGTTGAGTTTGAAGCGACTGCACCTCGATGTTAGTCGCCTTGAAGACCGCCGCGTAGCCCCCGCTTGCTGAGCGCTTGTGCTCGAATCTGTGAGCGCTAGACGGGCGCGAAGTCGGCATCCCCGCGCGCACGCCGCACCAGCCACGCGGCGAAGTCGCGGATGAACGGTTGCGAACGCCCGGCTTCGGACAACACGAGATGGTAGGTTTCATCTGGCACGCGCAGCGCGAACGGCGCACGCAACACGTCGACGAAACGCGAATGCTCGAACACCGTGTCGACCACGAGCGCAACCCCGGCACCGCGCGCGGCGGCTTCCAGCATCGCCATCACGTCGTCGAACTGCGGTCCGCTCGCCGGCTCGCCCAGGTCGAGCCCCGCCACGCGCAGCCAACGTGACCACCGCAGTTGCGGATGACGCAGCAGCGTCACGTGCGCGAGGCGCGCGGGCGTATCGAGCCGCGCACGCTCGATCAGTTGCGGGCTGGCCACCGGATAGATGTGCTGAGCGAGCAACGGCCGGCTCATCAGTTCGCCCCAGTCGTCCTCACCGTAGCGGATCGCGATATGCACGCGCTCGCGCATCAGGTCGCTGCGTGCGTAGCCGGCCGAAAGCAGAAAATCGATGTCGGCGTGCTGCTCCTGGTAGCGCACCAGCTGTTCCGAGAGCCAGGTCGCACTCAGGCCAGGTGGGGCTTGGATGCGAATCACCCGTCGCTCGCGCACCTGCGATAAATCGCCCGCCTCTTCGAGTGTGCTGAGCGCGCTGCGCACTTTCACCCAGTAGCGCTCGCCTGCCGCTGTCAGCGCGATGCTCCGATGACCGCGTTCGAACAACTTCACACCGAGCCGCTGCTCCAGCAGCTTGATCCGGTGACTCACCGCCGAGGGTGTGATCGCCAGCTCGTCAGCCGCGTGCAGGAAACTGCCATGACGAGCCGCAGCATCGAACGCGGCGATGGCGTGCAACGGCGGGAGGCGTGTAGGGGTGCGCGAGCGCTTCATCGGCGCGAGTGTAGCCAACGCTCCCGCGGCTACGAAGCGCAGCACACGTTGGCTACCCCGACCCGGGTTGACTAGTGCCCGCTCGAACAGCTACAAGCCCACACGATGACCAGGCGCGGTGGCCAACCATGCGCGGCTCGCGACACGATCGCGACGCGGCCGGCGCCGGCGCAGTCGAGAGTCCAAGCCGTTTCCAACGCAGGCGATTCAAGTACGGGAGTTCCAACGATGCAGCACGATGGCAAACCACGCGTCTTCGACATTCTCGCCAAGGCATTCATGCAGGAGGACGTGAAGACGTGTTTCGCGTTGCTGGGCGATGCGAACATGAACTGGGCCGCACGACTGGCCGAGGCGGGCTGCCGCA
>CADECO010000541.1:0-1887 GCA_902825905.1 uncultured beta proteobacterium
CGGCGCTTGTCGATCGGCTGGGTGTTGACGTTGCCGATGCGGATCAGGAACACCTCCATGCCGTACTTGTCGGCATAGAGCGAGCCGAGCATCTCGCCGAACGCCTTCGACACGCCATAGCGGCCGTCGGGCTTCGGATAGACGCGGTGATCGATTACCTGATCGCGCCGGTAGAAACCCATCGCGTGGTTCGACGTGGCGAACAGGATGCGCTTGACGCCGTTGGCGCGCGCCGCCTCGAACACGTTGTAGCAGCCGATGATGTTGACGTTGAGGATGTCCTTCCACGGGCCTTCGACCGAGTAGCCGCCCAGGTGGACGATCGCATCCACCCCTTTGGTGATGCGCCGGGCGGCAGCCAGGCTGGAGATGTCGGCGCGGATGAACGATTCGCCGCGACGCAGCGGCTTGATCGGCCGGTAGTCCGACAGACGCAGCCGGTACTTGCCCGCCAGTTCACGACGCAGGTGGGTGCCGACGTCGCCAGCGGCGCCGGTGATGAGGATGGTTTTCATGCGCGCTCGTTGGGGTGACGATTGTGGTGGAGTCGGATTGAGCGGTTATCATCCGCCGCTGCCGATGCTAGAGACGCACGAAACGCCGCACAAGCGTTCCGATCAACAGCGGCTCGGCGTCCGCGGCCCAACGTCACCCGAGGAGGCTCTCATGCAGTCATATCGTGCGTTCGTCGCTTCGCTCGCGCTCGTCGCGGGCTTCGCCGCCACCGCCCCGCTGGCGCTCGCCCAACAGAAAATGGTGCTCAAGGCGAGCGACGTGCACCCGCTCGGCTACCCCACCGTCGAGGCCATCGTGCGCATGGGTAAGAAGCTCGAGGGCGCCACCAACGGCCGGTTGTCGGTGCAGATGTTCCCGTCGATGCAGCTGGGCGGCGAGAAAGAAATGATCGAGCAGGCGCAGGTCGGCGCGCTGCAGATCGCACGCATTTCAGTGGGCCCGATGGGTCCGGTAGTCGATGAGCTGAACGTGTTCAACCTGCCGTTCGTGTTCCGCGACGAGGCGCACATGCGCAAGGTGATCGACGGCCCGATCGGCACCGAACTCCTCGACAAGATCAGCAACAACCCCGCGAGCCGCCTGGTCGCGCTGGGCTGGATGGATGCCGGCACCCGCAACGTCTACGCCAAGAAGGCCGTGCGCACGCCGGCCGATCTCAAGGGCCAGAAGATCCGCATGATGGGCAACCCGATCTTCGTCGAGACCATGAACGCGATGGGCGGCAACGGCGTTTCGATGGGATTCAACGAGCTGTACAGCGCGTTGCAGACCGGCGTGGTCGACGGCGCCGAGAACAATCCGCCCACGCTGCTGGTGCAGAACCACTACCAGGTCAGCAAGGTGTACAGCCTCACCGGCCATCTGATCATTCCAGAGATCTTCGTGTTCTCCAAGCGCACCTGGGACTCGCTCGGCAAGGCCGATCAGGATCTGCTGAAGAAGGTCTCGCGCGAAGCGCAGACCGAGCAGCGCCAGCTCTGGGACACGATGGTGGGCGATGCCGAGACGAAGCTCAAAGCCGCCGGCGTGGAGTTCGTTGCCGTCGACAAGAAGCTGTTCTATGACGCCACCAAAACGGTGCGCGAGAAGTACGGCTCGAAGCACGCGGCGCTGATCAAGCGGATCGAGGATACGAAGTAAGTCGCGCCGTGTGCCCCCTCCCCAGCCCTCCCCCGCGTTGGCAGGGGAGGGAACAATGAGGGCCCACTACGGTCGGGCCATGGAGCGGCTGTACATCGCCTGCATCGCCCTGTCGGCGTTCGCGCTCGTGCTGATCACGCTCGCCATCCCGTACGGCGTGTTCATGCGCTACGCGATGAATTCGGCGGCGAGCTGGCCCGAGCCGTTCTCGGTGCTGCTGATGGTGCTGTT
>CADECO010000541.1:1987-3608 GCA_902825905.1 uncultured beta proteobacterium
CCCTCGCACAACGCCGTCATCTATTCGCTGGCCGCCGGCGGCTCGATCTCGATCGCGCACCTGTTTCTGGCCGGCGTGCTTCCCGGTCTGGTGTTCGGGCTGAGCCTGATCGGGTTGGTGCTGTGGATCGCCCACAAGCGCAACTTCCCCAAGGGCGAGGCGGTATCGATGCGCCAGGCGGTGCGGATCGTGATCGAGGCGTTCTGGGGGCTGGTGACGGTGTTCATCATCCTCGGCGGCATTCTCTCCGGTGTTTTCACCGCCACCGAGTCGGCGGCCGTGGCGTGCGTGTACGCATTCCTCGTCACCATGTTCATCTACCGCGACTACAAATGGCGCGATCTGCCGCACCTGTTGCATCGAACCGTGAAGACGGTCGCGATGGTGATGATGCTGATCGGCTTCGCGGCAGCGTTCGGCTACCTGATGGCGCTGATGCAGATCCCGGCCAAGGCGACGCAGTTCTTCCTCGCCGTCACCGACAACAAGTACGTGCTGCTGCTGCTCATCAACGTGCTGCTGTTGCTGCTGGGCACGTTCATGGACATGGCGCCGCTGATCCTGATCTGCACGCCGATCCTGCTGCCGGTGGTGAAGGCGATGGGCGTCGACCCGATCCACTTCGGCATGATCCTGCTGGTGAATCTGGGCATCGGTCTGATCACGCCGCCGGTTGGTCCGACGCTGTTCGTCGGCTGCGCGATCGGCAAGGTGACCATGGAGGAGGTTTCGCGCGAGCTATGGCCGTTCTATGCGGCGATGTTGTTCGCGCTCGGTCTGGTCACCTACGTCCCGGCGCTCTCGCTATGGCTGCCGAGTCTGTTGAAGCTCTAAGGCACGCACCCTCTAAGGCACGCATCCAGTGCTCGACTACCGCCCCGACGATCCCGCCACACTGGCTGATCCGTTTCCGCTCTACCGCCGGCTGCAGGACGAAGACCCGTGCCACTGGAGCCCGCGGCTGAAAAGCTGGGTCCTGACCCGCTACGACGATGTGCGGCGCGTGTGCCTGGACAAGGAGATCTCGTCCGATCGACTGCGGCCCTTTTTCGCTTCGCTGCCGGGCGAGGAGGCGCAGCGCATCGCGGCGATCATCCGCTACCTGTCGCTGTGGATGGTGTTTCGCGATCCGCCCGATCACACCCGCCTGCGCCGCCTCACGAGCAAGGTGTTCCACGTCAAGTCGATGCACGCGATGCGCCCGACGGTCGAGCGGCTGAGCGCGATGCTGCTTGCACGCATCGGCGATCGCGAGCACGTCGATTTCGTCGGCGATTTCGCCGGGCCGCTGCCGGCCTTGGTGATCATGGCGATGCTCGGGGTGCCGGAGTCCGAGCTGTTGCGCGTCAAGCGCATGTCCGATGACATGGCGCTGTTCATCGGCAGCTCGCGCACGTCGCCCGAGAAGTACGACACCGCCGAGGCGGCCACGCAGGAGATGGCGGCCTTCTTTCGCGCGTTCATCGCCGCCCGGCGCGCCGAGCCGAAGGACGATCTGCTGACCGAATTGGTGCACCTGCGCGACGGCGACGATCGCCTCAGCGAGGACGAGCTGGTCGCCACCTGCATCCTGCTGCTGTTCGCCGGCCACGAGACGACCACCAATCACATCGCCAACGGC
>CADECO010000542.1:0-3606 GCA_902825905.1 uncultured beta proteobacterium
ACGCCCGTCGCGATCGAGTGCGAGCTCCGCCTTCTGCACCACATCGCGCGCGTGATACTCCGAAAGGAAAGCTTCGGCGCGACTGGACAGCCAAGCGATCGGTCGGTGGAGCCTCCTCGCCGCGACGAGCAACGTGACGTACTCGGCGTAGACCGGCTCCTTGACGCCGAATGCACCGCCGATGTCGGGCGTTTCGATCCAGACCCGATCGGGCGCAATGTTCAGCACGTGCGCGAGCTGTGTACGCATCGATTGCGCGCCCTGGTGACTCACCCGCAGGCTGAATCGCCCGGTCGCGGCGTCGAATCGGGCGATCGCCCCGCGCGGTTCGAGCGGATGGCCGACGATCCGATTCGCGCGTAGCTCCAGTGCGAAGTGATGGTCCGCTCGGTCGAACGCCACCTGCGCGTTTGCCGGATCGCCATGGCCCATCGCGAAGCACTCTCGCGTGGATGCTGCTGGATCGGTGACCGCCGCAAGATCATCGTATTCGACGGCAATCGCTTCGATCGCATCTTGAGCCTCGAAGGGAGTCCGGGCGACGACGATTGCGATCGGCTCGCCGACATACGCGACTCGATCGATTGCGAGCGCTGCGCGTGGCGGCGGCGCGAGCGGTTTCACGATCCGTCCGGGCGGGACGGTCACCAGGAAATCGGCGAGTCCTTCCGCGGCTAGGTCGGTACCGCGAATCACCTCGAATACGCCTGGCAGCGCCCGTGCCGCGTCCAGATCGACCGAGCGAATCAGAGCGTGCGGCCGATCCGAGCGGAGAAACGCTGCGTGCAGTGTTTCGGCAGTGAGCGCATCGGCGCAGTAATGACCCGTGCCGGTTAGAAAGCGTTGATCTTCGCGGCGCATCGCAGGTTCAGGCGTCGCGGCCGGTCTGCTCGGCTTGGACTGCCCATGGGAAGAACCAGCGCTCGACCACCACGATGAGCTGAAACAACGCCACGCCCATCACTGCCAGCAGGATCACTGCGCCGAAGGCGAGCGGGACATTGAAGAACGCGGTCGATTGCGTGATGAGATAGCCCAATCCCTGATTCGCGGTGACGAACTCCGCGACCACCGCGCCGATCACCGATAGCGAGATGGACACCTTCAATCCACTGAAGATGAATGGCACCGCCGAGGGCAAGCGGATCAGCCATAGGTCCTGCAGAAAGCTGGTACGCATCACCCGTGACAGCTCGACAGTCTCGCGTGGCGTCGAAATGAGTCCGGTGACCGTGCTGACGAGCAGTGGAAAAAACGCGATGAGGAAGGTGATCGTCGTTCGGGAGAGCTGCCCGGTGCCCAGGATCACGACGAGAATCGGCGCGATCGCGATGATCGGCGTCGATTGCGTGATCAGCAGCAGCGGATACACCGCGCGGGCCACCCATGGCGAAGATGCGATGGCCACGGCGATCGGCAGGGACAACGCAACCGAGGCGACAAAGCCCAACAGCACCGTGAGCAAAGTCGCGCCGATGTTGGGCCAAAGCTTCACGCCCAGCTTGTCGAGCTCGGTGATCACCTTCGACGGTGCCGGCAGCAGGTAGGGTGGAATCTTGAGTGCCCGTACCAGGGTCTCCCATAGCGCGACCACCAGCACCAAAGTCGCGATCGGAATCAGGGCGCCCTGCCAGCTGCGCCAAAGCCGCGCGCTGCTAGAGAGCTGCGGCAGCAGTCGCTCGGGCGGGGTCGTTGCCGTAGATGACATGGCGTATGGATTGCGTGGCGCGCTGGAACTCGGCGTGCGCCATCGATTCGAGATTGCGAGGGCGCGGCAGGGCGATGTGTTCTTCAAGCGCGATACGTCCTGGTCGAGGCGACATTACGACGACCCGATCGGCGAGCAGCACCGCTTCGGGGATCGAATGCGTGACGAACACGATCGTCTTGCGCCGCTCGCTCCAGATTCGCAGCAACTCGAAGCACATCGCCTCGCGCGTCAAGGCGTCCAGCGCGCCGAACGGCTCATCCATCAACAGGATGTCCGGATCTTGAATCAGCGCCCGACAGATTGCGGCGCGCTGCTGCATCCCGCCGGACAACTCGTGCGGCAGTTTGGACGCGAACTGATCGAGCCCGACGAGTCGCAGCAACCCACGGGCACGCGCGCGATCATCGTCGCCGACGCGCTTGCGCCGCACGCGGATCGGCATGAGCACATTCGCCTCGATGCTCTGCCAGTGCAAGAGCGTCGGCTTCTGGAACACCATGCCGAGTCGGTCGAGATGCTCCTCCACCGCGGTGCCATGCAGCCGGACGCTGCCGCGCGTCGGCGCGACCAAGCCGGCGGCCAGTCGCAGCAGCGTCGATTTGCCGCAACCCGAGGGGCCGACGATCGCGACGAATTCGCCGTCATCGATCGTCAGCGACAGCTCGCGCAGCGCGAGGACCTCGCTGCCGTCCGCAGATTCGAATGCCTGCCACAGGTCGCCGAAGGCAACTGCAGGGCTACTCATCGACGCGGCAACAAGTCTCGAGTGACAAAGGACTCCGGATCGGTGCTTTTCACGTCTAGTTGCTGCGCTTCGGCCACCGTTTCCCACGTCCGGCGCAGTTGTGCCGCATCGAACGATCCCGCAGGCAGGCGCTTGCCGATGTCGCTGTCGAAGGTGAGCGTGTTGGCGATCTCGGCGGCACCGAGCTCGCGAGCCGGGTCAAGCCCGGTCACCAGCTTGGCCATCGACTCCACGGCGCCACGCGGATTAGTGCGCGCGAATTCGATCCCGCGCAGCGTCGCGGCGACGAAGTTTCGCGCAACATCGGGGCTCTTGGCGAGCGTGGACTCGGCGGCGATGAGGGCGTTGCCGTAGATCTGCAGTGTCTCGGCAAACTGCAGCACGCGCACCTCCTTGCCGGCCTCCTTGGCCATCGAAGCGAATCGGGGTTGATTCGCGAGAAACCCGGTGACCGCATTGGCCTTGCCCGAAATGAGCAGCGGCCCCATCGTCGCCGGCTCGGAATTGATCAGGTTGACCTTGTTGATATCGACGTTGTTGCGCTTGAGCACGAGCGGCAAAAAGAGCCGCACCGAGCTGCCCGGTGCCCCCGCGAGGCTCTTGCCCTCCAAGTCCTTGAACGTCTTGATGCCTGAATCGGCCAGCACGAACACGGAGTGAGGCGGTCGCGTGAAGATCGATGCGATTGCCTTTACCGGTGTCTGCGAGCGGACGCGGCCGGTCATCACGGCGGCGATGTCGGCGACACCAAACGGCGCGACGCCGGTTGCGATTTTGGTAACGGTGTCCGACGAGCCGAAGCCGCGCTCGATTGTGACGTTCAGGCCGGCCTCTTTGTAGAAGCCCCGATCGAGCGCCGCATAGTAGGCCGCGTAGTCACCCGTGGGGACCCAATCGAGCAGCAGCTTCACGTCCTGCGCCGAGGCCGGCGCCGCAAAGAACGATATCGACAGGCCGAGTGCGGCGATCGCGCGAAACATGCGCTGTGGCCGGGGTACGGCGCTCCACAATCGAGCGGGGGTATTCAAGGCAATCACTCCTGGTTGTTGGGATCGAGAGGACTGACGGGCGATGACCCTTGCCGTCACGCCGCGACTATACCGTGGGCGATTTCAAGCGCGGCCCCAGAAGCCGGCGTGCACCACTGCCG
>CADECO010000543.1:0-3605 GCA_902825905.1 uncultured beta proteobacterium
GCGAGCATCACGTTCGAGAACACGATCCCGGTGAGGAAGTCGACGCGATCGCGCTTGACCAGCCGATCGGCGAGCTGCTTGCCGGTGTCGGGATTGAGCTGGTCGTCGAGCACGGTGACTTCGGCGGGCAAGCCGCCCAGCTTGCCGCCGTTCAACTTCACCGCGAGATTGAACGCATCGCGGATATCGATCCCCAGCGCCGCGTTGGGCCCCGACAAGGTCGAGATGAAACCCACCTTCACCTTGTCGGCGGCAACGGCTGGCTGGGCAAGCGCAAGCGCCAAGCCTGCGGCGAACAGCAATTTCTTCATGGCGATCCTTTGGGGGTGGCAACGAAGCCGTGCGGGCGGGAGCGGCAACTCTGGCGGTAATCGGGGTGGGTTGCTCGAGGCTCGGGAGTGCGAAGGGTACGAACGCAGGGATATGAAGGACTACGGAGGCGCCGCGCAGGGTCGAGACGGTGCGGGCGAAATTGTAGCCGTAGCGTTCGGCTGCCGGGGCAAGAACGGCAGCCCCCGCCACGCCAACGCTGGGTCCTCAGCCTATGGGTTCTCGGCCGCTGGGTTTTCCGATGCTTGCCTCCCCGCCGTTAGGTTCCCTGCCCATACGGTTCGAGTAAGCTCGGCTCCTCCTCGTCGATCGCGGAGTTGCGCGTTTGGACAACTCGTCTTCAGTGGCCTGCTCAGCCCCTCGTCACGCGCCAGGCGCGCTGCTCGATGCGCTGTCACGCCGGTTCGGCGAACGCGCAAGCACCACCCAGGCCGTGCGCGACCACCACGGCCGCGACGAATCGCCCTTTCCGATCGCGGCGCCCGATGCGGTGGTGTTCGCACATTCGACCGACGAGGTCGCCGATGCCGTGCGACTGTGCGCGATGCACCGCACGCCGATCATCGCGTTCGGTGCGGGCACCTCATTGGAGGGCCACATCCAGGCCATCGCCGGCGGGGTGACGATCGATCTCACCGGCATGAACCAGGTGCTGGCGGTGCGCGCCGACGATCTCGATGCCACGGCGCAGGCGGGCGTGACGCGCAAGCAATTGAACGAACAGCTGCGCGACACCGGCCTGTTCTTTCCGATCGACCCCGGCGCCGATGCCACGCTCGGCGGCATGGCCGCGACGCGCGCTTCCGGCACCAACGCCGTGCGCTACGGCACGATGCGCGAGAACACGCTTGCACTGACCGCAGTGTTGGCCGACGGAAGCGTGGTTCGCACCGGTTCGCGCGCACGCAAGTCGGCGGCCGGCTACGACCTCACGCGCCTGCTGGTGGGCTCTGAAGGTACGCTCGGCATCATCACCGAGGTGACGGTGCGATTGCATCCGCAGCCCGAGGCGATCTCCAGTGCCGTGTGCACGTTTCAGACGGTGCGCACGGCGGTGGAAACGGTGATCGCCACGATCCAGTCCGGTATTCCGGTGGCACGCTGCGAATTTCTGAACGTGATGTCGGTGCGCGCGATCAACGCCTACGCGAAGCTCGGCCTGCAGGAAGCGCCGATGCTGTTCTTCGAGTTCCACGGCAGCCCGAATGCGGTGAAAGAGCAGGCGCAAGCCGTCGAGGCGCTCGCGCTCGATCACGGCGGCAGCGGCTTTGCCTGGTCGAGCACGCCGGAGGAACGTTCTCGACTGTGGAAGGCCCGGCACGACGCGTATTTCGCGACCATGGCGTTGCGGCCCAACGCGCGCGTGCTCTCGACCGATGCGTGCGTGCCGATCTCGCAGCTGGCCGAGTGCATTGTGCAGACCGAGGCCGACATCGGTCGCTCGACACTGCCGATCGTGCTGATGGGCCACGTGGGCGACGGTAACTTTCATCTGGGCATCAATCTCGACCCTGATTCGCCGGCCGAGCTGCACGAAGCCGAGGCGATCAACGAACGGCTGGTCGAGCGCGCCATCGCCATGGGCGGCACCTGCACCGGCGAACACGGCATCGGCATGGGCAAGATCGCGCACCTGGAACGCGAGCATCCAAGCGGCGTGCCGGTGATGCGCGCGATCAAGCGGGCGCTCGATCCGCACGATCTGCTCAATCCGGGCAAGGTGCTGCGGATGCACGCATGAGCGCCACGCGTTCGGCCGTCGTCGTCCCGCCCATCCACGATTCGTTCGATCGCCGGTCGACGCGCCTTGACGTGCCAGGGCTCGCCCTCTACGGTACGGGCATGGCCCATCCCTTCGCCCCAACATTCGCTCATGGCACGCTCGCTGCGTAAAGGCACGCCGCTCGCCGGCGCCATCGACGCGGCAGCGGTCAAGCGCCGCGCGCTCGAACTGGGCGCCGACATCGCCGGCATCGCTTCGGCGGCAACGCTGAACGCCTTTCCGCCCGATCCGCGCTATCCGCAAACGCCCGATCGCATCTCGCCCTATTGCAAGAGCGTGATCGTCATCGTGCAGCGCATTCCGGTCGGGGCGTTTCGCTGCAAATCGAACGTGCCGGTGCAGTATCTCGACATGCTGGTGCTGCGCAAGATGGACCGCATCGCGCACAAGCTGGCCGACGAGCTGGAGCGCAACGGTCATCCGACGTTCGCGCTCGCGGCGCAGGAAACCGACTGGAATCTCAAGCGCGCAAGCTACGGCCGGCTCTCGACCCGACACCTGGGCGTCGAAGCCGGGCTGGGCACGCTCGGGCTGGAAGTGAACATCCTCACGCCGCAGTTCGGGCCGCGGCTCTATCTCACCGGCATCCTCACCGAGCTGGAGCTCGAGCCCGATACACGCATGACCGAGCAGGTGTGCATCGGCGAATCGTGCAGTCGCTGTCTGCATTCGTGTCCGCCCGATGCGGTGCGCCACTGGGGTCTCGACAAGGCCGCCTGCGCGACCGAGGCACAGGAGTTCGGCTTCGCGCAGATCACCAAGTTCTTCGATCGCTTCTTCGATCTGCCGGCCACGGCGCAAACGCAGGCCGTGCGTTCGCGCGATCTGTTCGGCTTCTGGCAGGGCCTGTTGCGCGTGGTCGGTTCGTTCGGCGACTGTCCGCGCTGCCTGGCGGTGTGCCCGGTCGGCAACGACTATCACGCGCACCTGGCCGACGTGCAAAAGCAGATTCCCGAACGCACGCCCGACAAGGCGCGCAAGGCGAAGGATTTCAAGGACGCGCGTGCGGCATGGGAGCGCAAGGAACTCACGCCCGCCGGCCTGTCGGACTGGAACGTGCGTTGGGTCGGCGAAGACGGTTACCAGGGCATCGTCGCGCGGCAGTTGCAGGCGTTCAAGCAGTTGCAGCGCGAGCGCGCCGCGCAGGAACAGCCGCAGCCGATCGCGGCACCGGATCCGTCCGGGAAAGCGTGAGCAGAGGACGAGCACAAGATCATGGTGGGGATCTTCAAACGGCCGCTCAGCGCGGCGCAGATCAAAGCCAAGGCACGCGAGCTGGGTGCCGATCTGGTGGGCATCGCTGACGGCGCAACGCTCGATGCCAACCCGCCCGACGCCGCCAGGCGCCTGCGCCCCAGCGAGATCACCGAGCACGACGGCGGTCGCGTCATCGTGCTGGCCAAGCATCTGCAGGCGGGCACTTCGCGCATCGCGGCGTGGAACGATCGCAACAAGTACTACAACGACGAGCTCACGCTGACGATGATCGAGG
>CADECO010000544.1:0-3601 GCA_902825905.1 uncultured beta proteobacterium
GTGCATTCGGGCGTCGCGTTGGGCATGGCACGCGTGGCGCGCGATACCAAGACGCTGCTCATCGTCCCCAACGCCGGCGCCGACGAGATCACCGGCCCGCTGTGCGCGCCCAACATCTTCCGCACCTCGTTCAGCAACTGGCAATCGAGCTTCGCGATGGGCAAGGTCGCGGCCGATCGCAAGCACAAAACCGCAGTGACCATCACCTGGAAGTACGCCGCGGGTGAGCAGATGGCCAGCGCGTTCAAAGAGGGCTTCGAGAAAGGCGGCGGCAAGGTCGTGAAGGAACTGACGGTGCCCTTCCCTACCGTGGAGTTCCAGGCGCTGCTCACCGAAATCGCCGCACTCAAACCCGATGCCGTGTTCGCCTTCTATGCCGGAGGTGGCGCGGTGAAATTCGTGAAGGACTACGCCGCCGCCGGATTGAAAGCGAGCATCCCGCTCTATGGGCCAGGGTTCCTCACCGACGGTACGCTGGAGGCGCAGGGCGACGCCGCGCAAGGCCTGTTCACCACGCTGCATTACGCCGACGGGCTGGACAATCCGAAGGACAAGGCGTTCCGCGCCGCCTACAGGAAGTCGCACAACGCAGATCCGGACGTCTATGCGGTCCAGGGCTATGACGCCGCGCTGCTGCTCGACGCCGGCCTCCAAGCCGTCAAAGGCGATGTGAAGAAACGCGCCGAACTGATCAACGCGATGCAGGCCGCCAAGATCGACAGCCCGCGCGGACCGTTCACCCTTTCCAAAGCGCACAACCCGGTGCAGGACATCTATCTGCGCAAGGTCGACGGCAAGCAGAACAAGCTGGTCGAGGTCGCGATCAAGGGGCTCACCGATCCAGCGCGCGGCTGCAAGTTGTAACGCGACGCCCTTTCGAACTTCGACCTCAGAGCCGGCGGCGGCGGGCACAGCGCCCGCCGCAGGACCGGCGCGCGCCCTGAAAAGGAGAGGAATCGATGGATCCAGTCTCGCTGCTGATCCAGATCTTGAACAGCGTCCAGTACGGTCTGCTGCTGTTCCTGGTCGCGAGCGGCCTCACGCTGATCTTCGGGATCATGGGCATCATCAATCTGGCCCATGGCAGCTTCTACATGATCGGCGCCTACATGGCGTTCTCGCTCGCCTCGCTCACCGGCAATCTGCTGGTGGCGATCGTGCTGGGCGTGGCGCTCTCGGTAGCGCTAGGCATGCTGCTCGAGTGGCTGCTCTTCAGCCATCTCTACAAGCGCGACCACCTGGAGCAGGTGTTGCTCACCTACGGACTGATCCTGATCTTCGAGGAGGTGCGCAGCTTCCTGGTGGGCGATGACGTGCACGGGGTGAAGATCCCGGCGCTGTTCGAACACTCGATCAAGCTCACCGAGACGCTCTCCTACCCGGTGTATCGGCTGTTCATGTCGGGCGTGTGCATCCTGCTCGCAATCGCCATGTACGTGCTCATCCAGCGCACGCGCCTGGGCATGATGATCCGCGCCGGCAGCTTCAATCGCGACATGGTGCAATCGCTCGGCATCAACATCAATCTGATCTACCGACTGGTGTTCGCCCTCGGGGTCGCGCTCGCTGCTTTCGCGGGCATGCTCGCCGCGCCGATCTCCTCGGTATTCCCCGGGATGGGCAACCAGGTGCTGATCATCTGCTTCGTCGTGGTCGTGATCGGTGGCATCGGCTCGGTATGGGGCGCATTGATCGCCGCACTGGCGATCGGCCTGGCTGATACGTTCGGCAAAGTCCTGTTTCCCGACTATGCGGGAATCACCACCTATCTCCTGATGGCGGCCATCCTGTTGTGGAAGCCCGAAGGCCTGTTTGGACGCGCCTGATCATGCTCAACAAGAACACATCGTGGGTCCTGCTCGCATGCGTGGCGCTGCTTGCGCTGTTTCCGCTTGCCGAAGCCGACTTCTATACCGAACTGCTGGCCAAGGTAATGATCATGGCGATCTTCGCCATGAGCCTGGATCTGCTGGTCGGATACACCGGTCTGGTGAGCTTCGGCCACGCGGCGTACTTCGGACTGGCCGCCTATACGCTCGCGCTCGTCTCACCCAAGTACGAGGCGGCGAGTCTGTGGCTCAGCTTGCCGCTGGCAATGCTGGTGGCGGCGCTCGGCGCACTCATCATCGGCTTGTTCGTGCTCCGCACCAAGGGCATCTACTTCATCATGGTGACCCTGGCGTTCGCGCAGATGGTGTACTTCGTCTTCCACGACACGAAGCTGGGTGGCGGGTCGGACGGCGTCTACATCAACGTGAAGCCCGACGCGAGCGTGGCCGGCATCGTGCCGTTCGACCTGAGCAACGGCACGCACTTCTACTACTTCGTGCTCGTCGCCATGGTCGTGGTGTACTTGTTTCTGCGTCGCATGCTGCGCTCACCGTTCGGGCATGCGCTCATGGGCATCAAGGCGAACGAGCACCGGATGCGCTCGGTCGGCTTTCCGATCCTGCGCTACAAGCTCGCGGCGTTCACCATCGCAGGCAGCCTGGCCGGGCTCGCCGGATACCTGTCGGCGTGCCAGTTCGGGTTCGTCAATCCCGAAATCCTCTCGTGGCACCAGTCGGGCAACGTGCTGTTGATGGTGATCCTGGGCGGGCTGGGCAATCTCTACGGCGCGATCGCCGGAGCATTCGTGTTCGTGCTGCTGCAGGAGATCTTCTCCTCGATCACCAAGCACTGGCAGTTCTGGCTCGGCCTGGTGATCGTGCTGCTGGTGCTGTTCCTGCCCGGCGGCTTGGCAAGCCTGACGAAGCGAGTACGCGGTGCGTTGATCGGAGCGACCGACAAATGAGCCCCTCAGCACAAATCGACGGCGCGGTGCTCTCGACCCAGGCCCTCACCCGACATTTCGGCGGATTGGCGGCGAACAGCAACGTTTCGATCGCGCTCGAACGCGGCAAGCTGCATGCCGTGCTCGGGCCCAACGGTGCGGGCAAGACCACGCTCATCAATCTGCTCTCGGGCGATCTCCCTGCCTCATCGGGAAGCATCCGGTACAAGGGCGAGGAGATTGTCGGCTTGAGCGCCGACGAGCGCTCACGACTGGGGATCGGCCGCAGCTACCAGAAGACCAACATCTTTCCGGGCTTCACCGCGTTCGAGAACTGTCGCCTCGCGGCACAATCGCGTACACCCAATGCGCTTCGGATCTTCTCCAATGCGCAGTCGGGCTACCGGTCGATCAATGACGCCGCGCACGTTGCGCTGGAGCAGGCCGGGCTTGCGCGACGCGCCGACGTCGTTGCGGCTACCCTGAGTCACGGTGAACAACGCCAACTGGAGATCGCGATGGTGCTCGCCACCCGACCCGAGGTCCTGCTCCTGGATGAGCCGCTCGCCGGCATGGGATCGGAGGAATCCGCGAGCATGGTCGAGTTGCTGAAAAAACTCACGCCCGGACACGCGATCATGCTGGTCGAGCACGACATGGACGCCGTCTTCGCCGTGGCCAACGTGGTGACGGTCATGGTGAACGGGCAGGTCCTGGAGACGGGCACACCCGAAGCGATTCGCGCCAGCCCGCAAGTCCAGCAGGCCTACCTTGGCCATGGAGAGATGCACCATGAGTGAAGTTCTTCTCGAAGCACGCGGCCTGCAC
>CADECO010000545.1:0-3597 GCA_902825905.1 uncultured beta proteobacterium
CGACGACGTCGACAATCCGCAGCCAGAGTTTCAGCAAGCGATCATCGATGCAGTGGCGAAGGTCACGCACATTGCACCCGCCGACGCCAACGGCCAGATCATCGGCTCGGACATGGTGGCACCCGGCGTCATCCGCTACGCGATGAAACAGCTCGGGCTGTGCGGCGGGATCTCAGGCGCGCGCTACACGACGACGACGGAGGTCTACCCCGACAGCCCGCGCGCTACTCCCGAACAGTGCAGCGCGGCCCAGGTGGCGGCAGTTTGCGCAGCGCTCGACTTCGCTCTAGCGAGGCACTGAAGATCCTGCGGCGAATGCCTGCTCCACCCACTCCGGCGGATCCGGTTCGCCCTTCGCGGCCATCCCCTTCGTCTTCGACCAGCGGTGAAGCCACGAGAATCCGTTCCGACCCGCGTACTCCTCGGGCGAGCGGTAAGCCGGGTCGGCGAGCGCGCTGTCCAGTGTGACGAACCGATAGCCCCGGCGACGAAACATATCGAGCAACGCCGGCAGCAGTTCCGCATTCATTGCGTTGGCGTGGATCAAAAGGATCTGCGGGATCTCACGGCCGAACACTTCCACCGAGCGTCGCTCGAAGAATTCGACAGTCGATTCCATGTAGGGCACGTACTCGCGCTGCACGCGCCCACGCATCCCAGGCCGTAGATACGCCACGGCGTACATGTAGTCAGCGTTATCGAATGTGACAGGCGCGACGCGATAGCCGCGCGCATCGAGAAAATCCTGGAGACCCTTCTTGATCTCAGGTGTCGGACCCGTGTGCAGGAAGGGATGACGATAGAACTCCAGCTTCTTGCCGCGCGATGCGAGTGCTTCGCGCAGCGCGGCCTCGCCGCGCACGATGTCGGCGGCGTAGGCATCGAGCGAAATGTGGTTGATGTCGGGATGCGAGTAGGAGTGGTTCCCCAGCTCTGCACCCGCATCGAGCCACAGATTCAGGATCTCCTGCATCCCCGAGCTGTCGAGCTGCGAGCGACCGGTGTTCACGAAGCCGATCACCGGAATGCGCTGCTTGCGAAACGGACGCAGCAGGTCTTGCGTCATCGCACGCACGTCTGCCAGATCGCCCGGTCCGCCGTCGCCGCCGCGCGGCAGATCATCGATCGTGATGGCGACTTGCCGGCCTTCCCCAGCTGCTACTGCGGCACTTGCGAACAGCGCCACCAACCAACCTAGATGCACGATTCGAGCGGTCACGACGCTCTGGCCCGATTCAGAATCACCAGCGCGATGCCACCCAGAATCGCGACCGATGCGATGACGATCCGCGTCGTCACGTGCTCGCCGAGCAGCAGCGCGCCGCCGATCGTCGCAATCACTGGCACGCTGAGTTGCACGGTCGCCGCGCTCGTCGCTTTCAATCCTTTCAATGCCGTGTACCAGATCGCGTAGCCGAGGCCCGATGTCAGCGCGCCGGACGCGATCGCATAGCTGACGCCCGCAACGTCGACCGAGAATCGCGAGAGCATCAGCAGGCTCAGCGCGGCGGCAAACGGCACGGCTCGCACGAAGTTGCCCGCCGTGGCCGATGTTGGATCGCCTGCGCCGCGACCGCGCAGCGAGTAGATGCCCCACGCGATTCCCGCACCGACCATCAACGCGGCGCTGTGCAGCGGTGGTGCCGACAACCCTGGCAGCAGCAGTGCAACGAGGCCGAGCACGGCACACGCGAATCCGACGATCTGCCAGCCGCGCAGACGGTCGCCGTTCCAGAAGCCGTAACCGATCATCGTCGCCTGCACCGCGCCGAACAGCAGCAGCGCTCCGGTTGCGGCGGAGAGATCGATGTATGCAAGCGAGAAGCCGGCCGCGTATGCGAAAAGCGCCGCGGCCGATGCCCAGTTGCCCGCGAGCCCGCCCGCGCCGCTGCGCAACTGAACGACGATCCACAACGTGACCGCGCCCGCGACGATGCGCACCGAGGTGAATGTGCCAGCGTCGATCGTCGTGCCCGCGAGAGCGAGGCGGCACAACAGCGAGTTGCCGGCGAAGGCCAGCATGGCGAGTGCCGTGAGGAGCAGGACGCGGGACCGAGACATGGGGCGTTATTGTAGGGACTTCCGCCGCCTCTTCGCTGGAACTCGCGCCGCTTCGCCGCCGCGGATCGGCAATGCGTGCGTCGACTTCACTTCCTCCAGCACGAAGTACGTCTGCGTGTGGCGCACGCCGCGCAGGCTCGCGATCTTGTCGCCGAGCACGCGCCGGTATTCCTCCATGTCCTGCACTCGCGTCTTCAGCAGGTAGTCGAAGCCGCCCGCGACCATGTGGCACTCCATGATCTCGTCGATCGCCAGCACCGTTTCCTTGAAGCGCTGGAACAGGTCGGGGTTCGCGTGATCAAGCGTGACCTCCGTGAACGCGAGCAATTGCAGGCCGAGCCGCCGTGGACTGAGCCGCGCGAAGTAGCCTTCGATGAAGCCGTCGCGCTCCAGCCGGCGCACGCGCTCGATACAAGGCGTCAGCGTCAGATTGACGGTGCGGGCGAGCTCCGCGACGGTCAGCCGCCCATCCGCCTGCAGGAGCGACAGGATCTGCCGGTCCACCCGGTCCAGCTCGCGACTTGCCACCTCGGCCGGCATAGTAGTTTCTACTCCCAATGACTGCGCGATTAGCAGAATCCACTAGCTAACTGCCTGTAATGTAGCACGTTCTGCTCCAACCCAGGTTCCAGACCCGATGTTCGACAACCCCGCTTTCGATGCGCACGAGCGCGTCGTGTTCGCCGAAGACAAAGAATCCGGCCTGCGCGCGATCGTCGCAGTCCATTCGACGCGCCGCGGCCCTGGCGCCGGCGGCTGCCGCTTCTGGCATTACCGTTCGAGCGCCGAAGCTTTGACCGACGCCCTGCGCCTGTCGCGAGGCATGAGCTACAAGAACGCGATGGCCGGACTGCCGCTGGGCGGCGGCAAGGCCGTCGTGATGGTCGACGGCGGTCACCCGAAATCGCCGCGCCTGCTCGAAGCATTCGGTCGCCTGGTCGACTCGCTCGAAGGCAGCTACATCACTGCCGAGGACGTTGGTGCGAGCGTTGCGGACATGGAAGTCGTCGCGACCCAGACTCCCTACGTGAGCGGCCTGCCGCGCACCGCTGTCGATGCCGACGGCAATCCCGCGCCGAAGACGGCCCTCGGTGTATACCTCGGCATCCAGGCAGCCGTGCAATTTCAGCTCGGTAGCAGCAGCCTGCGAGGCGTCACTGTGGGCGTGCAGGGCCTTGGCGGCGTCGGCTATGCCTTGTGCGGACTGCTCGCCGCAGACGGCGCCAGCCTGCGTGTGGCCGACATCCGCGCGGAAATCGTGCAGCGCGCCTGCAAGGAATTCGACGCCCTTGCATCGCAGCCGAACGAAATCCTGTTCGAGCCCGTCGACGTCCTGTCGCCGTGCGCGCTCGGCGCCGTGTTCGACAGCAACACCATTCCGCGAGTGCAGGCGACTATCATTGCCGGCGCCGCCAACAACCAGCTGGCGACTGCCGCGGACGGGGCACGCCTGCACGCCGCCGGCGTGTTGTATGCACCGGACTATGTGATCAACGCCGGAGGTATCATCAGCGTCGGGCGCGAATACCTGGGCGG
>CADECO010000546.1:0-3594 GCA_902825905.1 uncultured beta proteobacterium
ATCACGACTTCTTGTCGGCCTCCGCTGCGGGTGCCTCGGCTTCCTCAGGACGGTCGAGCAACTGCACCAGCGCCATCGGCGCGTTGTCGCCCTTGCGGAAACCGTACTTGAGAATGCGCAGGTAACCGCCTTTGCGCGTCGCGTAACGCGGCCCCAGCTCGCCGAACAGCTTGACCACGTTGTCGCGGTCACGCAGCCGGTCGAACGCGAGCCGGCGGTTCGCCAGCGATGGCGCCTTGCCGAGGGTGATGATCGGCTCCACGACGCGACGCAGCTCCTTGGCCTTGGGCAGCGTGGTTTTGATCTGCTCATGCTTGAGCAGCGAATTGCACATGTTGCGCAGCATCGCCAGTCGATGCGATGAAGTGCGGTTGAGCTTGCGCAGTCCTTGATGGTGACGCATGGTTTCGATCTTCCGTCGTTAGCGGCGCTTGCCGGTCGGGCCCGGCTACATCCGCGCGTGCTCGAGGCCGGCGGGTGGCCAGTTCTCGAGCTTCATGCCCAGGGTCAGACCGCGCGCCGCGAGCACTTCCTTGATCTCGTTGAGCGACTTGCGGCCGAGGTTGGGGGTCTTCAGCAGTTCGGTTTCCGATCGCTGGATCAGATCGCCGATGTAGTAGATGTTCTCGGCTTTGAGGCAGTTCGCCGAACGCACGGTGAGTTCCAGGTCGTCGACCGGACGCATCAGGATCGGATCGACCTGCTGCGGCTTGGGCTGCTCGATCACCTCGGGCGGCTGCTCGATGTTGGCGAAGATCGAGAGCTGGTCGCGCAGCACGTTGGCCGCGAAGCGGATCGCCTCCTCGGGCTCGACCGCACCGTTGGTTTCGATGTCCATCACCAGCTTGTCGAGGTCGGTGCGTTGTTCGACGCGCGCGCTCTCGACGTGATAGCTCACCCGCCGTACCGGCGAGAACGAGGCATCGAGGATGATGCGTCCGATCCCCTTGTTCTCCTCGGGCACGATGCGCACGTTGCCGGGCTGGTAGCCGCGGCCGCGCTCGACCTTGAACGTCATCTCGATCTTCCCACCGGGCGAGATGTGCGCGATGACGTGATCCGGGTTGATCACCTCGACGTCGTGCGTGAGCTCGATATCGGCAGCGGTGACCGGCCCCTCGATGCGCTTGGCCAGCCGCAGCGTCGCTTCGCTGGCCGAGTGCAGCTTGAGCACCACGCCCTTGAGGTTGAGCAGGATATCGACGACGTCTTCCTGCACACCCTCGACCGTCGAGTACTCGTGCAGCACGCCGGCGATCTGCACCTCGGTGGGAGCAAATCCGCTGATGGAGGAAAGGAGCACGCGCCGCAGCGCATTGCCCAGCGTGTGACCATAGCCACGCTCGAACGGCTCCATCACCACCTTGGCGTGGTAGGGGCCGACCGTTTCGATGTCAACGATGCGTGGTTTCAACAACCCAGTGCTTTGCATAGGCAACCCTCTGCTACTCGATGGTGACCGGCGGCGAGCCCCTGCGGGCAGACATCCGGCTCACCAATCCAGGAAGATAAATGTGCGGGCCCGTGGCCTTACTTCGAGTAAAGCTCGATTACCAGGCTTTCGTTGATGCTGGCGGACAGCTCCGAACGTACCGGCAGTGCCTTGTAGGTGCCTTTCAGCGCCTTGACGTCCATGTCGATCCAATCGGGAAAGCCGCGCGACTCGGCCGCCTCGGCCGCAGCTTTGATGCGCAAGTGCCCCTTGGCGCGATCGGCGACTTCGACGATATCGCCCGGTCTGCACTGGAACGAAGGGATGTTCACGCGCCGGCCGTTCACCTTGATCGCGTTGTGGCGGACCACTTGCCGCGCTTCGGAACGCGACACACCGAAGCCCATGCGGAAAGCCACCGAGTCCAGGCGTGATTCGAGAATCTGCAGCAGATTCTCGCCGGTCACGCCCTTGCGCCGGTCGGCCTCGAAGTAGACGCGGCGGAACTGGCGCTCCAGCGTGCCGTAGGTGCGGCGGATCTTCTGCTTCTCGCGCAGTTGCTTGCCGTAGTCGGAAATGCGCCCGGCCTTCTGGCCATGCTGACCCGGTGCGTAGCTGCGCCGTTCGATGGCGCACTTGTCGGTGAAGCACTTCGAGCCCTTCAAGAAGAGCTTCTCGCCTTCACGCCGGCACTGCCGGCATTTCGCGTCGAGATTGCGTGCCAATGCGATTCTCCTGACTGATAACCAGTACTAGATGCGACGCCGCTTGGGCGGGCGACAACCGTTGTGAGGGACAGGCGTGATGTCGGCGATGCTGCTCACCTTCATGCCCAGGGCGTTGAGTGCACGAACCGCGGATTCGCGGCCCGGGCCTGGACCCTTGATGAGCACCTCGACGTTCTTCACGCCACATTCCAATGCGATGCGCCCTGCCTTCTCGGCAGCTACCTGCGCCGCAAACGGGGTGCTCTTGCGCGAGCCCTTGAAACCGGCACCACCCGAGGTCGACCAGGACAGCGTGTTGCCCTGCCGGTCAGTGATGGTGATGATGGTGTTGTTGAACGAGGCGTGCACGTGCGCGATCGCCTCGACGACGTTCTTGCGTACCTTTTTGCGCGCTCGCGCTGCTGCAGCGGCGGCTGCGGGACTCGGGGGTCTGGCCATTGGGTTCTGTTCCTAGTGTCGATGTGCCGAACGGCGTCGCTCAGGTCTTGCCGGGTTGGGCCTTGCCGGCGATCGGCGCCTTGCGCGGTCCCTTGCGGGTACGGGCGTTGGTACGGGTACGCTGCCCGCGTGCCGGCAGCCCCTTGCGATGCCGCGTGCCGCGATAGCAGCCAAGATCCATGAGCCGCTTGATGTTCATCGACACTTCGCGGCGCAGATCGCCTTCGACGCTGATCTTGGCGATCTGCTCGCGCAGCCGCTCGAGCGCGCTCTCGTCGAGGTCTTTCACCTTGGTCGTGGTGTCGATACGCGCGGCCACACAGATCACCTTGGCGCGGGTGCGACCGATGCCGTAGATCGACTGCAAGGCGATCCATGCATGTTGATGATTGGGGATGTTGACTCCAGCGATACGCGCCATAGGCGTTAGCTCCGTTCGGACTGTTCAGGCGATCGAGTGCGCGCGCGCCTCAACCCTGCCGTTGCTTGTGGCGCGGATCCTTGCAAATCACGCGCACGACGCCTTTGCGTCGAATGATCTTGCAGTTGCGACACAGCTTGCCCACTGATGTCAGCACTTTCATCTCTAGACTCCTGGCTCGGACTGCTGCTGCGTTACTTGGCGCGGAACACGATCCGCGCGCGCGACAGGTCGTACGGCGTCAGCTCCACCGTGACCTTGTCTCCGGGCAGGATGCGGATGTAGTGCATGCGCATCTTTCCGGAGATGTATCCCAGTACGACATGGCCGTTTTCCAACCTCACGCGATACGTTGCGTTCGGCAGGTTTTCCACGATCTCACCCTGCATCTGGATGACATCTAACTTGGCCATGGTTTATCTGGTCGGGAACCCCATTCCGCCCTTGAAATTGGCTTTCTTGAGCAGGCTTTCGTATTGGTGCGTCATCAAATAGGCCTGAACCTGCGCCATGAAGTCCATCGTCACCACGACGATGATCAGCAGCGAGGTGCCGCCGAAATAGAACGGCACGTT
>CADECO010000547.1:0-1221 GCA_902825905.1 uncultured beta proteobacterium
CCGATTGGGCCGCTACGCCCCGCCCTTCCACGTGAACGGAAACGCCTGCTGCTTCACGAATCCGTCGGGCACGTAGTCGCCGAGCACGCCGTAGCGTTCGGGCCATTCGCGATCGGCCTTCACCGCAGTGCCGAACAGATAGTCGAGGAAGGCGAAGTGCGCGGCGTAGTTGCGATCGAGCGCTTCCTTGTCTTGCGAGTGATGCCAGTGATGGAAATTGGGCGTGACGATCACGTACGACAACGGCCCGAGCTTCACGCTGACGTTAGCGTGATTGAACACCGCCTGGAAGCCGACGATGACGATATAGGCCTCCACCACCTCCTTGGAAAAGCCGAGCACGAAGATCGGTGCGAGCACCAACGTGCGCGTGAGGATCAGCTCGAACAGATGCTGGCGTGAGCCGGCGAGCCAGTCCATCGACTTGGCACTGTGATGGACGGCATGCAGCCGCCACAGCATCGGCACCTCGTGATACGCGCGATGCGCCCAGTACTGCACCAGGTCGGCCACCAGAACGATCAGGAACAGCTCGATCAGGAACGGCAGGCCCTGGATCCACGCCTGCACCGGGCCACTCACTGCCCAGCCCAGACCGCGGTTCACGATCTGATTGGTCGCGAGCAGGATGAAACCGACGATCATGTGATTGACGGCGAAGTGCGCGAAATCGGTCTGCCACTCCGCACGGAACACCGGCTGCGACTTCTTCAGCGCGAACAGCTTCTCGATGAACACGAAGATCAGCGTCGAGCCGAGCAGATCGAGCACGAACCAGTCGAGGCCGATGTAGGGCGTGTTGTCGGGAAAATCGCCCACCGGCACGCGATGCCCGCCGGCGGCCACCGCCGCCACCACCAGCAGAAACGCGATCGCCGACAGCCACCTTCGCCGATTGAAGATGATGTTCACCAGCGACAGGCTGCCGGCGATGATCAGCGCGCCGAGCAATACGTGACGCATCGTGTCGACGTTGTACGAGCGGCGCAGCTCGGGCGTGCTCAGATACTGCGGAAAGTGGAATACCAGCACACCCAGCACGCACAGGATCGCGAGCACGAGCGCGACCACGCCCGTGGCGAGCCCCTTGCCCGGTTCGATTGCTCCGTGCGAGCGCGCCAGCCGGTCGAGCTTGTCGACCACCTCGGGCTTCTCGGGCAGTTTCTCGGCGACCTTCTCGACCACCTCGGCCGCTTTGGCGATCGCGGCTGCCTTCACGAG
>CADECO010000547.1:1321-3576 GCA_902825905.1 uncultured beta proteobacterium
CTCATTGCATGACGTTCCAGTCGACCCCGCCCATGCCACAGCGCAACGGCACCGACGGCTCATAGAAGATCGTCTCGGCTTTTCGTCGGGCACCAGCCGCACCCATCGCGACCATCCAGGCCAGCAGCTCGATCGTGCCGCCGTCGCCCGCGGCGAGCATCTTCTCCAGCGTCACGTCGCGCAACACGCGTTCGTGATCGCCATCGGCAAGGAGCTCGAGGAACCAGCGATCGAACTGCTCGTCCACCGCGAAGTACTTCGGGCCGCCGGGATCGTGCGACAGCCCACCGGTGGCCATGATCGCGACACGCTCGTTGCCCGGCCACGCGCGCACTGCTTCGGCCAGGACCTGACCGAACTGGTAGCACAGCGCGTTCGAAGGTGTGGGCGGCATCACGCAGTTCATGTGGATCGGCACCAGCGCCACGTCGTACTGCGGCGTAAGCATTTTCAGCGGCACCGACCAGTTGTCGTCGAACAGCAGCTGCTCGGCAAATGCGAGGTTGACGCCGCGTCGCGCCGACTCGCGCACCACGAATCGCGCGAGGTCGCGGTGCCCGGCGACTGCGTAGTCGGCGACGTTGAGCCAGTCCTTGAACCAGGGCGCCGGCCCTTGCCAATGAGAGGCCGTACCCACGCACCAGTCGGGGACCGACTCCATCGGAAAATTGAGCAGGTGATCGTTGGCTACGCCGATGATCACGTCGGGCCGGGCCGCAGCAAGACGGCGATGCATCGCTTCATAGCCCGCCAGCATGCGTTGCTGCTGATCCTGCGGCGCCTTGTCTAACCAGCCGGTCACCCCCGGCGCGTGGGCCAGCGCGATCACGGAAACGATTTGGGACATAGCACTACCTTTGGGAAGCTCCGCATAACCTATCACGGTGATGCGGACCACTCATACCTTCAGGGAGCTACGAGGGGGCGAGCCCCCTTGTTCACACATTCCTCAGCATGCGCGACGCATAGAGCTGCGCCGCGTCGCTGTCGTTATGGTTGTAGCCGCCGCCCTTGAACAGGCGCGATACCTGCGGCAGGAAGTACGGATGCAGGCCCAGCGCAGCGAGTTGCTTCAGGTCGATCGCCTTGAGCGCGCGCTGCTCGGCCTCCGACAGGCCGTAGTCGCGCATCAGTGCATCGAGATCAGTCTGGAAACGTGCAAGCTTGGCCGGATCGCGGCGGACTTCGAAAATCAGCCGGTTGGCGGGCAACGTCTTGTCGGTGTCGAGGATTCCCATGGCGCGGCAGATGGAGTCGCAACGAATCGACAGTGTACGGCCGGAATCGCGCGTCCGAACGCCCCGAGTCGAGCAAATCTGCCGGGCGAGCGGCCCTTCAGATCACCTGCGCGCCGCGCAACGCGGCGATCTCGGCGGCACTGAGCCCCGCCTCGCGCAACACCGCATCGGTATCGGCACCGAGCGGGCGCGGACCACTCGCCGGCTCGAGCGGTTCGCCGTTGAGCTTGAACCCGGCCCCGGGCACGCTGAGCGTGGTCGTGCCGGCGAGGGTCGGCACATACGTGCGGCGCGCCGCGACGTGTTCGCTCTCGAGCGTTTCGCGCAACGACCGGACTTTCGCGGCCGGCACGCGCGCCGCCGCGAGTGCCGATTCCCATTCGAGCGCCGAGCGCGCGCGCAAGGCCTGCGCAATCACCGCACCGAACGCTGTGCGATGCGTGGCCCGATCGCCGGGTTTGGCAAATCGCGGATCTTCCAGTTGCGCTTCGATGCCCAGCACACGGCATAGCCCGCGTACCTGTTTCTCCTGATTGGCGGCGATCGCGAGCTTGCCCTGCGCCGTGTCGAACACGCCCGATGCCGGACTGCCGCTCGCCGCAGTGTTGCCGCTCGGCTTCGGATCAGCACTGGAGTTGAGCACCGCAGTCCCGAACGATGCCATTGCCGTCAACGCGCAATCGAGCATCGCGACGTCGACATGCTGCCCGCTGCCGGTGCGATCGCGCTCACGCAACGCGGCGAGGATCGCGAACGCGGCGTAGATGCCGGTGAGGTAGTCGACCATCGGCGGCCCGATACGCAACGGCGCACTCTCGGGCGAGCCGGTCAGCGACATGATCCCGCTCGCGGCCTGGATGACGTGGTCGTAGGCGGGGCGCGGTGAGAACGGGCCGTCCTGGCCGTAGCCGGAGATCGAGCAACACACCAGTCCGGGTCGCTCCGCACGCAGCGTCGCGTGGTCCAGTCCGTAGGCGGCAACCGTGCCTGGCGCGAAGTTCTCAACGAAGACGTCGG
>CADECO010000548.1:0-3570 GCA_902825905.1 uncultured beta proteobacterium
GTAGATGCCCGCCTCGGCCGCACCGAGTTCGGCAACGCGGGCTTCGATCGAGCGGCGAACCCGGCCGAAGAAATCAATCTCCCAGAACGGTTCGAGGCGCGCGAAGAATGCATCGCGATTGCGCTGATCACGTGAGCCGGGAAACTCCGCCGCGCTGAACTGCTGGAAGGTGTAGCCGGTGTTGGCGGTGAGCGTTGGAAACCGATCGCCCTCGGCGTCGCGGCGCAGCCCGCGTGCTTCCTGCAGGCGCGCATCGGCGATGCGGATGTCGTGGTTGGCGGCGAGCGCGTCGTTCATGAGGCGATCGAGCTGCGGATCGGCGAACTGCTGCCAGAACGTGGCGACCGGTTCCTTCTGGTCGAAGGGCGATTCGACCGCGCTGGCGAATTGCGGATCCACCGCCGTAGCGGGCTGCCGATAGTCCGGACCGACGGTCGTGCACGAAGCGAGCGCGCTGACGATCGCGACTGCCACTACCCGTTGCCAAAGCAACGACTGCTTGAACCGCGCTATGGCCATGGCCGGTCGCACGTGCCTACGCATCGCGTTTCTCCTTGTCGAGCGGGGCGTTGAGCGGCGCGGCGGGAACGGCTCGCAGATCGGCCGCATGGTGCAGCGGACGCTCGCCCGATAGCTTGCGCAGGATCACGTAGAACACCGGCGTGAGAAGCAAGCCGAAGAAAGTCACGCCCAACATCCCGGAAAACACGGCCACGCCCATCGCCTCGCGCATCTCGGCGCCGGCACCACTGGACAGCACCAGTGGCACGACGCCCATGATGAACGCGAACGAGGTCATCAGGATCGGACGCAGCCGCAAGCGGCACGCCATGATCGCCGCCTCGACCACGCTGTGTCCGCGATGCTCCAGTTCGCGCGCGAACTCCACGATCAGGATCGCGTTCTTGCACGCGAGCCCGACCAGCACGAACAGGCCGATCTGCGTGAAGATGTTGTTGTCGCCGCCGTGCCCGTCCCAGCCCGAGATCCACACGCCGGTGATCGCGCACAGCAGGCACATCGGCACGATCAGCACGATCGCGAGCGGCAGGGTGAAGCTCTCGTACAGCGCCGCCAGCACCAGGAACACCAGCAGCACGCACAGCGGAAACACGTAGATCATCGTGTTGCCCGCGAGGATCTCCTGATAGGTGAGGTCGGTCCATTCGTAGGCGATGCCGTTGGGCAGACTGCGCTCGACGATCGACTGGATCAGTGCCTGCGCCTGACCGGAGCTGAAGCCCGGTGCCGGCGCGCCGTTGATGTCGGCGGCCGGATAGCCGTTGTAGCGCGTGACCCGATCGGGCCCGTAGCTGTTGGTCACCTTGAGCACCGAGCCGAGCGGCACCATCTCGCCGGCCGCGTTGCGCGTTTTCAGTTGCGGAATGTCGTCGGCGTGCGCGCGGAACGGCGCATCGGCCTGCACGATCACCTGGTACGTGCGTCCGAAGCGATTGAAGTCGTTGGCGTACAGCGAGCCGAGATAGATCTGCATCGTCTCGAACACGTCGGTGACCGCCACGCCGAGCCGTTTGGCCTTGGTGCGATCGACGTCCGCGTTCAACTGCGGCACGTTGATCTGATACCCGGAGAACACCTGGGTGAGGCCCGGTGTCTGCCACGCCTGGCCCTGGATCGCCATGGTGGTCTTGAACAGCTCTTCGTAGCCCAGGCCGGCGCGGTCTTCCAGCATCAGCTTGAACCCGCCGATCGCGCCCATGCCCATCACCGCCGGCGGCGGAAACACCGCGATGAACGCTTCCTGGATCTGCGAGAGCTGTCCGGTGAGCTGGCCGGCGATCGCGAAGCCCGACAGATCGGGCGTCTTGCGTTCGGCGAAATCCTTCAGGCCATAGAACACGATGCCGGCGTTGGGCGAGTTGGTGAAGCCGTTGATCGACAGGCCGGGGAACGCCACCGAATCCTTCACGCCGGGATGCGCGAGCGCCACATTCGACATCTTGCGGATGACCTCTTCGGTGCGATCGAGCGAGGCGCCATCGGGCAGTTGTGCGAAACCCACCAGGTACTGCTTGTCCTGCCCGGGCACGAATCCCCCCGGCACCTTCTGGAACATCACCCAGGTCAGGCCGATCAGCAGCACGTACACCAGCATCGCCACCGATTTGACGTGCAACACCCGGCCCACCGTGCCCGAGTAACGATCGGACGACCACTTGAAGAACCGGTTGAACGGCCGGAAGAACCAACCGAACAGCGCGTCCAACGATCGGGTGAACCAGTCCTTGGGCGCGTCGTGTTTGCGCAGGAGCAGGGCGGCGAGCGCGGGCGAGAGCGTGAGCGAGTTGAACGCGGATATCACCGTCGATATCGCGATCGTCAGGGCGAACTGGCGATAGAACTGGCCGGTGAGGCCGGACACGAACGCGATCGGGATGAACACCGCGCACAGCACCAGCGCGATCGCGATGATCGGCCCGCTCACCTCGTCCATCGCGCGGAAGGCGGCATCGCGCGGCGAATAGCCCAGCTCGATGTTCCGCTCGACGTTCTCCACGACCACGATCGCGTCGTCGACGACGATGCCGATCGCCAGCACCAGGCCGAACAGCGACAGCGCGTTGATCGAGAAGCCGAACGCGTGCATCAGCGCGAAGGTGCCGACGATCGATACCGGAACCGCCACCAGCGGAATGATCGAGGCGCGCCAGGTCTGCAGAAACACGATGACGACGATCACCACCAGCAGGATCGCCTCGAACAGCGTGATGATCACTTCCTTGATCGAGTCGCGCACGAACACGGTGGGGTCGTACACGATCGAGTAGTCGACGCCTTGCGGGAAGTTGCGCTTCAACTCGGCCATCTTGTCGCGCACCGCGTTCGAGAGCGCAATGGCGTTCGAGCCCGGCGCCTGGAAGATCGCCACCGCCACGGCCGGCTTGTTGTTGAGCAGGCTGCGCAGCGCGTATTCCTTGGCGCCCAGTTCGATGCGCGCCACGTCTCTCAAGCGCGTGATCGTGCCGTCGTTCGACGCCTTGACGATGATCTCGGCGAACTCCTCTTCGGTCGAGAGGCGTCCGGCGGCGTTGATCGACAGTTGCAGATCGACGCCTTTGGCCGAAGGCGGCGCACCCACCACGCCCGCCGCGACCTGCACGTTCTGCTCGCGAATCGCGCGCACTACGTCGGTCGCCGTCATGTTGCGCGCGGCGACCTTCTGCGGATCGAGCCACACGCGCATCGCGTAGTCCCCCGCGCCGAACACCAGCGCCTGGCCTACGCCCGGAATCCGCGCCAGCTCGTCGCGCACGTTCAGCACGCCGTAGTTGCGCAGATAGAGCGCGTCGTAGCGGTTGTCGGGCGAGAGCAGGTGCACGACCATGGTGAGATCGGGCGAGCTCTTCTGCGAGGTCACGCCCAGCAACCGCACCTGCTCGGGCAGTCGTGGTTGCGCCTGTGAGATACGGTTCTGCACCTGCACCTGCGCCTTGTCGACGTCGGTGCCGAGCTTGAAGGTCACGGTGATCTGCAGCACGCCGTCGGCGGTGGATTGCGACGACATGTAGAGCATGTCCTCCACGCCGTTGATGCTTTCTTCCAGCGGCG
>CADECO010000549.1:0-3557 GCA_902825905.1 uncultured beta proteobacterium
CAGATCACCTGGCAGCAGGCGGCGGAGCTCATCCGCGGCGCGGCGCGCTCCGACGTCGGCAAGACGATCACGGTGCGGCTGATCGGCTTCAACGATTTCCACGGCAATCTGCAATCGCCCGGCACGTTCGGCACCAGTCTCGCCGTTCCGGCGGCACAGCGCCCCGCGGTGGGCGGCGCGGAGTACTTGGCCGCCTACGTCGACAAACTCAAGACGCAGAATCCATTGAGCATGGTGGTAGGTGCCGGTGATTTCATCGGCGCGACGCCCCTGATATCGGCCCTGTTCAATGACGAGCCGTCGATCGAAGTGCTGAACCGCATCGGCCTCGAGTTCAACGCCGTGGGCAACCACGAATTCGATCGTGGATCGGCGGAACTGCTCCGACTGCAGCAAGGCGGCTGCAGGTCGAACGATCCCAACAGCTGCAAGGGCGCGGAGGTAGGCACGCCTGTGCCGTACGAAGGCGCGAAGTTCCAGTGGCTGTCGGCCAACGTGATCTCGACCGCCACGGGCGAGCCGCTGCTCCCGGCGTACGGCGTGAAGAAGTTCAATCAACGTGTTCGCGTGGCGGTGATCGGTATGACGCTCAAGGACACACCGACGATCGTCACCCCGTCGGGTGTTGCCGGACTGGAGTTTCGCGACGAGGCCGACACGGTGAACGCGCTGATTCCGCGGCTGCGGCAGCAGGGCATCGAGTCGATCGTGGTGCTGGTGCATCAGGGCGGCTTTCAGACCGGCAGCCTGCAGGACATCAATGGCTGCGATGGTGACCTGGCCGGCTCGGCGATCGCCTCGATCGTCGGGCGCCTGCACGATGCGGTCGACGCGGTGATCAGCGGCCACACTCACGCCGCCTACAACTGCCGGCTGCCCAACGCGAGTGGTCGCCCGATTCCGGTGACAAGTTCGAGCGCGTTCGGCCGCGTGCTTACCTCGCTCGATCTCACCATCAACACCCGCACCCGCGATGTCGTATCCACGGTTGCGGTCAACAGCCTGGTGGACCGCACCGACACGAGTGTCGCGCCCAACCTCGAAGTGCAGAATATCGTCGCCGGCTACAGCGCGCTGGTCTCGCCGATCGCCAATCAGGTGATCGGAGCGATCACCGCGGCGCTGCCCAACACCGCGATCGACAAAGCCTGCAACATGCCCGCGGGCGATCTCATCGCTGATGCGCAGCTTGCCGCCACCGCCCCCGGCAACTTCGGTGGCGCGGCCATCGCCTTCATGAATCGAGGCGGCGTGCGCAATCCCGGATTCACGTTCGCGTCGAGCCCCGCCGGCGAAGGCGACGGCAACATCACCTACGGCGAAGCATTCACGGCGCAGCCTTTCGGCAACAGCCTGGTGACGATGACGCTCTCCGCGCAGGAACTCAAGAACGTCCTGGAGCAGCAGTTCGCCGGCTGCCGCGGCCAGGCGGCTACCAGCACACGCATCATGTTGCCCTCCGCAGGCTTTCGCTACACCTGGGACGGCAGCGCTGCCTGTGACGCGCGCATTTCCAACGTGACGCTGACCTCTGGTGGCACGACCGAGACGCTGGTCGACACGGCCGGGGTGGTACTGAATCCCACCAAGACCTATCGTGTGACGGTGAACAACTTCATGGCGACCGGCGGTGACGGCTACACCACGTTCCTGAACGGCACCAATCTGCTCGGTGGTGCGCAGGACATCGATGCGCTGGTCGCGTATCTGGCCGGTTTCAAGGCACCGAACACTCCGTACGATCCGGGCAATCCGGCACTCGCCAAGCCGCGCATTGCTCGGATCAACGCGCCCGCGGGTTCGACCAGCTGCCCCGGCAGTGCGGTCGTGAATCCGTGATACGTGCAGGTCGCGCGCGAGCGACACGCGCGATCCTCCTCGCCTGCGCGTACGCGCTCGCGCTGCCTGCGCTCGTGCTTCCCGTGCTCGCGCAGGATCGCGCGGCGCAGGTTGCACCATCGAGCTCATCGGAAGAACGGTTGCGCCGGCTCATGCAGCGAGCACCGGCCGAGCCGTCGGTATCGGGTGCGGCCCACGTCGCAGAGGATCGAGCCCGGATGTTGCGCGACGGCGAGGCTGCGCTGAGCCGCGGCGAAATCGAACAAGCCGCTGCGTTGTTCGAGCAAGCCGGGTTCGTCAAGCACGCCGCGGATGCTGAGCTCGGCCTGATTCGTGCGTACATGCAGTCGGGCCAATACCGCCGCGCGTTGACGTTCGCCGCACACACCGCGGGCGCGCATCCCGACGTCGCTGCCGGTAGCGGACTCTACGCATGGCTGCTTCACCTCGGCGGGCAAGTTCAAGCGGCACAACGACTGCTCGATCGCGCGCGTACGCGGTTGCCGGACGATCCACTGCTCGGCGAAACGCAAGGTTTGCTCAAAGCCGCCTTACCGGTCGCACCGACCTCGATGCTTCACGCCCCCGCCCGTTTTGCCCCGTATAGCGCGGCGTCCGAAACGCTTCCGCATCAAGTCCACGCGGTGGCCTCCGGCGTTCTCGTCGAGGCCGGCCGCCGTGTGCTCACCGTGCGCAGCGCGCTCGATGGCGCAACGATGATCTGGGTGCGCGACGGACTGGGCCGGGTGCAGCAGGCGACCCTCGAGCCAGGCGAAGCATCGAGCGCGCTTGCGTTGTTGAAGCTGGCCACACCAATGCAGACCGCTGCGTTGCGTGCGGTGGCTCGCGATGCGTTTCCCGGCAGCCCGGCTGTCAGCGTGGAATTCGCACCCGACGAACGCGGTGGCCCGGCCTGGCCGATGCTTTACCTGGGATTCCTCGGCTCGCCAACCGCCGACGGAAGCGTTCGCCTGGGCGTGAACATGCCGGCAGGCCCACGTGGCGGACCAGTGTTCGATGGCGCCGGAACACTGATCGGCATCGCGACCGCCGGAGCGGACGGCGATCAATTGATCGCCGCGTCAGTCGTGCGCAGCCAGTTCGCCAGGCAGATATCCGTGGATGAGCGCCCGGGAACGCCAAGCTCGCCGCGCATCACCGCCGACGCGATCTACGAGCAGGCGCTGACGCAGACGGTGCAGGTGCTGCTCGCGCGATAGAGCGGCCGGGGTGCGATGCGCATCGCAAACTACAAGGCTCGCATTACTGATGGGTCGCAGAAGCACGCACCGGCACGCCTGCGAACTGCGCACTCGGTCGGCTCGGCGTGAGGTTGCCGAGGAACTGCATCGCCGCCGACCGCCAGGAGAATTCACGCGCCCGTCCCAAGGCGACGCCGCGATCGATCTCGAGCGCCGCCAGGCATGCGCGGCGCAGATCTTCGTCGAGCACCCCTGCCCCGCTCGTGCCGATCACGTCGATCGGCCCGGGCACCGGGTACGCGGCAACCGGCGTACCGCACGCCATTGCCTCGAGCATGACCAGCCCGAAGGTGTCGGTGCGGCTCGGAAACACGCAAGCGTCGGCCGCGGCGTAGTGCCGTGCCAGCGCCTCGCCTTGCTGAAAGCCGGCGAAGTGCACGTTGGTGTACCGCCGCTGCAGTGCCTCGCGCTGCGGACCGTCGCCGACCACCCATTTCGAACCCGGCAGGTCCAGAT
>CADECO010000550.1:0-3551 GCA_902825905.1 uncultured beta proteobacterium
GCGCGCTTCACCAGCGCCGATCCTGTCATCGATGGCGTGAACGCGACCCAGCGCTGGAATCGCTACGCGTACGTGTCGAACAATCCGCTGAAGTACACCGACCCGAGCGGGTTCACGTACATCGCGGATCCACCGCAGGCACCACAGCAGAACGAGACCACCGGCACGCCGCAGCAGGTCGTCACCGTGTATCAAGCGCCCGGTGAGGACGACGACAATGAGGATGAAGACGGCGATGCGGAGGTGAGTGACGAGGATCCGGATCCGAACATGCCGCCGAGCAACGAGGCGCATGGTGGCGGGCCAAGCAACGGAACGAGCAACGGCGATCGAGACGGCGGAAACTACAACGGGAACGGCGAGTCCCCGCGTGCTGAGCGCGAACGGAACCAGCATGAGGTTGCGCAGAAGCAGAAGAACATGAAATCTGACGCTGCCGCGCAGCGCCACGCGAAGGAACAACTCGACGGGCGCGGGGGCAGCAGCGCCAATGGAAATTCCTTCGGCATGGCGGCGGCTCCGCCGCTGGAAGGCGCGCTCGCGGGTGGCGGTACCACGGGCGTCACTGCCGGCGCGAATCTCGTTGTCGCAGCGGGTGGTCTCGCGGTCGCCGCGACGGCCATCGTAGGTATCGCTGCTGCCGGGCTCATCTATATGAGCGCCAACGACAACGACAACGATAAGAAGGACGACAAAAAGGAGCCGACGAGTGAAGAGTTGAGCAAGGAAATCGGCAGGCTGATCGATGAGCTCGGGAAGGTCCAGGAAGAGGGCGGCAAACATGCCGACCGCATTGCGGAGTGGTATGTCCAGGCGATCGACAAGCTCCTCGGCGAACTCATCAGCAGGCCCAAGGAGGTCGATCTCGGGCCCAAAGGCGGTGGCGGAGCGCCGAACGACAACGGAAGCGGATCCGAGTGAAGATTCTTCAACGCATTGTTTCGAGCGTAATCCTGCTGAGCTTCGTGTGCACTCAGGCGGGTGCGGTGACGTTGCAGCGGCTGCCGACGTTCTATGCGAGCACCGATGCGCTCGGCTCGACGACGTTGGTGACGCAGGACGACGGTGCGGTCGTGGAGAAGCGCTCCTACGATGCGTTCGGCAAGCGGCGCAACCCGAACTGGTCGGCTGTCGATGTGTACGGCCAGATCGCCGGCGCGCAGCTCGATCAAGGCTACACCTCGCACGTCGAAGACTTCGAGAGCGACACCGTGCACATGCGCGGTCGCACCTACGATCCAAAGCTGGCGCGCTTCACCAGCGCCGATCCTGTCATCGATGGCGTGAACGCGACCCAGCGCTGGAATCGCTACGCGTACGTGTCGAACAATCCGCTGAAGTACACCGACCCGAGCGGGTTCACGTACATCGCGGATCCACCGCAGGCACCACAGCAGAACGAGACCACCGGCACGCCGCAGCAGGTCGTCACCGTGTATCAAGCGCCCGGTGAGGACGACGACAATGAGGATGAAGACGGCGATGCGGAGGTGAGTGACGAGGATCCGGATCCGAACATGCCGCCGAGCAACGAGGCGCATGGTGGCGGGCCAAGCAACGGAACGAGCAACGGCGATCGAGACGGCGGAAACTACAACGGGAACGGCGAGTCCCCGCGTGCTGAGCGCGAACGGAACCAGCATGAGGTTGCGCAGAAGCAGAAGAACATGAAATCTGACGCTGCCGCGCAGCGCCACGCGAAGGAACAACTCGACGGGCGCGGGGGCAGCAGCGCCAATGGAAATTCCTTCGGCATGGCGGCGGCTCCGCCGCTGGAAGGCGCGCTCGCGGGTGGCGGTACCACGGGCGTCACTGCCGGCGCGAATCTCGTTGTCGCAGCGGGTGGTCTCGCGGTCGCCGCGACGGCCATCGTAGGTATCGCTGCTGCCGGGCTCATCTATATGAGCGCCAACGACAACGACAACGATAAGAAGGACGACAAAAAGGAGCCGACGAGTGAAGAGTTGAGCAAGGAAATCGGCAGGCTGATCGATGAGCTCGGGAAGGTCCAGGAAGAGGGCGGCAAACATGCCGACCGCATTGCGGAGTGGTATGTCCAGACGATCGACAAGCTCCTCGTCGAACTCATCAACAGGCCCAAGGAGATCGATCTCGGGCCCAAAGGCGGTGGCGGAGCGCCGAACGACAACGGAAGTGGATCCGAGTGAAGATTCTTCAACGCATCGTTTCGAGCGTAGTCCTGCTGAGCTTCATCAGCACTCAAGCGGGCGCGGTGACGTTGCAGCGGCTGCCGACGTTCTACGCGAGCACTGATGCGCTCGGCTCGACGACGTTGGTGACGCAGGACAACGGTGCGGTCGTGGAGAAGCGCTCCTACGATGCGTTCGGCAAGCGGCGCAACCCGAGCTGGTCGGCTGTCGATGTGTACGGGCAGATCGCCGGCGCACAGCTCGATCAAGGCTACACCTCACACGTCGAGGATTTCGAGAGCGACACCGTGCACATGCGCGGTCGCACCTACGATCCGAAGCTCGCGCGCTTCACCAGCGCCGATCCTGTCATCGATGGCGTGAACGCGACCCAGCGCTGGAATCGCTACGCGTACGTTTCGAACAATCCGCTGAGGTACATCGACCCGACCGGTTTCACCTACGAGATCGTCGAGCGGCCCAGCGATCAGGGCGGCACGGGGACTGCGTCGAACGGCGAAACCCCGGCCACACCGGGCTCGCAGGCGGGACACGGTTCGCCGCCACCGCCGCCCACACCAGCAACCGGGCCGACACAAGACGAACCGAAAGGTGGTGGCAGCACGACGTCACCGCCCGGTCAGATCGGCGGCAGTGCGGGTGCTGGCGGCGCCTGCGCCGGTTGCCGTGGCAATGGTGTGGCCGACAGCGAGTACGGCGGTGGTGGCAGCTACGGCAATCACAACCAATCCGCGAGAGCGGAGCGCGAACGGAACGCCCGAGAGGCTCAGCAGCTGCAGAAGAACATGAAGTCGGACGCTGCCAGACAGCGCCACGCGAAGGAACAACTCGACGGACGCGGCGGCACCAGTCCGCAAGCGGGCTTGGGCCCAGGGCCGCTCAACGCGAATCCGGGCAACATGATTGCCATCGGCCCAACCGGCCTCGCCGTGGTCGTCGGCGGCGCGATAATCATCACGATCGCCGGTAGCGTCGCCGCCTACAAGCAGTACGAGGTACTCAAGAAGCAGTTTGCCGCGGAGAAAGCCGCGAAGCTCAAAGCGCTCGACGAGGAGACGAACAGGGTTGCGCACGAGGCAGTCGAGCTCATGGAGCAGGAAGCGAAAGCGCGGAAGAACGGGGACAAAGCGCTCGAGCGGGAGTTGCGCGAACAGGGTCGCTGGAAGCGCGACATAGTTCGGCAGTTGTTGGAAGAAACAGCAGAAGTAAAGCGCAGGCGTTCCATGTTCGACTGACGGTTGTGCGAAGCCGGCGCGCAACCTCGGACGTGGAATCCGAAGAAGACGAAGGGAATGAACTCGAAGAAATTCCTGGGCGCGACTGTTCTCGCAAGGTGGAAGTGGAGCGCCCAACGACGGTGGAGTGGACCGCAGTGAAAAC
>CADECO010000551.1:0-3544 GCA_902825905.1 uncultured beta proteobacterium
ATGCCCCGGCGTCTCGGTCGGGCCGCTCGCGGTGCGCCCCTGAAAATAGAAGCGTTGCCAGGCCTGCTTGACCGTCTCGGCGTCGTTCTGGCCGAGCTTCTGCAGAAACTGCGCGCGGCTCGCGCTCCACGCCTCGTACTCCTTGACCAGTTCGGGGCGCTCGTCGAGATCGAAGATCTCCGGTTCGATCGTCTCGATCTGCCCGCGCTGCAACGGCACGATCAGGCAGAACGGTTCGCCCTTGGCGAAGCGCACCTCGCCGGCGCGCGTGAGCTTCCAGTTCATCGTGAACGGAAAGGGCAGCCAGTCGGTTTCGATGATGCCGGCCAGCGGCGCGATGCCGTCTTTCGGTTCGTTCATCGGGCCGGTGGTGAGGATGTCCCAGCCCGGCTCGGTGCGGAACAGATATCCGGTGTGGAAGGTGATGACACCGTGGTTGAAGTGCGAGATCGCCAGATGCGAGACGTCGGTGCGGCCGTCGGCGCCACGCACGACGATGTCCTTGGCGCGATCACCGCCGTTCCAGGTGATGACGAGGTCGAACGGACACAAAATCTCCCAGCCATAGCTGTTGGCGATGTTGAGCGGCAGGCAGCGGTAGGCGTAGCGCTGATCGGTCTGGTCCATCCAGGTGCGCATCGGCCGCGCCGGCTGCAACGGCGGTGGTGCGGGCACGAGCGCGAGGCATTCGAGTTTCATGGCGAGTCCGGGGTTTGGAGCATGATCGATAGGAACCGCGCGATTATCGCGAAGCGCGCGCGGCGCTGGTACCCTCGCCGCACCGAAGGACGTCAATAGCCAACAATCGGTTGCCCGCCACCATGCGAATCACCAACGCCCGCGTCATCGTGTGCAGTCCGGGTCGCAATTTCGTGACGCTCAAGCTCGAAACCGACGCCGGCATCACCGGGTTGGGCGATGCAACGCTCAACGGCCGCGAACTGGCGGTGGCAAGCTATCTGACTGATCACGTCGTACCGTGCCTGATCGGCCGCGACGCGCATCGCATCGAAGACACCTGGCAGTATTTGTATCGCGGCGCGTACTGGCGGCGCGGCCCGGTGACGATGAGTGCGATCGCCGCGGTCGACACCGCGCTGTGGGACCTGAAAGCCAAAGCCGCCGGCCTGCCGCTCTATCAGTTGCTCGGTGGCGCGAGCCGCGAGCGCGTGCGGGTGTACGCGCATGCCAACGGTCGTGATATCGACGAGACCATTGCCGAATTGCAGCGACACGCCGCGCTTGGCTATACCGCGATCCGCGTGCAAAGCGGTGTGCCGGGGCTGCGCAAGGTGTACGGCGTGGCCGACGACGGCAAGCCTTATGAGCCGGCGACGCGCGGCCTGCCGGTGGAACAGGACTGGGACTCCGGAAAGTATCTGCGTCATGTGCCCGAGTTATTCGAAGCGGCGCGCGCCGCCGTGGGCGCGGGCATCGACCTGCTGCACGACGTGCATCACCGGCTCACGCCGATCGAAGCCGCGCGGCTGGGCAAAGATCTCGAACCCTATCGCCCGTTCTGGATCGAAGACCCCACGCCGGCGGAGCAGCAGGAGGCGTTCCGTCTGATCCGCCGCCACACCACCACGCCGATCGCGGTGGGTGAAGTGTTCAATTCGATCTGGGACTGCAAGGCGCTGATCGAGGAACAGCTGATCGACTACATCCGCACGACCGTCGTGCACGCCGGGGGGATCACGCACTTGCGTCGCATCGCCGACCTCGCGGCGCTGTACCAGGTGCGCACCGGCTGTCACGGCGCCACCGATCTGTCGCCGGTGTGCATGGGTGCGGCGCTGCATTTCGGGTTGTGGGTGCCTAACTTCGGCATCCAGGAGCACATGCCGCACAGCGCGCAGACCGATGCGGTGTTTCCGCACGCCTACCGCTTCGAGAACGGATCCATGCACCCAGGCCAGGCAACGGGTCACGGTGTCGATATCGATGAAGCGCTCGCGGCGAAGTATCCCTACCAGCGCGCCTATCTGCCGGTGAACCGTCTGCAGCACGACGGTACGCTGTGGCACTGGTGATATTGCCGTGGCTGATCTGTCGCGCGGCTGAACAATCATTGCGTGCCATCGACAAACCGAGCCAGGAACGATCCCATGCCAAGACTCTCGAACGCCACGCTCGCGCAACTGCCTGATGCCGTCGTGCGCCCGCGCTACGACCGCGCCGCGCTGCAGCCCGGCATCGTCCATCTGGGTATCGGCGCGTTCATGCGGGCGCATCTCGCGGTCGCGACCGAAGCGGCGATCGCAGCCGATGGCGAAACCCGCTTTGGCATCGTCGGAGTGTCGATGCGTCAGCCCGATACGCGCGATGCACTCGCGCCGCAGGACGGCCTGTACACCGTCGCGGTGCGCGATGCGGGCGCGAGCGGCGGGATCGATGAACGATTCCAGGTCATGGGATGCGTGACACGCCTGCTCGTTGCGCCTGAGCAGCCGGGCGCGGTGCTCGATGCCATCGCTGCGCCGGCGGCGCGGATTGTCAGTCTGACCATCACCGAGAAAGGCTACGGCCTCGATCCGGCGACCCGCGAGCCCAGGCTCGATCTGCCGGAGCATGCGCATGATCTGCGCGTTGCGGACGTGCCCCGCGGAGCGGGCGTCCCAGGCAGCGCGGCCGCTCCGCGCAGCGCGGCAGGATTCATCGTGCATGGCTTGGCGCGCCGACGCGCAGCAGGTCTGCCCGGGCTCACGCTGCTGTCGCTCGACAACCTGCCGGCGAACGGGTCGGCGCTGCGCGCGCTCGTGCTGGCCATGGCGAACGCGATCGATACGTCGCTCGCACGCTGGATCGAGACGACCTGCAGCTTCCCGTGCAGCATGGTCGATCGCATCGTCCCGCGCACGACCGATCCGGTACGCGCGAGCGTTGCGCGTGCGCTCGGCGTTGACGACGCGTGGCCGGTCGCGGCCGAAGCGTTCCTCGATTGGGCGGTCGAAGATCACTTCGTCGCCGGCCGTCCCGAGTGGACGCGGCAGCCCGGCGTGCGATTCGTGCCCGACGCCGCACCGTGGGAAACGCTCAAGCTGCGCATGGTCAATGGCTGCCATTCCGCGATCGCGTATCTGGGAGCCATGGCGGGCTGGAATACAGTGGATAGGGCCGTTGCCGAGCCGGCGCTGCGCCGCTTCGTCGATGGCCTGATGCGCGACGAGTTGGAGCCGACCTTGCCCGCGCTCCCTGGATTCGACCTCGCTGCGTATCGATCGCAACTTCATGCGCGCTGGTCCAATCCGGCGATCGCGCACCGCACGCAGCAAATCGCGATGGACGGCTCGCAGAAGCTGCCGCAGCGACTGACCGTGCCACTGCGTGATCGCATGGCGGCGGGCAAAGCCTCACCGCGCATCGCGATGGCACTGGCTGCATGGCTGCACTATCTGCGCGGGCGCGACGAGACGGGGCAGGTGTATGCGATCGATGATCCGATGGCCGCCGAGCTCGGTGCGCTGTGCGCGCGCGCCGCGAAGTGCGCAGATCTGCGCGACGAAGTGGCGATGCTCGCTGCGTTCAAGCCGGTGTTCGGCGA
>CADECO010000552.1:0-3530 GCA_902825905.1 uncultured beta proteobacterium
TCGAACCACGGCATGCGCGGATGCAGGTGATGCGCGACGTGCAGGTTGTTCCAGAGAAACAACAGTCCCCAGAACCAGTTCGACTCCACGCTGCCGGTGCGTTGGCCGGGCCGCTCGCCGTAGCGATGCTCGATGAACGATCGCACCCAGCCCAACCCGAACGCGGGCCAGGCGATCCACACCACGTACTGCCACCACGGCATGCCGCATACGCCGCTGATGTACCAGAACAGCGCCGCCACCAGCGCGATGTGGACGATCCAGTGCGGCACGTGCGAGAAATCGCTGGCGGCCAATCGCGCTGTTTCGCGAACCACCAGCTTTTCCAGCCGCAGCAGCGGACCGATCAGCACCCGACCAGCGAGTGTCTGATTGGCGATGAGCAGCGCCTTTCGCAGGCGCGTCATCTCTGCCCAGCGAGTTTGCGTCACGTACACGGACTCGGTGTCTTCGCCCGGCACGGTGAGCCAGGTGTTCTGGTGATGCTTGCGATGCGCGGCGTAGTAGAGCGGAAACGGCAGCCACAGCCCAAGCGGCGGCATGACGATCGCCCAGCGCAGCCAGTCGGGCACCGAGCGGAACGAGTGAATCGCCTCGTGCTGGAGCGAGAAATGCCAGGCGACGACGTACGTGCCAACCGGCGCCAGGATCCACCAGGGCAGGCTGGCGTGGAAGGCAATCAGCACGGCCCATGATCCGTACAGCGCGAACACCACCAGCCACGTCGGACCCTCGTGGCGCAGGAACAGCGTACGCATGGTGCCCATGAGCGGAAGTCGACGCCGCGCGCGGCGGGGTGCGGGCTATGCCTGCTTCGGCGCGACGTCCAGCCGCGCGACGATTCCCTGCAGATTCGCGTTCGGCGCGGGATAGCGCGCGAGCACCAGCGGATCGTGCCCAGGGATGACGTGCTGCGGCGACTCGGCGAGCTGGTAGGCGCGCTGATGACCGGCCAGCATGTCGTACACGTTGTAGACGATCGGGAACGGCCGGCCTTGCTCCATGTTGGCGTACAGGTGCGCCGCATCCGACGCGACCACCACCCAGCCGCGCTGCGTCCACACCCGCACCATCTGCAGGCCGGCAGTGTGTCCGCCGACGCGATGCAGCGTGATGCCGGGTGCGATCTCGTCGTCGCCATCGTGGAACGCGACGCGATCCTCGAACACGCGCTCGACCATCTTGGTGATATCGGCGGCGGTATAGGGCACGCGCAACGCCGGCATGCACATGCAACGGCCGGTGGCGTACTGCATCTCGCGATCCTGCAGATGAAAGCGCGCATTGCGGAACTGGCTGTGACTGCCGCAGTGGTCGTAATGCAGATGCGTGATGACCACGTCTTTCACTTCGGCCTCGTTCAGCCCCACCAGCGCGACGGCTTCACCGACGCTGCGATCGACGTGCCGGCCGCGCTTGGCCGCCTCGACGCGATCGAAGCCGGTGTCGACCACCCACGCCCGGCCCCCGCCCTTGATCACCCAGACGAAGTAGTCGATCGGCATCGGCACGTCGTGCGGATCACCGCCGATGAAATTATCGGCCGCCTTGCGATCGTGATGGCCGTACTTGATGGCGTAGATTTCGTAGGTGGGGATGGTCGACATGGCGACACTCCTCTCAGCTGTTGGCGCCCGCAATCCGCGCCGTCTCGGCACGTGCCTGGCCGACCTTCTCGCCGGCCGCGAGGATCTCGTTCCATGTGGTGATGTCCACCGGCACGCCTTCGGCCAGCCGCTTCTTCTTCCACTCGCGCTCCGGATCACCCGCCACACGCAGTTTGTCGAAGCCCGGCGCCGTCGGCGAAGCGTGCAACCAGGCCATGAACGCTTCGATCTCGCTCTGCAGGTGGCCGCTGGTGCCCATCCGTTCGGGGTCGATCACGATCGAGAGCATGCCGTTGAACACGCGCTTCTTGCCTTCGTACGGATGGCGGCCGGTTTCACCGCCGGTGAGTGCACCGCCGAGCAACTCGGCGATCAGCGCCAGCCCGTAGCCCTTGTGTTCGCCGAAAGGCAGGATCGCCCCGAACGGCGGCACCACGGTGTAGCGCGGATTGGTGGTCGGCGCGCCCTTGTCGTCGATGATCGTGCCCGGCTCGAGCTGCTTGCCCTGGTTGTGCGCCACGCGCGTCTTGCCCTGTGCGATGCGGCTGGTGGCGAAATCGAGAATGATCGGATCGCCCTTGGCGCGTGGGATCGCGATGCACACCGGATTGGTGCCGAAGCGCCCGTCACCGCCGCCCCATGGCGCCACGATCGGCCGCGAGATCACGTTCACGAAGTGCAGCGAGATGTAGCCCGCTGCGATCGCCATTTCGGCCCATTGACCGATGCGGCCGATGTGATGCGCGTTGTACAGGCCGGTGATGCACAGGCCGTTCTGCCTGACCCGATCGATGGTGAGATTCATCGTGTCGTGGCCGATCACCTGACCGTAGCCCTGCTGGCCGTCCAGACGCAACATGGTGCCGGTGTCGAGCACGACCTTCGGCGCCTTGTTCGCCACCAACCCGCCTTCCAGCAACGAGTCGATGTAGCGCGGGATCATCCCTACGCCGTGCGAGTCATGACCCTTCAGGTTCGCCTCGACCAGATTGGTCGCGACCAGATTGGCTTCGCGGGCGTTCGACCCGCCTTTGGCCACGAGGGCCTCGATCGCCTGGGTGAGTTTCGGTGCGGAAAGAACGATTTCGTCGGCCATGTGCGTTGAACGTGAAGGGAATGAAGGGTGAAGGCGTGGAGCGAAGGGGAAGCGTAAGCGGCGGCAAAGCAAAGGGGAAGTAGAATTCGAACCATGAGTTCGATCCCCTCGTCCCCCACTCCCCCGACGCCGGCGCAGGCCCGCTTTCGCATCGCCAGCCACGGCAAGCTCGCCGAGAACGTCATGCACTTCGCGCGCGTGCTGCGTGCCGCGGGGCTGCCGGTCGGCCCGGCCAAGGTGCTCGATGCGCTGGCGGCCGTGCAGGTGGCCGGCGTCGACCGGCGCGACGATTTCTACTGGACGCTCGCCTCGGTGCTGGTCGACCGGCGCGAGCAGTTTCCGATCTTCGATCAGGCGTTCCACATCTTCTGGCGCGACCCGCAGCTGCTGGAACGGGTGATGTCGTTGTTCCTGCCGAAGGTCTACGGCAAGGCCGATGACGAAGCACCGCAGCCCTCGAACCGGTTGGCCGAAGCATTCGCCCCGCCGCCGGACACCAAAGACAAGGAGGAGCGCGAGGAGAAGGTCGACATCGACATGGCCTTCACCGTGTCGGAGCGCGAGGTGCTGCAGCACGCCGACTTCGAGACGATGACCAACGAGGAACTGGCGCAGGCCAAGAAGCTCATCGCCGAGCTGCGCCTGCCGATCCCTGAGGTGCGCACGCGCCGGCTGGAACGCGATCCGCACGGGCGCATCGTCGACATGCGCGCCACCATCCAGGCGAGCCTGCGCGCCGGCGGTTCGATCATTCCGCTGCGCCGCCGCTCGCAGGAAAAGCGCCATCCGCCGCTGGTGGTGCTGTGCGACATCTCCGGCTCGATGAG
>CADECO010000553.1:0-3522 GCA_902825905.1 uncultured beta proteobacterium
AGTCGAACGCCATGGCCAGTTGCGCCGGATCGACGGTGCCGATCCGCATCTTGAAATCGGCGGCATCACCGAAGTTGCGGCGGGTATGCCCGAGCAACCGGCGCTGCTGTTCGATCGCATCAAGGGGTTCACGCCGGGTGTGCGTGTGTTCACCAATCCGTTGATGACGCCCGCGCGCGCGGCGCTGGCGCTGGGCATCGATCCGACTTTGCATCCGCTCGATGCGTTGCGCGCGTGGATGAAGAAGCGCCAGACCTTGACGCTGCACGAACCCGTGGCTGTCTCCACCGCGCGCTATCTGGAGAACAGCTGCGGCGGACCCGATGTCGATCTGGCGCGCGTGCCGGCGCCGGTTTGGCATCGTCACGACGGCGGCCCTTACATCGGCTCGGGCAGCATCGTTCTGATGCGCGACCCCGATTCGGGCTGGATCAACGCATCGATCTACCGCGTGCAGGTGCACGATCGCAACCGGGTGACGGTGCAGTTTGATCATCTCGGCCGTCACGGCGCGATCATCGCCAAGAAGTACTGGGATCAGGGCAAGGCGTGTCCGGTCGCGGTGGTCAACGGTGACGATCCGGCGCTGTTCGTCGCCGGATTCGAATCGCTGCCCGATGGCGCCTCCGAGCTTGACTTCGCCGGGGCGATTCGCGAAGCGCCGCTGCACGTGCATGCGGGCCCGCATACCGGCCTGCCGATTCCCGCGTATGCCGAGATCGTGCTCGAAGGCGAGTTGTTGCCGATGGCACAGGGCACGCTCCCTGAGGGACCGTTCGGTGAGTTCACCGGCTACTACGCGGCAGACCAGCGCCCCGGCCCGCTGATGCAGGTGCACGCATTGCACCACCGGCACGATCCGATCCTGCTCGGCTCGCCGCCGCTCAAGCCGCCGCGCTTTCACGTCGGCCTGCCGTTTCGAGCGGGCGGCATCTGGAACACGCTCGAAGCCGCCGGGGTATCGGACGTGCGCGGCGTGTGGCAGCACGTCTCGACGCTGATGACGGTGGTCTCGCTCAGGCAGCGTTACGACGGGCATGCCAAGCGCGCCGCGTTGATCGCCGCCGGTAGCGTCTACATGGGCCGGGTGATCGTCGCGGTCGACGACGACATCGATCCGTCGAACCTCAACGACGTGCTGTGGGCGATCAACACCCGCTGCGAGCCGAGTGAGGCGGTCGACATCGTGCGCAACGGCTGGAGTTCGGCGCTCGATCCGCGTATCAGCCCCGATGCCAAGGCGCAGGGCGTCAACGCGAATTCCAAGCTGATCATCGATGCCACCCGCCCGTACGCGTGGCGCGACCGGTTTCCAACGCCCTCGGCGCTGTCGACCGACGAGGCGCGCGCCCTCGAGCAGAAGTGGCTGCGGTAGCTGCGCGGTGACTCTGCGGCGCCGCGTTGATGTGAAATCTCGCGCGACGCCGGTGAAGTCGTGTTACGCGAGCGCCGGCGCGGTAGTGCGTCCGTGTGCCACTTGGCAAGCTCGACGCTCGATCGGGATTGGTTCGAGCGCGCGTGATTCGTTCGGTGTTACGTCTGGTGCTTTGTCCGGTGCGTCGTTGGGTGATGCGCCTTGCTGCCGTGGTCGGTGCCTGCGCCGGCGGGGCGATCTTATTGGACGATGGCGCGCTTGCCACTCCGACTCATTGCGGCGTCAATGCGGGTGGCGCCAACGCAGCTGAACCCTGCGCCGCATCGGATGCGGCACGCAAGCACGTTGGCCTTGATGATCACCGCGAGCCGGTCCGCGCGGGCGATCGCTACGGCGGCCACGACGCCGCCCTGCGCGAAGCGGTGCGTCGTGCGCGCGCTGCGGTGGTGTACCTCTCCGATCTGCGTGGGCCTCGCAATATCGCATTGAGCCCCGCGGTCGGCACCGGATTTCTTGCCGCGACGAATTGCCACGTGGTGACCGCCGCGCACGTGGTGGCGCCGACGCGATCCGGCGATGAGCCGCTAACGGTGCGCCTGGATCGCAAGACCAGTCCGGTTGGCGCGCGAGTCAGAGCCCAGGCCGATTTCGTCGGCGGCTGGCCCCGGGTCGAACGCGAGGGTACGGTGGTCGCGGCCGGCAATCTGCATCGCTCGATGTCGGAGGACTGGGCGCTGATCAGGCTCGAGGGAACGCTGGACGTCTTACCGATCGCATTGCCAACGATCGAGCCTGCAGCCGGCGCCTCCAGCGAACGGCACGCCTTCATCGTCGCGGCCTTCCACGGCGATCTGACCCATCGCCGCGGTCGGGTCGAGTTGCATGCCGAGGTGTGTGAGCGGGTCGCGGACCGCGTCCCGGGTGAGCGAGGACGCATCTTCCGGTCGTACTGCACCGCGAGCCCCGGCGCTTCCGGTGGTCCCGAGTTGATGCTCAGCGGCGCCAGCGCGCTGCAGGCCACCGGCATCATCCTCGCCGCCGATCGCGACGGGCTCGATCAGTTCTTCGGCGCGCGCGGCGTGCCGGAGAAGCTCTGGCCCGGGCGGATCGCGGGCCTCAGGATCGAGACCGTGCTGCCGCAGTTGCTCGCGGCCATCGAACGCACCCCCTGCAACGCCAAGCCTTGAAGGCTGAAAGGCGGCGCCGCTTCCTGCACAATCGGCGCGTCAGCCCTTCCACGTTTTCGTAGACCAGTCTTCCGCCTCCGATGCAGCAAGCGAATCGAACGCTCTCGTGCCGCACGCGCGGCCGCGGCCTGACCGAGCTGACCGGCGACATCCGCGCCTGGGTGAAGGCAAGCGCGATCCGCAGCGGGCTGCTGACGGTATTCGTGCGCCACACCTCGGCCAGTCTGCTGATCCAGGAGAACGCCGATCCGACGGTGCAGCGCGACCTCGAACGGTTCTTCGCACGGTTGGTCCCCGATGGCGATGCGTTATTCGCGCACACCACCGAAGGCCCCGATGACATGCCGGCACATGTGCGTGCCGCGCTCACGCAGACGCAGCTATCGATTCCGGTGATCGAGGGCGAGCCGGTGCTGGGCACCTGGCAGGGCATCTACCTGTACGAGCATCGCACCCATGCGCACACGCGCGAGGTCGTGTTACACGTGATCGGTGAACGCTGAGCGCTCGACGTTGCTACGCCGACTGCCGATCGCTCACAATGCCCGGGCGCTCACCCATTCCAAGGACATCACGATGCGAACGTTCCACTCCTGCCGACGCGCGTTAGCGTTGATTTCAACCGGTGCCGGTCGGGCACGCCGGACCAGCCAGGCGCTGTTGCTCGCGGCAGTGGTCGCTGCGCTGTGCGCGATGCATCCTGGCACTGCGAGCGCGCAGGCGCAGAACTATCCGAACAAAGCCGTGCGCCTGATCATCGGTTTCCCTGCAGGCGGACCCGCCGACATCTTCGGCCGCGCGCTCGCGCAGGGCATGAGTGCGAATTTTGGCCAGCCGGTGGTGGTGGAGAATCGCGCCGGCGTGGGCGGTGTGCTTGGCGTAGACGTTGCCGCGAAGTCGGCGCCCGATGGCTACACGCTGGTGATGAACGGCGGCTCGGCGGTGGCGAGGGCGCCGCAC
>CADECO010000554.1:0-3501 GCA_902825905.1 uncultured beta proteobacterium
AGCCCGGTTTCAACTCGCGTTCGCGGAACGCGAGCCGGTCGATGATGGCGCGATCACGCGCGCCGAAACGTTGCTGCGGACCGGCTCCGGTGCCGAGAAATCCGTACCACCTTCCGCTGCTGCTGCTGGTATCGCGAATCTCGGCCACCGTGGTGTTCGCGGTAACCATCGACACCAGCGGCGTGGAAACGCGATGTGTGTGCGAAGGCTCGAACTTCACGCCACCGGAGCGGATCAACCGTTCGGCGTCGGCGTCGTCGCGCGCCCAGCCTTCGACCATGCAAGAAAGCACCGCGCTGTTGAGCATCGGCGGGGGCAGGCGCGTGGGATCGCTGAATGCCGGCCCGGCATGGACGAGTACGCGATCGGCCAGGCCGAGCACGTCGCCGGCGCGATGCACGCCGGTCCAACAAGGGGTGACGCTGACAATTCGTTCAAGTGCTGTGCTGTTCGGGGTGCCCATGTTTCGCTCGGTGGCCGCTGCAATCCGGCGCGGCGGATGCGCGGTGCTGGTGCAGGCGGGGGGCGCCCGCGATCGCCCTTGGTGCGTGCTCGGGTCAGGCGTGTTTCGATGTTCGCATCGCCTGGGCTAGTGTACTAACATCGCCGGCTTGTTCCCAATCACAGCCCCATGCTCAGCCAGTCGCAGCAAGCCGTGCAATCGGTACCGGCTGCCGCGCGTGGGGTGCGCTCGGCGAGGCATGCCGGGCATTGCCAATGTCTAACGCGGCCCAACAGGGATCGCGAGAACCGCGAGCGCGCCGATCCGTCCCGCCCCACGCGTTCTCAGAGGAGGGATGACGATGAATGGCCTCGCGCTGTTCGTGAGGTGGATCGATCGACTCAATGGCGCGGTTGGCCTGACGGTGAGCTGGCTCATCCTGCCGGTGGTGCTGGTGGCGTTCACGGTCGTGGTGTTGCGGTACGCCTTTTCGATCGGTTTTCCGTGGCTGCAGGAGCTGTACATCTGGCTGCACGGTGCGGCATTCATGCTGGCGATGGCCTGGGTGCTGCGCGACGGCGGGCACGTGCGCGTCGATCTTTTCTACAAGAAGTGGTCGGTACGCAAGCGCGCCTGGGCGGATCTGTTCGGCGTGTTCGTGTTTCTGGTGCCGATGATGGGCTCGATTCTGTATCTCTCCTGGCCGCTGGTGCAGCGCTCGTGGCGCATCATGGAGAAGTCACCTACGTCCGACGGCCTGACGTATCTCTACCTGCTCAAGACGCTGCTGCCGGTGGCGTGCGTGCTGGTGCTGCTGCAGGGGCTGGCGATTGCCGCGCGCGCGATCCTCACCATCGCTGAGCGTGAAGATCTGCTGCCCAGGTCAGCTACGGCGGGAGGCCACTGATGCCGACCGGGGAGATCCTCGCGCTGGCGATGTTCGTGGGGTTGTTCGCGCTGCTGATGACCGGCTTTCCGGTTGCATTCGCGCTCGGCGGCGCATCGCTGTTGTTCGCCGGACTGGGCATGCTGTTCGGTGCGTTCGACTGGCCGCTGCTCGCCGGCATCGCCAGCCGCATCTTCGATGCGATGGTGAACGACGTGCTGGTGTCGATACCGCTGTTCATTTTCATGGGCGTGGTGCTTGAACGATCGCGCATCGCCGAGGATCTGCTGGTCACGATGGGACAGAGCTTCGGCAGTTACCCCGGCGGTTTGGGCTACGGCGTGATCATCGTCGGCGCGCTGCTGGCGGCCTCCACCGGCATCGTCGGCGCGGTGGTCGTCACCATGGGCCTGATCAGCCTGCCGGCGATGATGCAGGCGAATTACGACAAGAAGCTCGCCGCCGGGATCATCACCGCGTCGGGCACGCTCGCGCAGCTCATTCCGCCTTCAACGGTGCTGATCCTCGTGGGTACGTTTCTGCAGAACGCCAATATCCAGGTGCAGAACGATCTGGGCAAATACGGTGCGGCGCCGGTCACGGTGGTGGAGATCTTCGTCGCCGCGATCGTGCCCGGCCTGGTGCTGGTGGCGCTGTACCTGCTCTATGTATTCGCCAACGCAATGCTGGCACCGCAGCGCTGCCCGCCGGTGCCGATGTCTGCGGAGGAGAAACGCACGCTCCTTGGCCGCATGCTGCGCGTGATGCTGCCGCCGCTGGTGCTGATCGTTGCGGTGCTCGGCTCGATTCTGTTCGGTATCGCGACCGCCACGGAATCGGCCTCCGTGGGCGCGGTGGGCGCGCTTGTGCTGGCGGCGATGCGCGGCAAGGTGACGATCCCGATGTTGCGAGAGGCGGGCCGCGCCACGTTGTCGATGAGCACGATGATCTACACCATCCTCATCGGCGCCGCGGTGTTCTCGCTGGTGTTTCGAGGACTGGGCGGCGAGAAGGTGGCCGAAGACATGCTCGGCGCAATGCCGGGCGGCGTGCACGGCGCGGTCTTCGTCGTGCTGCTGCTGATGTTCGTGTTGGGGTTCTTCATCGACACGTTCGAGATCATCTTCATCGTGGTGCCGATCTTCGCGCCGGTGCTGCTCAAACTCGAGGTCGACCCGATCTGGCTGGCGGTGATGATGGGCATGGTATTGCAGACCAGCTACCTCACCCCGCCGTTCGGCTTTGCGATCTTCTATCTGCAGGGGGTGGCGCGCGATTTCCCGATGGAGGCCATCTATCGCGGGGTCGTGCCGTTCGTCATACTTCAATTGTTGGCCATTGCGGCCCTGTGGATGTGGCCGTCGCTGGCGACGTGGTTACCGAAAGCGATCATGTAGCGCGTGCGCCGCTCGTGGCGTCCGTACCTGGTTTCTAGAAGCGCTGTCCGTTCAAGTACAGGAGAGTTCGATGGATCGACGTAAAGCACTGGTAGCAACCGGAACCGGCGGCCTGGCCGCCATCTTGGCGACACGTTCGGGCCCGGCGATCTCGCAGGGCAAGAAAGAGTGGCGCATGCAGTGCACCTGGGCCAAGAACGCGCCGGGCCTTGCCACTGGTGCCATCGTCCTGTCGGATTTCGTCAACAAGGCAACCGGCGGTGCTCTCAACATACGATTGTTCAGCGCCGGCGAGATCACCCCGCCGTTCCAGACGCTGGAAGCGGTAGCCAACGGCACGATCCAGATGGGCCAGGGCTACGCCACCTACTGGGCCGGCCAGGCGCCGGCGGTACAGTTCCTCGGGCCACTGCCCTACGGTTTGACCTCGCAGGAGCAGCACGCGTGGCTGTACTACGGCGGCGGGCTGGAACTCTCGCAGAAGGTCTATCAGAAGCTCGGCGTCGTCATGTTCCCGATCGGCCAGACCTCGGTGCAATCGGCCGGCTGGTACAACAAGGAAATCAACTCCGTCGCCGACTACAAGGGTTTGAAGATGCGTGTCGGCGGCCTGGGCGGCAAAGTGATGCAGGCGCTGGGTGGAACGCCGGTGGCAATGCCGCTGGGCGAGGTGCCGCAGGCCATGCAGTCGGGCGCGATCGATGCGATCGAGTTCGTCGGGCCGTTCAACGACATGTCGTTCGGTCTGTACAAGGTGGCGAAGTTCTACTACTGGC
>CADECO010000555.1:0-3461 GCA_902825905.1 uncultured beta proteobacterium
GCAAAGTGGCCACGACCCCTGCGGGCAGCTTTGCCGGCCCGAACAGAGCCCACCAGGTGCCCGCGTCGAAGCCGCGCACGCCGGCCTCTTCGATCGTTGCCAGTTCGGACATGGCATCGGATCGCCGCGCGGTAGCCATGGCGACTGCACGGAGCTTGCCGGCCTTCACGTGCGGAAGCGCAGCCGAGAGGTTCACCAGCGCCAGATCGATCTGGCCGGACATCAGATCGACCATCACTGGTGCCGCGCCCTTGTACGGAACGTGCAGCAGATCCAACCCGGTGAGCGAGCGCAACTGCTCGATCGCCAGATGACCGATGCTGCCTTGTCCGGCTGATCCGTAGGTCAGCTTGCCCGGTTGCTTGCGGGCGAGCTCGGCCAACTCGTTGAACGACTGCGCGGCGAAGGTCGGGCGTGCGACCAGAACATTCGGCACCGTCACGACCATGGCGATCGGCGTGAAGTCGGCGATGCCGTCGTAGGCGGCTTTGGCCTGCATCGCCGGCGAGATGATCTGGCTGGGCGCGCCGCCGATGAGCAGGGTATAGCCGTCGGGTGCGGACTTCGCGACCAGATCGGCGCCGAGCGTGGCACCGGCACCGGGCCGACTCTCGATGACGATCTGCTGGCCGAGCAGGTTGCCCAACGGCGTGCCGATTTCGCGGGCGAGCAATTCGCCCGGCCCACCCGCGGCGTACGGATTGATCAGGCGGATCGGTTTGTTCGGATAGGTCTGCGCATGCACGCCGCCCAGCGCCAATAGGGCGGCGAGCCCGATGCCGAGCACCGCGCGACTGCGGCGCATGAGCGACGCGGCGCCAGCGGACGGGATGACTCCTCGCATGGGAAGCTCCTCGATGAGGTGCCCGCAATGGTAGCGAGGTCGCATCATGCACGCTTGCCGCACTACGGTCGCGTGCAGGCGCCCGACGGGCGCTCGCTGCGCAGCGAAGCCGTCAGGGCAGCAACGGACGCAGCGCCGCAACCGCTACTAGCAGCAGCGCGGTGCTGAAGCTGAGCACAATCGTGTCGCGCTGCTGCCCCGATCCGAATTTGAATGAACAGCGCCGCAAGCAGGGCCGGATGGCGTACCACCAAGCCGCAGGCCTGCTCGGGTGAGTGAACGCGTGCACGGCGCTGGCCCCAAGGGGATTGGACCGCAGCATTGATCCGCAAGCTGATCACGGATTTGACCTGAGTCAATCGACCGGATGGATGCGCCACTACCCTGATGTTAGGCATGCCAGGAGCCGGGCAAGCCGCAAACAGCTTCACTGCCCAGGAGAGCGCGATCGATGAATGCGATGTTGGTAAAGGATCTAATGAGCCGGGAGGTGCAGACCGTGCGGCGCAACGACGAGCTTGCGCTGGCCGATGCACTCATGAAGGAGGCGCGCATCCGCCATCTTCCGGTTCTCGATGAAGATGATCAGGTGTGCGCGGTCGTCAGTCAGCGCGACCTGTTTCGTGGAGCACTGCTGCGTGCGTTGGGCTATGGCTCGCGCGCGGAGGATTCGATGCTGCGGCAGGTGCCGGTGAAGGCGGCCATGTCGGGCGAGCTTTATACGACCACGCCCGATACGCCGATCGCTGAGGCGGCTCGGGTGATGATGGAGCGCAAGGTAGGCTGCCTGCCGGTGATCGACAACGGCAGGCTCGCCGGCATCATCACCGAGTCGGACTTCGTCCGACTCGTCGCGGAGGGACGCGTGAAGCCTTGAGCGCAGCTGGGCGCGCTACGGCGGATCAGGCCACAGCAGGGCGCGCTAGAGCGATCCCCATACTTCTTTCGCCGTGTCGATGCACAACTTCAGTTTCGCCACTTCCTGATCGACGGTGAGGTCGTTGCCGTGGTGCGTGCTGGAGAAACCGCATTGCGGGGACAGGCACAGATTGGCTTTGGGTACGTGCTTGGCCGCTTCTTCGATTCTGCGCTTCAGTTCATCCTTGCTTTCCAGTTCCGCTTTCTTGGAGCTCACCAGACCGAGCACGACTTTCTTGCCTTCGGGGACGAAGCGCAGCGGTTCGAAGCCGCCGGAACGCTCGTCGTCGAACTCGAGGAAGAACGCGTCGACGTCCAGCCCCTTGAACACGCGTTCGGCGACGAAATCGGCGTAGCCGCCGCTCGCCAGCCAGGTGCTGCGGAAATTACCGCGGCAGGTGTGGATCGCGACGGTCATGTCATCGGGCACCTGTGAAATCGCCGCGTTGACCGCTTCGGTGTACATCGCCGCGTCCTTCTCCGGATCATCGCCCAGCTTGCGGAACTGTTCGCGCACTTTCGGATCGCCCCACATCGCGATCGTCGTGTCGTCGATCTGCAGATAGCGGCAGCCGGCCTTGTACAGGTCGGCGATTTCCTCGCGGTACGCCTTGGTCAGATCGGCCCAGAACTCGTCGAGCTTGGGGTACGTGGCCGCGAGCGCGGCGCGATCACCACGAGCGTGCAGCATTGCGGGCGAGGGCATGGTGAACTTCGGAACGCCCTTGGACATCACCGATTTCAGGAAGGTGAAGTGCTCGAGCATGCTCGGCTTGGTACGCCGGATCTTGTTCTTGACCATCATCGTCGGCGGTTGCTCGTGATTGGTCTTGAACTTGGCATCACCGTACACGTCGGCATGGCCAAGTTCCACGCCGTCGAACCCGTGCAGAAAATCGATGTGCCACCAGTCGCGACGGAACTCACCGTCGGTGATCGAAGGCAGGCCGATACTTTCCTGCAGCTTGACGACATCCCGGATCAGGCGGTCTTCGGCCAGCTTGAGATTGGCGGTCGTCTCCTTGCCTTCGCGGACTTTCTCGCGCAGATCGTGCAGTTCGCGGGGGCGCAGCAGGCTGCCGACGTGGTCGGCGCGGAATGGCATGGTCATGGGGAACTCCCGGTCGTTGGAATCACGAAGAAGGTTCGTAGCGGCGGCGCAGTGAAGATGACGGTGCCCACGCCGCAGATGGGCAGGATTCTACCGCTCGCGGCAGCACCGCAGGACGCCGCAGGGGGGCGCGTTCCGCTACCGCGAAGGTCAAGCGTTCTCGCGGTGCACGCCCTGAAGCGCCGCTGCTACCATCCGCCGCACCGAGTTCTCATCAGGAGGAGCGTGTGCACTGGCAAGGGCTGGCCGAGCGCGTCAACGACGATGCGCTTGTTGCGCGGTTTGCGCGGGGCGCGAGCTTTCGCGTGCTGATTCGCAGTGGCGACGAGGAGCGGGTCATTCAAATGGTCGATGGACGCGTTGCTGCGATCGCGAACGGACCATTCGTGATGCCGCAGTGCGACTTCGCGTTGAGCGGCAGCGCAGCCGCGTGGGCACGGTTTGCCGCAGCGAAGCCTGCGCCTGGCGACCAGGACGTGTTCGCGTTCTTCCGGCGCGGCGAGGTCAGTCTCACCGGAGACACGCGCAAGTTCTACGCCCATCAGCTCACGCTGAAGCTGGTGCTGCAGCGACTACGCGCGCAGGCGA
>CADECO010000556.1:0-3459 GCA_902825905.1 uncultured beta proteobacterium
AGGAAAAGCGCCATCCGCCGCTGGTGGTGCTGTGCGACATCTCCGGCTCGATGAGTCGGTACTCGCGCATGTTCCTGCACTTCATGCACGCCATCACCAACGATCGCGACCGCGTCTACACCTTCGTGTTCGGCACGCGCCTGACCAACATCACCCGCAACCTGCGCCATCGCGACGTCGATGTCGCGCTCACTTCGGTATCGGATGCCGTGGCCGACTGGTCCGGCGGCACGCGAATCGGCTCGAGTCTGCGCGAATTCAACCTGCGCTGGTCGCGCCGCGTGCTGGGTCAGAACGCGGTGGTGCTGATGATCACCGACGGCCTGGATCGCGATCTGGGCAAAGACCTGTCGGTGGAGATGGAGCGGCTGCACAAGTCGTGCCATCGGCTGATGTGGCTCAATCCGCTGCTGCGTTACGAGGCGTTCGAGGCGCGGCCGGCGGGCATCCGCGCGATGCTGCCGCACGTGGATGCATTTCTCTCCGCGCACAACATCGAGAGCCTGAAGGAACTGTCACGCGTGCTGTCGTCGCAGACATCGTCGAAGCGCACGGTGACGACCGGGCGGGTAAAGGCAGCGTAGATCATGCGTCGCGCATGAGTCGTCAACCGCGACGCTGTAACTGAAGCATTCGACAATCAGAAAAGGGGAGTCCGCATGGAAATGACCGGCGAGCAGTTGATCAGCCAATCGCAGCAGACGGTCTGGGAAGCGCTGAACGATCCGGAAGTACTGAAGGCGTGCATTCCCGGTTGCGACTCGATCGAGAAGGTGTCGGACACCGAGTACAAGATGACCATGACCGCAGCGGTCGGTCCGGTGAAGGCCAAGTTCGCGGGCAAGCTGTTTCTGTCCGATCTCAATCCGCCCACGTCCTACAAACTCGCATTCGAAGGCTCGGGCGGCGCGGCCGGGTTCGGCAAAGGCACGGCGGCCGTCAATCTCACCCCCGAGGGTAGCTCGACCACGAAGCTGAACTACACCGCCTCCGCGCAGATCGGGGGCAAGCTGGCGCAGGTCGGTGCGCGTCTGATCGACGGCGTGGCCAAGAAGATGGCCGACGATTTCTTCAAGGCCTTCACCAACAAGGTCGGCGGACCGGCTCCTGCCGTCGAAGCGGCGGCACCGGCAGCGGGCGCACCCGCGGCGCCATCGCCGACGACCCCTGCGCCCGCCTCCCCGTCTGCGCCCACGCCAGCCAAAAGCGGCATGAGTCCGATGACCATCATCATCGCCATCGTGGTGCTCGTGGCGATCCTGGGATGGTGGTTACGATAGTGTTGTCAGCGCCGGATATCTCGCGCCGCGCGCGCCTTGCCAGCGTTCACGGCACGGTCGTCACACCCGGCACGACGGCGCGGATCCACTCGATATAGGCCGACACCAGCATCCCGCCGCCGAGGGTGCCGAACGTGCTCGGCGCCTTGCCGGTGCCATGGCCGACGAACGTGTTGATGCCGATCACGATCCAGCGGCCGTGCCGGTCGCGTGCGAAGGACGGGCTGCCCGAATCGCCCGGCGCGAAGGTCGATTCCTCGCGATTGCCTAACGTCGCGTTCGAGACGACTGGCGGACCGATCAGGTTGCTCTCCAGCTCCGGCCCGTCGAAGTCGAACAGGAAGCCGATGCGCCGGTCGGCGTTGTCGCGCGCGAACACGAACTGATCGATGCGATTGGCGCCGACGCGCTTGACCGTCGGCGCAGCCGCGACGCGCACGCCCTCGCCGCCGAAGCCGCTCGCACCGTATCCCACGAAAGCGATGCGCTGCCCCACTCGCAGCGGCGCGTTGAGCAAAGGATAGACGGGCACATTCTGCTCGACCGCTTCGTGCAGTTCGACGATGGCCAGATCGTGCTCCATGAGCTGGCCCGCCGCCGACCCGCGAAACTCCGGATGGACGTGGATGCGCGCGCCCGCGATCCGTTGCGATGCGTCGCCGCCGGCGTTGAGCACGTAGGCCAGCGAGTCGAGCGAAGCATTGGCCACGACGTGCGCGGCTGTCAGCACGTGGCGAGGCGCGATCAATACGCCGCCGAATACGCCAGCCGACGTCACCAACGCCCCGACGCCTCGCCACGGCGAGTGCGCGGTGTTGGGGTCCACGCGCCGCTGCGGTGAGTCGTCTACTTCGCCCTCGGGTGAGCCGGCCATGACTGCCCATGCCGAGCCCGGCATGCATCCACCCAGTCCGAGCACGAGCATGTGACGCAACATGGCGCGGCGCCGCGCACGTGCAGCGGCATCGCGTGGACTGCAATGATGACGACCGCCTGGTACAAGACCGACTGACATGCACCGAGCGTAGCAGCGGCGCTCGCGCATGGATGCCCAGGACGATCGCGCCTTTGCGGCATCAGTGCGATGTGGCACATTGGCAGGCGCAAGATCCCTTCCCCCACGCAACGCTTGCGCGGAGCTTTCCGATGAGCCAACCCAACGAAATGTGCCGACTGAGCGCCACCGAGGCCGCTCGACGTCTTGCGCGCCGCGAACTCACCGCCGAGCGCTACGTGCGCGCCTTGCTCGAACGCATCGACGAACGCGAGGCGCTGGTGCAGGCGTTCGCCCACGTCGGACGCGAGCAGGTGCTGCAGGCAGCCAAGGCGCTCGACGCCGGACCGATCAGGGGGCCGCTGCATGGCCTGCCGCTCGGTGTGAAGGATATCTTCGAGACCTACGACATGCCCACGCAGGGTGGCTCGAACGTCTACACCGGTTTTCACGGTGCGATCGATGCGGCCTGCGTCGCCTCACATCGGCATGCAGGCGGACTGGTGATCGGCAAAACCGTCACGACCGAGCTGGCAACGTTTCCGCCGAACAAAACGCGCAATCCGCACAACCTCGAGCACACGCCCGGCGGATCCTCGTCGGGCTCGGCCGCCGGTGTCGCCGACTTCATGTTTCCACTGGGCACCGGCACCCAGACGCTCGGCTCGACCATCCGGCCCGCGGCGTTCTGCGGCGTGGTGAGCTACAAGCCGACCTACAACCTGATCCCCAAGAAAGGCGTGTGGAACAGCGCCGATTCGCTCGACACGGTTGGCGTGTTCGGCCGTACCGTGCCCGATTGCGCGTTGTGGGTGGCCGGCGTGATGCGCTACGACGCGCTGCGCGTGCCGCAATCGGTAAGCGCACCGCGCGTGGGGTTGTGCCGCACATTCGAGTGGGACCACGCCACGCCCGAGATGAAAGCGTGCCTCGAGAACGCAGGCAAAAAACTCGCTGCGGCCGGTGCACAGGTGCGTGAGGTGAGCCTGCCGCAGGCGTTCGCGGGCATGCTCGCCGCGCAAACGCTGGTGGGATTGTGGGAGACCGGTCGCTCCTTCAGCGACGAGTGCATCCGCGCCGGTGAGAAGCTGCGCCCGGAACTGTTCGAGCGCTGCGGCAAAGGATTCGAGGTCGAGCCGGCCGACTATCACCGCGCACAGGTGCTGGCGCGGCAATGCCGCATGA
>CADECO010000557.1:0-3459 GCA_902825905.1 uncultured beta proteobacterium
CGCGAGCTGGTGCAACGACGCTCGATCAAAGTGCAGTAGCGAACCGGGAGATCGCTAGCGGTCCGTGCTTTGCATGGCGGTGAGTGATCGCTACACTCGATGTACAACAAGCAGGACTCGCGCGCCTTGGAGACTCACCGACATCGCCGAATCGTACGGCGCCGCATGACCCATAGGAGGCAGCCATGACAGAGAAAGTCGCCCGACACGAGAAAGACCCGGCCGTCGTCGGCATGTCGCTCGACGAGATCGTCAAGCGCTATGTCGCACGTTTCGGCGACCGCAAGCCCGATTGGAGCGCGTTCGCCGATGCTGCGATCGAGGGGTGGCGCCGCGCACAGCACCGCTTCATCGGCAACACCAGCCGCAAGCCTGACCCGAACTTCATTCCCGCACGGGGCTTCACCTTGAGCGTGATGCATGTGCCACCGGGGCAGGGCAATGCTGCGCACACCCATGAAGCCGAAGAAGTGTTCTTCGTGCTGAAAGGGCACCTCATGGTGTTCTTCGAGGATGAGCAGGGCAAGCGCGTCGAGACGGTGCTCGGTCCGTGGGATTGCGTGTCGTGTCCGGCCGGGGTGATCCACGGCTATCACAACAACACGCTCGAGCCGGTCTACACGCAGGTGATGGTCGGCAAACCGCAGCCCGATCTGATGGGCTACGCCGACGCCAACCTGTATCAGAACCGCGACGCGCACCTGCGCAAGGGCGATACCTCAGTGAAGGGCAACTGACGCGTCGCCGGTGCGCTCAGCGCGCAGCGGCGATGTGAGGAGGCACAGGAGATGAGGATCACAGCGTTCGTACTTGCATGCCTGGCCGCGGTGGCCGCGCATGCACAGTCCTATCCGGCCCGACCCGTCACGTTGGTTTCGACCGCGCCGGCCGGTGGATCGATCGATGCCGTCGCGCGCCTGATCGCGACCGATCTGGCCAAAGCGATCGGGCAGCCTCTGGTGGTCGAGACCAAGCCCGGTGCGGGCGGCAATATCGCGGCGGAGTTCGTGTCGAAGGCAGCGCCCGATGGCTACACGATCATGATTTCCAGCTCGAGCACCCTCACCACCAATCCGCATATCTACAAGTCGCTGCCCTTCGATGCGGACAAGAGCTTCACGCCGATCATCCAGCCCACGCGGATGAACATGATCCTCGCGGTGCATCCGAAGCTGAACGTGACGAGTGTCGAGCAGTTCGTCGCAGCGCTGAAGTCGCAGCCGGGCAAATTGAATTTCGCCTCGGGCGGCGTGGGCACCTTGCAGCATGTGGCCGCAGAGCTGTTTGCGATGCAGACCGGCACAAAGGCCAGTCACGTTCCATACAAAGGCGTCGCACCGGCGATGACCGACCTGGTGGCCGGGCAGACCGACTATATGTTCGACTCGGCGACTTCGGTGCCACACGTGAAGGCCGGCAAGTTGCGCGCGCTCGCGGTGGTGGGGCCCGATCGATTGCCCGCGCTGCCTGAGGTCGCGACGTTCAAGGAGTTGGGTGTCGCAGGCATGGAAGCGGCAGCGGGTTACTACGCGATCGTCGCGCCGGCCGGCACGCCCAGAGAGATCGTCGATCGGCTGAACGCGGAGATGACGAAGATCCTCAAACAGCCGGCGGTCGTGGAGCGCATCAGCGCGATCGGCCTCGAGCCGCACACTTCAACGCCGGAGCAACTCGGCGCGGCGCTCCGCAATGATCGTGCGCGACTCGCACAAGTGATCAAGGCGGCGGGCGTGAGCGCGCAGTAGCGATCGATCCGGTTGCTGCTAGAACGGCAGGGTTGCGCCGATAAACCACCGCGCGATCAGGATGATTCCGGTGGCCGACAGCGCGATACCGATCGTGTGACGCCACAGGGCGGCGCCGGGCAGCATCTTCTCGATCATCACCAGCACGGTCAGCGCGGCTACCCACAGCAGATTCATCACAGCGACCGCGAATAGCAGCGCCATCAGCACCGCGCAGCAGCCGACGCAGTACCCGCCGTGGCGCACGCCCATCACGATCGCACCGAGCGCGCCATCGCGCCACTCCGAGAGCACGAATCCGATCGGCGACCGGCAGCGGGTCAGACACACCTCCTTGAGCGGGGTCCATTGATACAAACCCGCCGCCAGGAACAACGCACCGCTCAGTCCGAGCGAGGTCGAGCGCATCATCGTGTCGAGCAGACCCGCGCGCTCCAGGCCCCAGTGAGCGAGCGTTGCGAGCAGGCTGTAGGCCGACCAGGCGAGCAGATAGCCGCCGATGAAGTAGCCGGTGGCGACATACGGCGCTTCGCGTGCCCGACGCCGCTGGTTGATCGTGGCGAACGCGTCAACCATCGGCGCGACCGTCGGCAGCATCATCGCTCCCATCATGATCACCCACATGAGCAGCATCGCGAAGAACTGCCCGGTGGACCACGGCGCGGGCACCGCGGGTTCCATCCCGCGCGCTTCCAAGATGGTGAACGCCCAGGCGAGGACGCAGACCAGCGCTAGCCCGATCGCCAGAATTGCGCGCTCCCGTAACGGGAGCGCGGTACCTAGACCTTCTTCCTGAGCGGCTTGCGCCATGTGAAGGTCTGCGGACCACGCAGATCGAACGCGATGTGCTTGGACGAGCGCGCGCTCCAATCCCAGCTGCGGCCGAACGCACCGGTGACGACGTTGCGCTTGGCCTCGCCGAGCGTGAGATGCCCAGGGACCACCTCGGGCCGTGGCGCGTTGTAGATCCGGCAGGTGTCGCCCGGGGGCACCATGTACTTGCGGAACGGCCCGCCGAGCCCTTTGATCTTGCCCGGCACGTTCACCTGCCACTTCTCCTCGTCGCAGCTCACTTTCATCGACACGAACTCCACGCCGTCGACCTTGAGCGTGAGATCGGCCCACGCCGCAAAGGCGCCGCCGGCCTTGCCGAGGAAGATGTTGGTGAGCGCCTCGCGCTGCGCCTCATCGGCGCGCGCGTCGATCAGGAAGCCGAATTCCCTGTTCTTCTCGAACACCGTGCCTTCGAAGTGGATCACCAGCACCACCGCGAGATCGCCGTCGAGGCGCACCGAACCGTAGTGGCCTTTTCGGATCAGCCAGGTGAGCACGCCCTCGCAGTAGCCGAGCGTCGGCGGCGAGCTGAAGACGCACGGGCAGCCGATCGCGCAGTTGCACAGATCCCACCAGTCGCCTTGCAATCGCCACTCCGGCACGATGGGCGCTTTGGGCGCCTTCGGTAATTTCCCTGCTCGTGAGCGCAATCCCAACATGGCGTGCCTCCAGGTCCGGCGGCGAGTTGTCGGTGCCGGCCGATGCTACTCCCGCGCCATGCTGGAGCGAAAGCCGCCGGCGAAAGTCGAGACCGCACTGCTTGGCCAGCGGACCGGCCAGATTCGACGCTACCTGCTACCCGGCAATGTGAACAGCCCGCGAGGTAGCGTGTCGATGAACGCGAGCGATTCGGTGTCGCTCACGACGTCGGCGTACTTCG
>CADECO010000558.1:0-3456 GCA_902825905.1 uncultured beta proteobacterium
GTGCTCACTGGATCTTCACGCCCGCGGTGCGAATGATGCGTCCCCACTTCTCCGATTCGCTGCGCATGAAACGTTGAAACGCTTCACCCACCATCACGTGCGGTTCGTACCCTTGCGCGATCAGCTTCTCGCGCACCTCGGGCAGTGCGCTCACGTTCTGGAATGCGGTGGCAAGACGCTGCACCACCGGATCGGGCGTGTTGGCGGGCGCGAAAATCGCGACCCAGGCGACGATCTCGAAGCCGGGCAGTCCGTTCTCGGCGACGGTGGGTATCTCCGGCAGCCACGAGATGCGCTGCGGCGAGCATACGGCGATGCCGGCGAGCCGCCCTTGCTTGATCAAGCCCAGCGCGCTCGGGATGTTGGGAAACATGATCGACACGTCGCCGGCCACTACTGCCGCCACGCCCTGCGCCGCGCCTTTGTAGGGTACGTGCACGAGGTCGGTGCCGGTCATCGCGCGGAACAGTTCACCCGCCATGTGATGACTGGTGCCCGGCCCGCCGGAGGCGAAGGTGAGTTTGCCGGGCTCGCGCCTGGCCAGCGCGATCAGCTCGCCCACGGATTTGATACCCAGCGCGGGCTGCGCGATCAGCATGTTGGGCACGCTGCCCAGGAACGCCACCGGTTTGAAGTCGCGTACCGGATCGTAGTGCGCCTTCGAGTAGAGATACTGGTTCATCGCGTGCGTGCTCGAGTTGCCTTGCATCAGCGTGTAGCCGTCGGCAGTCGCTTTGAGCGTGGCATCGGCCGCGACGTTGCCGCTGCCGCCCGGACGATTGTCGATGAGGATCTGCTGGCCGAGATTCTTTGCAAGCGGCTCTGACATAATGCGGGCGAGTATGTCGCCGCCTGCGCCCGCCGCTGACGGCAGGATGATGCGGATCGGGCGGTTGGGAAACACGTCGACCTGCGCATACGCACCCTGCGCGATGCCAACCGCCAGGCCGAGCAACACACGACGCGTCACCCGCCCGGCTGCCAACGCGACGTTCGTCACCTCATCAATCTCCGTTTCGATGAACGCTTCAAGCATCGCACAAGGGCATCACCGATGAAAGTGATGCGCATCTTCACCGGCGCCGATGGGCGCGCCCGCGTCGAGTATCGCGAGGTGCCGCTCGATGCGAACGCCGATCGCCCGAAGTCGCCCGATCTCCCGGCGTTGCGGCTGTTCTTTCGCGAGACGCCCGCCGGTCACGTTCACGGCAAGCATCGCGCGCCGCAACGTCAGTTCATCTTCGTCACCCATGGCGTGGGCGAGATCGAGCTCGACGACGGATCGACCTGGCGCTTCAAGCCCGGCGACGTCACCTTCGCCGAGGACACGACAGGCAGCGGCCATATCACTCGAACGCTCGAAGGTCCGCGCGGATTCATGCACATCCCGGTACCTGACACATTCGACATCACCGCGTGGCCGCTCGCCACGCCTTCTTCGCAATCCAATCAAGGGTAGCCAACGACTCATGAAAGCCTATTTCATCGTTCCCGACGGCGCGCGCGTGCGGCTCGAGTTGCGCGACGTAACCACTCCCGAGCCGAAAGCCGGTCAGCTGCTGGTGAAGGTGCGCGGCGCCTGCTTCAACCGCGGCGAGCTGATTCCCGGCCACGGTCACGCCAATTCGGTGAAGCAGGGCGGCGGAGAGTGTGCGGGCGAAATCGCCAAGCTGGGCGAAGGGGTTGCCGGATTCAGCATCGGCGACAAGGTGATGGGCCGCTGCGTGGGCGGCTGGTCGGAATTCGCGTTGATGGACGTGCGCGAGGCGCTGCGCGTGCCCGAGCGACTGTCGTGGGAGGAAGCCGGTGCGATTCCGCTCGCGTTCATGGTCGTGCATGACATGCTGGTCACCCACGGTGCGCTGAAGGCCGGCGAATGGCTGCTGGTCACCGCGATCACTTCGGGCGTGGGTGTGGCTGCGCTGCAGACCGCCAAGGCGCTGGGCGCCAAGGTGATCGGCACCTCCGGCTCAGCCGAGAAGCTCGCGCAACTGCAAGCGCTCGGGCTCGACGTCGGCGTGCAGACCCGCGGCACCGGTTTCTACGACGCGGCGATGAACGCCACCGACGGCAAGGGCGTGAATCTGGTGGTGAACAACGTCGGCGGCACGGTGTTTCCCGAATGCATGCGATCGCTCGCGTATGAAGGCCGACTGGCGACGGTGGGCTACCTCGATCGAAACATGAACAGCACGATCGACCTGGAGATGCTGCACACCAATCGGCTCAAGCTGTTCGGCGTGTCGAACAAGCTGCGTCCGCCGAACGAACGTGCCCAATCGGTGCGCGGTTTCGAGCGCGATCTGCTGCCGCTGTTCGCCGACGGACGCATCAAGGTGCGGCTCGACCGTGTCTTCCCGTTCAATGAAATGCCCGCGGCGCTCGACTATGTGCAAAGCGACAGCCTGCTGGGCAAGGTCGCGATGAAGATGTAATGCGCGAACTCGGGCACCTCGTTGGATTCACTACCTTGAATACTGATCAGTTCATCCGGAGTCGTCACCCATGAAACTCGTTACCTATCGTCGCGACGGCCAGGAGCGTCTGGGCTTCATCGCCGGCGATTCGATCGTCGATCCGCTGCTCGCGTTGCAAGGCAAGAGCACGCCGGAGGCCGCGTGGTTCGCCGATTCGATCGCGTTCATTCGCGCGGGGGCACCGGCGCGCCAGGCCGCCGAGCGTCTGATTGCCGCAGCACCGGCCACATCCAAGCTCGCGCTGGCGGGCGCTTCGCTCGCCGCGCCGATCCGGCCCTCGACGATCATCTGCAGTGGCAGCAACTACCGTGATCACAACAGCGAGAAGGCCAACACGCCGATCAGCGGCAAGGAGCCGGAGTTCTTTCTGAAAACCGCCGACTGCGTGATCGGTCCGAACGAGGCGATCATCCACGACGAACGCATGTCGAAGAAGATCGACTGCGAGACCGAACTGGCGGTGGTGATCGGCAAAGCCGGCCGGCATATCCCGCTGGAGCGCGCGCTCGAACACGTGTTCGGCTACACCATCGTCAACGACGTCACCGCGCGCGACCGGCAGGTGCGCCGCTCGGAGGGCGTCACCTGGTACGAACTGGGGCGCGGCAAGGCGTTCGACACCAGCGCGCCGATCGGTCCGTGCATCGTCACCGCCGATGAGATCGGCGATCCGCAGCAACTGATGCTCAAGACCCGCATCAACAACGAGCCGCGCCAGGCGAGCAGCACGGCCAACATGATCTGGACCTGCGCCGACCTGGTCCACTTCTTCTCGACCAACTTCACGCTCAAGCCGGGCATGGTGATCATCACCGGCACGCCGGCGGGCACCGCCTGGTCGACCGACAAGGAACTGGGCGGCAAGTGGCAGGGGCTGCCCGGCCTGGTGCCGGCCACGCGCTACTGCCTGCCCGGTGACGTGATCGAGAGCGAGATCGAGAAGATCGGCGTGCTGCGCAATACGGTGGCGGCGGGCTAG
>CADECO010000559.1:0-3452 GCA_902825905.1 uncultured beta proteobacterium
CGCGCGACGCCGCTTGCGAGCCTGACCCAAGGCGTCGTGGTCGCAGTAGGCGGCTGGCTGGTGATCGCGCTGGCGCAGTCGTATTGGTGGCTCGCACCGGGGCTGGTGTCTGGCTTCCTCATCGTCGGGCCGATCCTGTGCACCGGCCTGTACGAATTGAGCCGGCTGCACGCGCGCGGCGAACGAGCCGGCTTGAGCGATGTGATTCACGCCTGGCGACGCGAGTCGCGGCCGCTGGTGGGGTTGGGTTTGCTGCTGTTCGCGCTCGGCGGACTGTGGGTCCTGCTCTCGACGCTGCTGTTCTCGCTGTTCGTCGATACCCCGCTCGACTCGCCCACCGCCTTCCTGCGCTATGCCGTGCACGACCAAGGCGACCTGCTCTTCACGCTCTGGGTGATCGCCGGTGGCCTGGGCGCGGCACTCGTCTTCGGCCTGGCCGCAGTCTCCCCGCCGCTACTGCTCGGCCGCATGGTCGGCTTGCGGCAGGCACTGCTCACCAGCGCGCGCGCCGTAGGTGAGAACCCGATGGTCATGGGCCTGTGGGCCAGCATCATCATCTTCGCCATCGCACTGTCGTTTGCCACCGCGATGATCGGGTTCATCGTCACCGTGCCGCTGATCGGGCATGCCACCTGGCACGCGTACAAGGATCTGGTGGTGACCGACGGCGTGCCGCTGCGCAACGAGTAGGCGTGATGAAAGGCCTGTTCGGACTCACTGAAGCGCAGATCGCGCAGTTCGGTCTCACCTGGGGCATCGGCGCTTTCATCGCGCTGATGCTGTTCATCATCTGGAAGGTGGCGCGCGAATCGAACGCCGGGCGGTTCGGCACGTTCGTCTTGTTCTTCGTGCTCGCGTTCGGCATCTTCGGTTTTCTCATCAAACAGGTCATTCAATGGATGCTGGGAATCAAGTGACGGCCGCCGCCCACGCGCGGCTCGACAAGCTGCGTGGCGAAGCAATTGGACTGGATGTGCACTACGGCATCGCCACCGGCGAGCGCACCCGGCGCATCTACCTCGACAGCACCGCGAGCACGCTGCGGCTGAAGCTGGTGCAAGACGTGCTCGACCGCTATCTGCCGCACTACTCGAACACGCACAGCAATCTGCATTTCAGCGCGAAGCTCTCCACGCGCGAGTACCAGTGGGCGCACCGGATGGTGCTCGATTTCGTGCGCGCCGATCCGGCCACGCACATGTGCTTCTTCGCCGGCAGCGGCGCCACCGCCGGCATGAATCGGGTTGCCCGCACCTTGCGCGAACACCGGCCCGATCGCGACGTCGTGCTCACCTCGATCATGGAGCATCACTCCAACGATCTGCCACATCGCAAGCATTTCCGCGAGGTGATCCACGTGCCGGCGATCCTCACCGAAACATCGCTCGGCAGCGTCGATCTGGTGCAGCTCGAGCGGTTGCTGAAGACCCACGGTCCGCGCCTCAACTACGTCGCGGTGACCGGCGTGTCGAACGTGACGGGCATCGTCAATCCGATCCACGAGATCGCCGCCATAGCGCATCGGCACGGCGCGCTGGTGGTGATCGACGCGGCGCAGATGGCCGCTCACCTGCCGATCCGCATGAGCGGTCATGCCGATGCGTCGCGCGATCTGGACGTCGTGGTGTTCTCCGGGCACAAGGTGTACGCGCCGGGTTCGCCCGGCGTGGTGGTCGCGCGGCAGAGCCTGTTCGCCGGCGTCGAGCCGCAGGACGTCGGCGGCGGCATGGTCGACACGGTGTGGGTCGACCGGTACACCGTGTCCGATCGCTTTCCCGATCGCGAAGAAGCCGGCACGCCCAACATCAGCGGCGCAATCGGCCTGGCCGCGGCGCTGTGCGCGCTCGATCGCGTCGGCATGGACGTGATCGCCGAGGAAGAATCGCGACTGGTGCGCTACGCGCTCGATCGACTGACGCGCGTGCCCGACATCGTCATCTATGGCGACCCCGACACCGCGCGGTTCGGCCGGACCGGCGCGATCTCATTCAACATCAAGGCGATCGATCACGCGCTCACAGCCGCGGTGCTGAACGACTACTTCAACGTCGCGGTGCGAAACGAGTGCTTCTGCGCGCATCCGTACGTACGCGAGATGGTGATGATGAGCCTGTCGGAGATCGCCGACCAGCTCGACAACGCCGCGCTCGAGCGCCTCGCCGAGATGCATCGCGGCATGGTGCGCGCCAGTTTCGGCATCTACAACACCGATGCCGATATCGACGCGCTGGTGGCCGCGCTCACGGCGATCTCACAGCGGCGCGAGGAATTCGAGTCGATCTACGAGCGTCAGCCGAACGGCGACTTCGTGCACAAGCAGTTCCGATTCGACCCGGCGCAGGTGTTCTCGGTGCAGGGCGAAGTCGACAAAGCGCTGCGCTGACGCGTCACTTGAACAGCCGCGCCGAGGCGATCCGCGCGCCCTCGCTCATCGATCGGAGTTTGGCCCAGACGATGTCCGGGCTGACGCGCCCCATGCCCGCGGAGGTGTCGAAGCCGCAATCGGTGCCGGCCAGCACGCGCGTCGGATCGCCCACCGCGGCGGCCACCCGCTCGAGCCGTTCGGCGATGACCTCTGGGTGTTCGACGAAGTTGGTGAGCGTGTCGACCACGCCCGCCACCAGCACCTGATCGTCGGCGAGCGGCAGCTTGCGAAACAGGGTGTATTCGTGTGCGTGGCGCGGGTTGGCGAACGGCAGCACGAAACCGCCGACCTTGGCCTGTCGAATCGCGGGCAGGATGTCGGCGAGCGGCACGTCGCTGTCGTGCGGGCCTTCGTAGTTGCCCCAGCATGCATGCAGCCGGATGCGATCGCGCGGGATGTTGACGATCGCACGATTGATCGCCGCCACCACCGTCTCGACGAACGCCACGAATTCGCCCACGGGCCGATCCTTGTAGGTGACGTGGCGTTCCAGTGCCAGGTCGGGGCAATCGAGCTGCAGCAGGAAGCCCGCGGCGTGGATTGCTTCGTACTCCACTCTGAGCGCATCGGCGATCGCGGATACGTACGCATCGAACGAGTCGTAGTGTTCGTTCTTCACGATCGTCGCGAGAATGCCAGGCGATGGCGCCGCGAAGAACGGTTCGGCGAAACGCCCACGCACCGGTTCGAGCGCACGTGCGAAGTCAACACACTCATCGCGGATCGCGGCCGGATCGGCGTAGCTGATCGCGCCCACCGTGCGCGGCAGCTGGCCCCAGTTGCTCACTGCCTGCTTGCCGCTCAACTGTTCCTGGCGCGAGCGGTTGTACTCCGGATAGCGATCGAGATCGGCGAAGCTGGGCCGGCTGCCGCCATCGGCCAGTCCGGTCAGCCGTCGGCGCAGATAGAGCACGAACGACTCGCGCTGCTGCTCGCCGTTATTGATCACGTCGACCCCGCATTCGATCTGCTTGCCCACCGACCAGGCCACCGCCTTGCGGCCCTCGTCGGCGAGTTGCGCTTCGTC
>CADECO010000560.1:0-3440 GCA_902825905.1 uncultured beta proteobacterium
AGTACAAGGCCCGTCAGGAGTGGCGCAACGCGCCGCTGCTCATCGATTTCTTCCCGAGCGCCGGAGGCTCCTTCCGCCTGACCGGCGGCGTGCTGTTCAACGGCAACAAGTTCAGCGTCGAAAGCCGGCCCAACTCGTTCGGCTTCCTCGATCTCAACGATCGCACCTATTCATCGACGCAGGTACCGTCGGTGACCGGCACGGTCAAGTTCAACTCGGTCGCGCCATACTTGGGCGTGGGCTGGGGCAACCCGGTGGCCGAAGGCCGCAACTGGGGATTCCTGGTCGACCTGGGGCTGACCTACCAGGGTCGCGCCAAAGCGTCGCTGACGGCACAGTGCGGCGCGGTCAGTGCTGCGCTATGCACGCAGATCCTGGCCGACGCCAACGCCGAAGCGGAAGCGCTGCAGCGCGAGCTGAAGGACTACCGCTGGGTACCGTTCGTACAGGTCGCGCTGACCAAACGCTTCTGACTTGCCGTCCGCTCCGCAGATCGAGCGATCGAACACTCAACCTTCGAAAGGAACACCCGTGAGCGTCATGCGCGAAGGCGCACGCATCCGATCGGCACTGGAACTCGCCGGCGCCATCCGTGAAGGCAAACTGACCGCGCAGGATGTCGTTGCCGACTGCCTGCGAAGCATCGACGCGACGCAAGGCACGCTGAATGCGTACGTCACCGTCTGCCATGAGCAGGCACGCAAGGACGCGATAGCTGCCGGTCGCGCCAATGCGGCCCTGGCGCTGCGTGGCGTGCCGTTCTCGGTGAAGGACAACATCGAAACCGCGGGTGTGCGCACCACCTTCGGTTCGAAATCGCTCGCGCAGAACGTACCCGGCGTCGAAGCCGTTGCGGTCAAACGCTTGCGTGCCGCCGGTGGCGTGATGGTCGGCAAGACCACGCTGCCGGAATTCGCCTCCAGCCTGCTGGGCACCTCGCCACTCACCGGCGTGTCGCGCAATCCGTGGAATCTCGAGTGCTCGCCGGGCGGTTCGAGCAGTGGCGCGGCCGCAGCGGTCGCCGCCGGGCTGGCGCCGATCGCGCTCACCACCGATGCGGGCGCCTCGACGCGCGTGCCTGCCGCCGTCTGCGGCGTGCTGGGCATGAAGCCCTCGATCGGGCTGATCCCCTACGAACAGTTCCCCGACGGTTTCGGCAACTTCATCCATATGGGGTTGATCACCCGCACGGTGAGCGATCTGGCTGCCGCGCTCGACGTGGTGTCGGGTGAAGATCCGGCCGACCCGCTCACCATCGGTGTGCCGCCCACGCGCGCGCTGCAAGCGTTGCTCGAGCCGTTCACGGTTGCCGGCAAGCGCATCGCATGGCGTCCGCTGCTGGGCAACACGCATCTCGACGACGAGATCCGCGCGTTGTGCGAGCAGGCGATCGCACGACTCGCGCAGGCTGGCGCCGAAGTCGAAACCGTGAGCGAACCGTTCGAAGGCGCCGGGCCGACCTGGCGCGTTCTGCAACAGGTGAACTGGGCCGGACGGTTCGGCGCGCCCACCGAGGCGATGGCGCGTGAGATGGATCCCGGTGTGATCGCGGGCATCAAGGCCGGCATGCAGACCACCGCGCCCGAGCTCACCGCCGCGCTCTACAAGCGCAGCGCCTATTTCCGCCAGGTGCAGGGATGGTTCAACCGCATCGATTGGCTCATCACGCCGGTCACGACGCTCGCTGCGATTCCCGCGGACGCGCGTGGCGACATGCCGCTGCAGATCAACGGCAAGACGGCCGGTGAGTTGCGAGCGGTGTGGGCGCCGTATCTGAACGTGTTCAATCTCACCGGCCATCCGGCGCTCAGCATTCCGGTCGGATTCACGCGTGCCGGCATGCCGGTGGGCATGCAACTGGTCGGGCGCCTGTACAGCGATACCACGCTGCTGCGACTGGCGAAGTTCTTCGAAGACGCGCTAGGCTTGAGCGAGCGAGTCCCGCCGCACGCCGCGGCATAAAAACGTCTGTCCGCGGGGAGCCTGCCTCCCCGCAACTCCCGCCGAAGGAACCATGTCCAAGCTGCGCCTCACGCTCGCCGTTGCCGATTACGATCGCACCAAAGCCATCTTCCAGGGCCGCACGCCGATCGAAGGCGTGGAACTCGTTCCGCTCGCGGTCGGTGCGGAAGAATGCTTCCACCGCGCATTCAAGTACCAGGAGTTCGACGTATGCGAGCTGTCGCTCTCGTCGCACTCGGCCACCACATCACGCGGCGAGAACCACTACATCGGCGTCCCGGCGTTCGTCTCGCGCGTGTTCCGCCATTCGGGCATCTACATCCGCACCGATCGCGGCATCCGCTCCCCGCAGGATCTCCGTGGCAAGACGGTCGGTCTGCCCGAATACCAGATCACCGCCAACGTCTGGATCCGCGGTATCTTCCAGGACGACTATGGCGTGAAGCCGAGCGAAATCCGCTGGCGACGCGGCGGCATCGAAGAGCCGGGGCGCGGCGAGCGCTCGCCGATCCAGCTGCCGTCCGATGTCGAGCTGCTGCAGATCGCCGACGACAAGACGCTCTCGGGCATGCTCGAAGCCGGTGAGATCGACGCGATGATCACCGCCCGGGCGCCCTCGTGTTTTGATCGGCGCGCGCCGAACGTCGGCCGGCTGTTCCCGAATTTCAAACAGGTCGAGCAGGAATACTTCCAACGCACTGGCATCTTCCCGATCATGCATCTCATCGGCGTGCGCAAGTCGCTGGTGGCGCAGTACCCGTGGCTGCCGGTGAACCTCTATAACGCCTTCCTCGCGGCGAAGAAAGTTGCGGTCAAGGAGCTGTACGAGCTGGCGCAGCTGATGATCAACCTGCCGTGGGCGCCGGATCATTACGACGAAACCGTGAAGGTGATGGGCGCGGACTTCTGGCCGTACGGCTTCAACGAGAATCGCAAGACCCTCGAGACATTCCTGCGCTACCACCACGAGCAAGGCCTGTCGAAACGGCGCGTAGCGCCCGAGGAGTTGTTCGCCGAATCGACCTTCGATCTGGCGAAGATCTGAAGCCAGGCTCGCTCGAATGTATCCCGAGCATTGACAGGCCCCCTCAAGGCTGGTGACACTGCGCGCACCCCAAAGAAGCGCGGTTCAACGGCTCAACGAGGAGGCAACATGCAATCGACGGCTCGGCTGGCGACAGCAGCGGCACTCACGCTTGTACTTGCTGGTGCTGCATTCGCGCAACAGAAGGAAATCAAGATCGGGGTCATCTACGACCTCACCGGCCCGTTCGCCGGCGGCGGCTCGGAAGCTAGCCACATCGGCACCAAGGCCGCCATCGACATGTTCAACGAGAAGGGCGGGGTCGAGGGCTATCGGATCAACCCGATCTACGTCGATGCGCAGTCCAAGGTCGACGTCGCGATCAACGAAGCCGAGCGCCTGATCAACCAGGAGAAGGTCGACATGATCATGGGCGTGTATTCGAGCGCCCAGT
>CADECO010000561.1:0-3433 GCA_902825905.1 uncultured beta proteobacterium
CCGGTCGCGACGGCAGCCAACCGCGCGACCGGGTCACGCGCACCGGCTACCGCTGGCGCGCGGTGGGCGAGAACATCGCCGGCGGCCCCACCACGCCGCGCGCGGTTGTCGATGGCTGGCTCGAGAGTCCGGGCCACTGCGCCAACATCATGTCGCCCGCGTTCACGCAGATCGGCGTGGCGTTCGCCGTCAACCGGCAGAGCAAGTACGGCATCTATTGGGCGCAGGTGTTCGGCGCGCCGCGTTAGCCGGGCGATTGGGATGTCGCGAGCCGGCCCGAATGTCTTTCGACCGAGCGCGGCCTGCTTCGCCTAACGCTGGCTTAGCCAGGGCCTGATCCAATCGAGGCCGGCGCTCGTGCCTGCCTTCGGCCGATATTCCGCTCCGATCCAGCCTTCGTAACCCAACTCGTCGAGCAGCGCGAACAAGTACGGGTGGTTGATCTCACCGTTGTCGGGCTCGTGCCGACCTGGGACACCGGCGATCTGGATGTGCCCGATCTCTCCGAAGTGCGCGCGCACCCCCATCGCGATATCGCCCTCCATGATCTGCCGATGATAGAAATCGAACTGCAGCTTCACGTTGGGGGCGCCGACTTCGGCGACGATCTCCGCGCCGTGACTCTGGTAATTGAGGAAGTAGCCGGGGTTGTCGCGCGTGTTCAATGGTTCGATGCAAAGCGAGATGCCGTGCGGTGCCGCTTCACGCGCGGCGTAGCGCAGGTTGTCCAGAAACGTGCGTCGCATCGCGTCACGATCGGCGCCCGGCTTGACCGCGCCTGCCATCACGTGAATGCGCGGACACGACAGTGCCCGTGCGTACTCCATCGCCTTGGCCAGGCTCTCGCGAAACTCGGCCTCGCGCCCCGGTTGCGCGCCCAGTCCGCGATCGCCTTGCGCAACATTGCCTGGCGGCGCATTCAACAGCACCAGTTGCAGTTTCGCTTCGTCGAGTCTGGCGCGCAGCGCGGCCGGCGCGTGCTCGTAGGCGAACTGGAACTCCACGGCCTTGAAGCCATCACGCGCGGCCGCAGCGAAACGGTCGAGGAACGGGACTTCGGCGTACATCATCGAGATGTTGGCGGCGAACTTGGGCATCGCGGCGGTCCCCCGTTGGTGCTTCGTTGTTCAGGATGAGACAAACTGGCAGCGGGCTCTGCACAATGGAGATCCCGCACATCGGCCCTGACAGTTGCTTGAGGCGCGATGCAATCGAGCGTCACGATGCGAGGATATACTGCCCGAGATGCTGCGCGATGAGCGGCGTCTGCTGACCTCACCAATCAATCGACAACATTCAAAAGAAGGAGATCGACCATGGGCCTCTTCAGTTTCGTGAAATCCATCGGCGAGAAGCTGTTCGGATCGGGGCAAGCCCAAGCGGCGCAACCTTCGGCACCGACAAACGAGGAGATCACCAATGCGCTGACACGCAAGGTGCAGGGTCTCGGCCTAGGCGTCGACGCGCTCGCCATCAGCTTCGCCGACGGCACGGCTTCGGTATACGGAACCGCCGCTTCGCAGAAGGATCGGGAGCTGACCATCCTCGCGATCGGCAATTCCGAGGGGGTGTCGCAGGTGGAAGACAACATCAGCGTGGCGACACCGGAGCCCGAAGCGAAGTTCTACACCATCGTCTCCGGCGATACGCTCTCGAAGGTGTCGAAGCAGTTCTACGGCGATCCGAACAAGTACATGAAGATCTTCGAGGCGAACAAGCCGATGCTCAGCCACCCCGACAAGATCTTTCCCGGGCAGGTGCTGCGCATTCCGGACTGAACGCACGAAGCACGGTTCTGACGCGACGGCCCGGTGTAGTTACCGGGCCGTTTTGTTTCGCCTCCGCGCTATTTCTTGTACACCGACACGCCGGTGATTGCTGAAGTGCCGTACAGGTCTTTGATCGAGTAAGCCAGACCCACGCCTTGTACCCCCGCGCCGACCACGGCGCCGCGTACATCGGCCAAGCATCCCATGACGCACGACAGCGAGCCGTTGGGACCGCCCGCGCTGACACCGATGACGTTGGCGCTCGTCAGCGTGCCATTGAAAAACGGCTTGTTACCCGCCGCGTTCACTTCAAGGGCGATCGGCGAACTGGCGAGCGAACCGGTATCGACGTTGATGGTGAGCGGTGCGCCGCCGGTTTTTGCCGAAGTGAAGTCGACCTGAAATGAGAACGCCACCTTGCCGGTGGCGAAATCGATGGTGAACGGATTGGCCCCGGCTATGAAAGCGCCCGGCGCGAGCGTGCCGTTCGAGAAGGTCGGATTGGTGCCGCCCACATGCGTGAAGTTGATCGTGCCGGTGGTAGGCAATTGCGCTTGCGGCGTGGGATTGCCCGCGAAGATGTGGTAGCCCTCGTTCATGTTGAGGGTCACGCTTTGGTACGTGCCGGCGATGTTTGCATCGAAGGTGCCGGTCCAGCGCGACCACGACATGTCGGTGCCGTAGCTGCCGCGTTCGTATTGCACCGTTCCAGCACCGGCGACAGCGTGGGTCGTGCCGCCGAGCAGCGAGAGTTGAATCGGTGTCGGGGGCGTCCCGGTCAATACCGATAACGCCGGATCCATATCGTCGCCGCTGAAATGCTGATAGCTGGGAGTCTTCACCAGCGTAACGGCGCCGCTGATCGTCATTGGTGGCGGTGGTGGGGGTGGCGGTGTCGTGAGGGTTCCGCCACCGCTCGCTGCTACCGATTGACCCGAATTGTTGACCGAATCTCCCGCTACAACCGGCGGCGGCGGCGGGGCCGGACGCGCATCCGGGCCGCGTGCCTCGTGCTGACCTTGCCCGTTGCGATCTTCACCGTTGCGACCCGTGCCGTTGCGCGCCTCGCCGCGACGTTCGCCGCGAGGTGAAGCGGGCGCGCCGCCGACTGCCTCCTGCGTGCGACGCGGGGGCGCCGACATGTTCGGCGTGGTCATCCCGGTGACACCGGCGGGAACGTCCATCGCGCCCGCGTTGTTCTTGAGCTCCCACACGCCTTGCGTCGCGGTGATGCGGGTCGTGCCGTCGGCGGCGACGTCGATCACGCCAGCCGTGCCGCGAATGCCGAGGGTCGCTGTCGGCGTCTGGATCTCGAAGCGCGAGCGATTGGCCTTGCCGATCAATCCGGAGACCGCACGCACCGTGCCCTTGACGATCGAAAAGAACCCGGACTCCGAGCCGTCGGCACGACCGTCGTAGCGATAGTTGCGGACGTGGAACTCGGTGTCCGGTACGAGCGAGATGAAAGCACCGTCGGCGAAGCGGATCTGCGCGCGGCCGTTGCGCGTCTTGATGCGATCGCCGGACAGCACGTCGGCGTTCTTGACCAGGTTGCGGACCGCGCCGTTATCCGTCTCCGCGATCACATCACCGGTGCTGAACTCGACGACGCCGGCGCGTTGTGCGAGGACTGAATGAGAACTAAGCAGCAGCAGCGTGGCGGC
>CADECO010000562.1:0-3432 GCA_902825905.1 uncultured beta proteobacterium
CGATCGATGCCTACCGCGACGGTGTGGCGCGCGCCGAGTCGGCGATCGCTGACGATGCGGCGGCATCTGCGGATCCGACGCGGCTCGTCGATCTCTTGCGTTCGCTCGCGCGCGCCGTGCAGCGCCGCGACGGCGCCGCCGCGGCGGCCCCGCTGCTCGAACGCGCGCGGAACCTGCTCACCGATCCGGCCATCGCCGACCCGGCTGACGTTCGCCAGCAGCGTGCGCTGGCTGGGATCGAGTTTGCACTGGCCGACCTGCACCTGCTCGCGGCCGATCCGGCGCGCGCTCGACCGTTCGCCGAGAGTTATCAGCGGCGCATCGCGCGGCTGCGCGAGATCGCGCCGAACTACACGACCTTGGTGCGCGACGAGAGCATCGCGTGGCAACTGCTCGGTCGGATCGCGGGGGCCGAGGGCGACGAAGCCGCGATCGAACTGGCATTCGGCAACGCGATCGAAATGGGCCGCGCCGCGCTCGCCCGCCAACCCGGCGCGGTGCAAGAGACCGCGGAGTTGAGCCGCGTGTTCGGCGGCCTCGCCTTCGCGCGCAACAAAACTGCCAATGCGGCCGAGGACGACCTCGAACGGGCCCGCCTCTACTCCGCCGCGGCCGACGCGCTCGAACAGAAGCTCGAGTTGCTGCGCACCCTCGCATCCTCGCACGAGCTGCCCGCGAGCCTCCGACGCGAACTGGAATCGACGCCGGGCGAGATCGAGAGTCTGCGCACTGCTGCGGCCAATTTGGTGCGTTGACGCGCGGTCGCCGCGCGCGCGACGAGCAGCGACCGGCACGGTGCCATAGCGATCGCGCAGCAGATCGACGCGACGGCAAGACTAAGCCCCCCACCGAGGCCTGATCGTGCCCCACAAGTGTTTCTGCTGGACACGGAGCGTTCCGTTCGCTAAGACGCATGCGTGCGTGTTGGCGGTGTGGAACTGACTGCGGCAGACGTCACCTGGCTCGAGCAAGAGAGCCGGAAGAGCGAATGCACGCGTTCCGATCTGGCTCGCGGTCTGTGTGAACGCAAGCAGCTTGTCGACCTCAAGGGCCGACCACGGGTGATCACGGCGCGGATCGACTTGGCGCGCTTGAGCCAGAAGGGTCAAGTTAATCTGCCTGCTCCGTCGCATCCGGCGCCTCCGCGACGGCAGAGGCGCTCGCAAGAAGGACGGTCCGCCCGGACTCTCGGGACAACGCCTCGGGGAGGTTCCCTGTCGGACCTGGGTCGATTGTCGTTGCACTTGGTCCGCGGCTCCAGCGACCGCTGGCACAACGATTGGGTTACGTGCCTCGACGCGCATCACTATCTGGGATCGGGGCCGCTGTGTGGCCAGCAGCTGCGCTACGTAGTCTGCGCGGGCGATCGGGTCGTGGCTGCGGCGAGCTTTTCGTCCGCCGCGTTGCAGGTTCGCGCTCGCGATGAGTTCATCGGATGGAGTGCCGCGGCCAAGCGGCGCAATCGCAGTTTGGTAATCGGTCAGAGCCGATTCTGCGTCGCGATTCAGGTGGAGAACCTCGCTTCGCGCGTCCAGTCCTTGCTGATTGCCCGCGTCCACAACGATTGGGATGAGGCCTACGGGCAGCGGCCGGTGTTGCTCGAGACCTTCGTCGATGAGACGCGCTTCAAGGGCACTTGCTACCGGGCGGCGAACTGGCAGTGCGTGGGCAGGACTTCTGGTCGCGGCCGTCAAGATCACCAGCATGATGCCGAAGTCAGCGTCAAGTCCGTGTGGATCTACCCACTCGAGCGAAGGTGGCGCGAGGCTCTGTGCGTCGAGCCGGTGCGCAAGCTCGACCCGAATGCCGACTGGGCAGAGGCCGAGTGGGGCACGGTGGAACTTGGCGACCGGCGACTGACGCAGCGGCTCGTGGAGTACGGCCGAGCACGTTTTGCGCGACCCACGGCTAATCTTCCGGAAGCCTGTGGCAGTCGCGCCGCGACCAAGGCAGCGTATCGACTCTTGCAACACGACAGTGCCAGCTTGCGACAGTTCCTGAGCGGACACAAAGAGACCACGCTCAGCCGTGCCGCGAACGAGTCGGTGGTCCTCGCGATCCAGGACACCACCTCGCTCAACTACACGACTCACCAAGCGACCGAAGGTCTTGGCCCGATCGCCAGCACCGGCGCCGACGCGACGTTGGGCCTCGAAGTGCACAGTCTGATGGTGGCCAATCTCGCGGGCACGCCGCTTGGATTGTTGGACGTGCAGGCTTGGGCGCGGGATCCAAGCACTTATGGCCAGAGCGAGGAACGCTCCGATCTGCCTACCAAAGCCAAGGAGAGCCAGAAGTGGCTGAACGGCTACGCCGCTGCGGATGAGGCGGCGAAGCGCTTGGAGAAGACGCAGGTCGTAGTGGTGGGCGATCGCGAAGCGGACGTCTTCGATCTGTTCCAGTGCGCAGCTGAAGGCCGAGCGCAGCTCCTGGTGCGCGCCACCCAGCCGCGCCGAATTCTCGGCGCGGATGGAAAAGTTGAAGGCCACCTTTGGGATTGTGTGCGGCAAGAGGCAATCGCTGGCCAGATGGAAGTGCAAGTGCCGCGACGCGGGACGCGGCAAGCACGAACCGCGCAGGTCGAGTTGCGTTATCGCGAAGTCGAGATCTGCAAACCCAGGAAGCGACGCGGCAAGATGCGCTCCGTACGGGTCTTTGCTGTGGCTGCAACCGAATCCTCGGCCACTGCGAAGGCCAGCGAGGCTGAGCCGATCGAGTGGCTGCTGCTCACCACCCTGCCTGTGACGACACTGGAACAGGCTGAGGCGAAGGTGCAATGGTATGCACTGCGTTGGCTGATCGAAGTTTTTCACCGCACGCTCAAGACTGGCTGCGGAGTCGAGAATCGACAATCCAAACGAAAGGAAAGTTTGGAGGCAGCGCTCGCCGTAGACGCGGTCGTGGCATGGCGCATCATGTGGCTGACGAAGCTCGGACGCGAAACACCGGACGTGCCTTGCTCAATCTTCTTCGAAGAAGAGGAGTGGCAAGCGCTGCACTGCTTCGCCAACAAGACCAAGACACCGCCCTCGGAACCACCGTGCCTACGCGATGCGGTCCGTATGGTCGCCTCACTGGGTGGATTTCTGGGACGCAAGAGCGACGGAGATCCAGGCACCGAAACAATCTGGCGTGGCCTCGAGCGACTCATGGACTTCACGATCGCCTTCCGCATGTTTTTTTCGTCGGCGTGATCCCCGTGCCCAGAGCCATTAGATATGGGTAACGATCAGCTCCGAGGCGACGACCCAGCTCGAGGAAGCAGGGGGGTCACGACCGCGGGCATTCAGCGTCCGCTCGGTCACGCGTACCGGATTACGACCGAGGTCTACAGCACGAAAGAGCGCTCCGTCAGGCACAGCGCTTCGCAAAGCTTCCCGACCGGTATTTGCTACGATGCGCAGGCGATTCACCACTCCACCCACCGCATCG
>CADECO010000563.1:0-3429 GCA_902825905.1 uncultured beta proteobacterium
CGGTGCACGGCCTGGAAGATCTGGGACGCAAGCTCAACGCGATGACGCGCGAGGGCAAGTGGGACGCGATGGCGAAGGAAGTGCCCGACGACGTCGTGCACCTGTTCGCTGCAGTCGGCCGCTACGATCAGATCGCGCGCGTTATCGAAGAGCGCTTCGGCGGGCTCATCGACACCATCTTCGCCAGCGCCAACAATCTGGTGCCGGCACATCTGCCGCCGGATCTGATTCAGGATATCCGGCGGATCGCGATGCCGTTCAGGGGATACGCGACTTAGTGGGCCAGGTGTTTTTCGCCTGACCCATCCCGTCAGTCGGTCAGACGGCTACTTACGCTTCTCTCCCGCCCGCACCAGCTCACGCACCACACGCGGCGTGAGCGGCAGCGTGTCGCATCGCACGCCGTAGCCACTCAACGCATCTTCGATCGCACGTGACAACGCGCCGGGCGCACCCATACGTCCTCCTTCGCCGCCACCCTTGATGCCGTACTCGGTGAACGGCGAGGGGGTCTCGACGTGCCCGACACGGATCTCCGGCGGCATCTCATGCAGCGTCGGAATGAGATAGTCCGTGAACGTGCCGGTGAGCAGCTGGCCGTTGTCGTCGTAGTGGAACTTCTCGTACAACGCCGAGCCGATACCTTGCGCGGTGCCGCCACGGATGTGACCAGCGAGCGTCATCGGATTGACCATCACGCCCGCATCGTGCACCGCCACGTAGTCGAGGATCTTCACCTTACCGGTTTGCGGATCCACCTCCGCCAGCGCCATGTGGCACATGTGCCCCATGATCGGATAGAAGATGCCGAGATGGCTGCGATCCTGCGCGGGCATCGTCGTGAGCGGATGGTCGTAGACGTAGCTCGCATCCAACCCGCTCGAGTACTCGTCGCCCTCGGGCAGGTTGAGGCGGAAGTAGTGCGAGAACAGCGATACGTCGCCGATCGATTTCTCCATGCCGGGCACGCCGCGCACGCCGATCTTGCCGTCGCGAAACTCCAGATCGCCCGCGCTGGTTTCCATCATGTGCGCCGCCACCTTGAGCATCTTGGTCTTGATCTTGGTGCTCGCACCGACGACCGCACCGGCCAACATCACGGTAAAGCGGCTGCCGCCTGGCCCCGAGGAGTTGAAGCCGCTCTGGGTGTCGGCGTAGACGATGTTCACCTGCGACGGATCGACCTGGAACTGCTCGGCAACGATCTGGGTTGCCATCGTCTCGGGGCTGTTGCCCCAGAACGGCGAGGCGAGCGACACGTGGATGATGCCGGTGGGGTCGACGCGGATCTGCGTGCTCTCCGGTGAGCTGGTGAGCGTGAAGCCCGGATTGTCGGGCGGGTTGAGCGACCAGAACTCGGTGGCGCTGAACACGCTGCGCTCCTGGCAGGTGGCCATGCCCATCCCAACGCAGCGGCCCTGCGCCTTCGCATCCGCCTGGATCTTCTTCCAGTTGGTGAGGTTCGCGATGCGCAGCGCTTCGTCCATCACCGCCGGGTAGTTGCCGCTGTCGTACACGTTGCCCGACGGGATCACGTACGGAAACTGATCGGGTTGGATCAGGTTCTTGCGGCGTACCTCGAACGCGTCCATCTTCAACTCGTCGGCCACCGCATCGGTCATGCGTTCCAGCATCCAGTTGGTGACCTCCGAGCCGAAGCCGCGATACGCCCCTTGCTGGCACTTGTTGGTCAACACCGCCACCAGTTCCATCGAGATGCTGCCGATTCGGTACGGCCCGACGATCTGGCACAGCGAATTGCCGTGCGTGCCGTAGCCGTATTGCAGATACGCGCCGTAGTCGTCGATCACCTGGAACTTGAGCGAGAGCATCGTGCCGTCGCGCTTCACCGCCATTTCGCAGTTGTAGATGCGATCGGACCCGTGGTTGTCGCTGTTGCTGGTGTTGTCGAGGCGATCTTCGATGTACTTCACCGGCCGGCCGGCGGCGCGCGCCAGCGTCGCGGTGAGCGTCATCACCTTGTGGGTGAAGAGCGTGGAGCCGAAGCTGCCGCCCGTTACGCACGGGATGATGTTGAGCTTCGCGGCCGGCACGCCGAGCGATGCACCCACCAGCCAGCCTACGTAGTTGAGGAAGGAGCTGTTGCAGTACATCGTGAACTTGCCCGAGCCAGGCTCGTACGACGCGATCGCGCCGGTGGTTTCCAGCGGCTGCGCGCCGGAGCGGCCCCAGCGCAGGCGGCGCTTCACAACCAGATCGGCCTTGGCGAAGTCTTCGTCCACCGCGCCGAACTTGTAGGTATGACGATGCGCGATGTTGCTCGGACCCCGATCGGGATGCAGTACTGCATCGCCGGTCGATTTCATGGCGGCTTCGGGGTCGACCACTACCGGCAGGTCTTCGTACTCGACTTCGATCAGATCGCACGCGTCTTCAGCGATGTAGCGCGTTTCGGCCACCATGGCCGCGACCGCTTCACCGACATGGCGCACGCGATCGACCGCGATGCAGTACTGCACCACCGGCGGACTTGCGAACTGCGCGGTCGGGCCGGTGACTTTCTTCGCGTCTTCACCGGTCATCACCAGGATCACACCCGGCAGCGCCTTGGCCTTGCTCACGTCGATGCGCTTGATGCGGGCATGCGCGCGGTCGCTGCGCAGAATCGCCGCATGCGCCATTTTGGGGAGCGTGATGTCGTCGATGTACTGGCCGTTGCCGGTGAGCAGGCGCGGATCTTCCACGCGCTTGATGCTCTTGCCGATCCACTTGAGATCCTTGCGCGGTGCTTCCTGCTGCCGGCTCGGCGGAATGTAGCCCTCGGCCGGAATGTGCTTGGGGAAGGTGGCGGTCATTTGCGGGCTCCCATTTGGTTGATGGCGTGGCGGATCGAATCGACGATGTTGTAGTAGCCGGTGCAGCGGCACAGGTTGCCGGACACCGCTTCGCGAATCTCCGCATCGCTCGGGTTGGGCTTTTTCTCGATCAATTCAGTGGCCACCATCAGCATGCCGGGCGTGCAGAAGCCGCACTGCAGCCCGTGCTTCTCCCAGAAGCCTTCCTGCAGCGGATGCAGTTTGCCGCCTTGCGCCATGCCGTCGATGGTGCGCACTTCGCAGCCATCGGCCTGCACGGCGAACATCAGGCACGAGCGGGTGCACTTGCCGTCGACCAGCACGGTGCAGGTCCCGCACACGCCGTGTTCGCAGCCGACGTGGGTGCCCTTGAGGCCGAGCGTGTCACGCAGAAAATCCGAGAGCAGCATGCGCGGCTCGGCGCTGCTTTCGACCTTGTCGCCATTGACTTTGAATGAGACTGGCATCGTTGCCATGGTGGCCCCCTTTATTTGCAGCGGTCGCGCGCGGTACGGAGCGCACGAGCGGTGAGCGTTTCGATGAGTTCCCGTTTGAACGTGGCATCGGCGTGGTACGAATCGGTCGGCTTGACCAGTTCGCGCGCGAGCTTCGC
>CADECO010000564.1:0-3426 GCA_902825905.1 uncultured beta proteobacterium
CAGCAGCCGCCCGGTCACGTCCATGCCACCGCCGGCCGGGTAGACCACCGTGTATTCGATCGGCTGCGTCGGAAAGTCCTTCGGCTTGACCTTCGACAGATCGGTCTGCGCAGCGAGAGGCGGGGCCAGCAGCGCGGCGGACAACGCGGCGATTGCAGCGAGCTTTCTCATGCTCTTCACTCCTTTCGTTTGGATCGACGAAACATCAGCGCGACCAGCACCAGCGCGCCCACTAGCAAACCGGCACACACGGGTCGATACGCGAAAATCATTGCGCCATCGGGCGACATCACCAACGACTGGCGCATCGACTGCTCCAGCAGCGGCGCCAGCACGAACGCGATCACGAACGGCGCCAGATCGTATTCGAGCTTGCGCAGCACATAGCCGCCGATGCCGAAGCCCAGCATCACCCAGATGTCGAACACGTTCTTGTTTGCCGAATACGTGCCGATGATCGACAGCAGCAGGATCAGCGGGAACAGCATCCGGTAGGGCACGCGCAGCAACTGCACCCACAAGCCCACCAGCGGCAGGTTGAGCAGCAGCAGGAAGACGTTGCCGATGTACATGCTCGCCACCACGCCCCAGAACAGATCGGGGCGCTGGCTCATGAACAGCGGTCCGGGCTGGATGCCGTGGATCACCAGCGCGCCCAGCAACAGCGCGGTGACCGCGTTGGCCGGAATGCCCAGTGACAACAGCGGGATCATGCTGCCGCCGACCGCCGCGTTATTGGCCGATTCCGGGCCGGCCACGCCTTCGATCGCGCCTTGGCCGAAGCGCTGCGGCTCGCGTGCGAGGCGTCGCTCCACCGCATACGACATGAACGACGCGGTGACCGGACCGCCGCCGGGCACCAGACCAAGCAGAAAACCCAGCCCGCTGCCGCGCATGATCGGCTTCCACGATGCGCGCCAGTCGGCCACGGTCGGCCACAGGCCGCGGATGCGATCGGCGAGCAGCGTGTTGCGCGCCATCTGCTCGACGTTGGCGAGGATCTCGCTCACGCCGAACAGCCCGATGACCACGGCGAGCAGCTCGATGCCGGCGGTGAGCTGCACCGAGTCGAAGGTGAAGCGGTTCTGGCCGTTCACCACGTCGATGCCGATTGCTGCGAGCAGAAAACCGAGCGCGATCATCAGCACGCCCTTCACCGCCGAGCCGGTGATCATGTACAGCGTGCACACCAGCCCCAACACCATCAGCGCGAAATTTTCCGGCGGGCCGAACTTGATCGCCACCGCCGTGAGTGCCGGCGCGAAGAAGGTGAGCACCAGCAGGCTCAGCGTGCCGGCGATGAACGAGCCGATCGCCGCGATGCCCAGCGCCGCCCCGGCGCGGCCCTGGCGCGCGAGCTGATGGCCATCGAGGCACGTCACCACCGAGGCCGCCTCGCCGGGAATGTTGACCAGCACCGAGGTGGTCGAGCCACCGTACATCGCCCCGTAGAAGATCGAGGCCAGCATCGCCATGCCCGCTACCGGCGTGAGCGTGAACGTGACCGGCAGCAGCAGCGCCAGCGCGGCCAGTGGCCCAAGCCCCGGCAGCACGCCTACGAGCGTGCCGATCAGACTGCCCAGAAAACAGTAGGTGAGGTTAGCCGGCGTCAGGATGACGCCGAAGCCGGTGATGAGGCCGCTGATCGCGTCCATGCTCTATCTGCCCTACCAGCCCCACGGGCCGCGCGGCAGCGGCATGCCGAGCGCGTGGCCGAACAGCCACATCACGAACGCCACCGAGCCGACCGCAAACGCGATCGAGAAGAGCCAGCTGCCGCGATCGACCGTGCGCAGCAGCACGATCATCGTCAGCGCGCTGGTGGCTGCAAAGCCGAAATAGTCGATCGCGAACGCCATCACCGCCAGCCCCGCGCACACGCCGATCACGCGGCCGAGGGCTGCGCCGCTCGCCCACTGCGGATCGCGCGCGCGATGCGACGGCCGGATCAAGAGCACGAAGCCCGCGGCGGCGATGAGCAATCCGGCGATCAAGGGAAACAGCCCGCTCTCGGGGCCTGACGGTCCGATCAGGCCGATGGTGCGCGCGTACGCTGCGGCGGCCAGCCCCAGCACGATCCAGAAGATGTTGAGCGCGCGTTAGAACATCGCGGCGCTAGAGCGCGTTGCCGACGCGGTTGCCCTCGTGCACGGCCGCGAGCATCGAGCGCGGCGCGAACGCATCGCCGATGAGCTGCACCGCCAGGCCGCGCTCGCACAGTGGTGTGGCCAGCTCGTCGCGGGCGATCCGCGGGGTGGCGTAGGCAAACAGCCCGACATCGTCGATGACGCGTTCTTCGCCGCTGAAAGCGTTGGCCACGGTGACGCGGCCGGCTTCGATCCGTTTGGGCACGCTCGCCACGACGATTTCCACCCGCGCCGCGTACAGGCGCCGATACACGCCTAACTGCCCGACATAGGGGACGTTGCGGCCAACGAGCGTGCGCGGCGTGACCAGCACCAGCCGGGCGTAACGCGCCGCCAGTGCGTCGGCCAGCGCATACACCGCCGCGGTGTGATCGTGATCGAACAGCACCGCGGTACCCGCGGCCTTCGACGTCGGATCCAGCCCGCGCGCGATCAGGCTCCACGCATCGATGCCTGCCTCGCTTTGTGGGTTCAGCGATGCAGGGCGAGTCATGTGCGAGCCAGTGGCGAGCACCACGCGGTCAGGCTGCTCGCTTGCGATAGCTTCCACCGTCGCGGCGGCACCCAGTTGCAGGCGCACACCCGCCGCGCGAGCGCGATCCAGTTGATGGGCGAACACCTTGGCCACTTCGGCGCGACCGGGCAGCAGCGACTCCAGCCGCGCCTTGCCGCCGGCGGTGGCCCCGCCGAACAAGGTCACGCGATGCCCGCGTGCCGCCGCAATCGATGCGGCTTCCAATCCGGCTACGCCGCTACCTACCACGACCACATGCTTTGCCGCGGCGGCGCGCACGGGTTGCCACGTTGCCTCGCCGGCTGATCCCAACTGCGGGTTGTGCACGCAAGCGATCGGCTTGCCGACGTGAATCTCGGCCCAGCACACATTGCAGAAGATGCACGGTCGCGTCGCCTGCGTTTGCGCGGCGAGTGCTTTGTTTGGTAGCGCGGCATCGGCGACCAGCGCGCGGCCCATGCCGACCAGATCACCAACACCTTCGCTCAACAGCGATTCGGCGTGCTGCGCGTCGAGCACCCGACCCAGCGCCAGCACCGGGATCGGCCTGGCATGCGGACGCAGCTGTTTCTGCAGCGCCATGAAGGGACCTGGCGCATAGGTCATGTCGGGCGTGTGATCTTCCAGGCTGATGCTGAAGTTGCCCTGCGCGAAGGCGAGATAGTCGAGCCCGCCCGCCTGCGCCAGCCGCGTGGCGATGCGTGCCGACTCGGCGGCGTCGATGCCCCCGGCCACGCGTTCGTTGCCCGGCATCTTCAGACCGAC
>CADECO010000565.1:0-3398 GCA_902825905.1 uncultured beta proteobacterium
GATCCGTGGGCGGCACTTGGCGTTTCGAGGGTCGACCGCCTTTCCAGAATCGGCAGGTCTGGAGCGCATGCCGGTAACTCGAAACGGAGATCGCCGTTCCATCATCCGCGGCGGCCGGCGCGATTGCGACGACCAACGCACCGAGCAGCAACGCCCATGTACAGCGAGCCGCGGGCGACGTTCGCCCGGACTTCAAAGTCCTTCCATTCATCTTGATCAACCCCAACTGGGCATGCGTGACATGCCGAAGCGATCCACACCGTCCGCCCACGCGGACACCGACTCGCTAGAGGTCGATTACCGTGGAGGCTTGTCGAGACGGCCTGGGGGTGGACCGTTCAGGGGTGCATCAACACCGATCGCTGGGGCATCGACGAGGTCGAAAAATGCAGTGCCGGGCGACAGGATCGCGCCGACACCCAGAACCGATCCGTGGGCACAGGTATCGCAGTGCCCGGCGCCATGCTCGCCTGACGCCGGGTCGCCGGCGCCGTCAGAATTCGCATCGGCAGAGAGAACGTCGCCGGCATGCGCCGCCGAATCCAGACCCTCGAGACCATCCATGCAGGCATGCGACGCACGGACGTTGCCCGCTGCGAGCAACGACAACACCAGAACTATGGTCAATAAGCGGCGCACGAAACGACGGTACAGCGAGCCTGAATGCAAATCAAGCACGTCTTGCGGAAGTGAGACTCGATGCCCAGAGCGGCGACCGATTGCCGCAGACAACGATGACGCGTCCATGAATGGCCTGGTCACGGATACCAAGCGGCCCACCCGTCGAGACGGGAACCATCCTCGGCTCAAGCACGCTCGACGTTCGTGGACTGTTTCGCGATCGGAGTCGTTGGCAAATGGTCCAGCATCCCGGCGCTAGACCTGGTTGTCCCGTGCCCTTTAGAGCAAGCACCTATTCCAGAATCAGGCGCTTGGAGGCCTGCGTCATCACCGGCGCCTGGTACGCGAGCAGTCGCAACGCGTTCGCGACGACGATCAACGTCGAGCCTTCATGGAACAGCACCGCGGTTGCGATACCGAGACCGAAGATCGTCGCGGGAATCAACAGCACGACGACGCCCAGACTGACCCACAGGTTCTGTTTGATGATGCGGCTACTGCTGCGCGACAGCCCTACGGCGAACGGCAGTTGCGCCAGATCGTCTGCCATCAATGCAACATCTGCCGTCTCGAGTGCCACGTCTGAGCCTGCCGCACCCATGGCAATGCCGACCGTGGCATTGGCCATCGCCGGCGCATCGTTGACGCCGTCGCCGACCATGGCAACCTTGCCATGCTGCTGGCGTAGCTGATTGATCGCTTCGACCTTCTGCTCGGGCATCAGATCCCCGCGCGCTTCCGTGAGGCCCACGGTCTTGGCCACGGCGTCAGCCACTGCTTGGTTGTCGCCGGAAATCATGATCAGCCGCTCGATGCCCAGCTGGCGCAGGTCCAACATCACCTGAGCGGCAACCGGACGCGGGGTGTCCATGACGCCAAGCACGCCGAGGAATCGATTCCCCTGACGCACGACCATCGTGGTGCGGCCCGTGGCGACGAGCTGCTCGTTCGCCGTAGCGACGGCGGCAGTCAACGCCGAATCCGGCAACTCCGAAAACAACACCGGTTTGCCGATATGAACGGCTTCACCATCGACCAGCGCCGAAATGCCGCGCCCGGTAATGCTCGTGACCTCCGTGGCCGGCAGCAGCTTCAAGCGATCACCCAGTCTTTCACGCGCGCCGTCCACAATTGCGGCGGCCAGCGGGTGATCGCTGTGTTGTTCGACCGCACTGGCAAGGGACAGCAGCTCGACCTCGCTCGCACCCGGCGCGGCGACCGCATCGATGAGCTTCGGCTTGCCTTCGGTCAAGGTGCCGGTTTTGTCGAATGCGATACTGCTGAGGGTCCCTAAGTTCTCGAGTGCGCCGCCACCCTTGATCAACACGCCGCCGCGCGCGGCCCGCGCCACGCCACTGAGTACAGCACTGGGGACGGAGATCGCGAGCGCACAGGGACTCGCTGCCACCAGCACCGCCATCGCGCGGTAAAACGTCGCGGCGAACGGCTCATCAATGACGAAACCCGCGAACAGAAGCAACGCCACCAACGCCAGCACTGTCGGCACGAAGATGCGTTCGAAGCGTTCCGTGAACTGCTGCGTCGGAGAACGTTGCGCCTGCGCTTCGGTCACCATCTTGACGACTCTGGCCATGGTCGATTGCGATGCGAGCCGCGCGACCATCACTTCGATCGCTCCGCTGCCGTTGATAGTGCCGGCAAACACGCGATGCTCCGCGCCGAGCCGATCAAACGCCACAAGCGCTGCCTCTGGATCTGTGCTCGGCCGCTTGTCCACGGGCACACTCTCGCCCGTGACGGGCGCCTGGTTGACGCTGCTGGTGCCCACGACCACAACACCATCTGCGGGCAGTCGTTCGTTTGGCCGCACCAGCACGACCTCGCCCAGTTGCAGTTCGCTGACCCCTACGCTGCGCGTTTCACCCCCTCGCCGCACCGTCGCCGTATCCGGTGCAAGCTCGGCCAGGGCCTCGATCGCCCGCCGAGCTCGGCCCATCGCGTACTGTTCGAGCGAATGGCCGATGCCAAACAGAAACAGCAATAACGCGCCCTCGCCCCATTTCCCGAGCGCGGCCGCACCGATCGCCGCGATCAGGGTCAAGGTGTCGATGGCGAAGCGGCGCTCGCGCAGGTTCTCGAACGCTTCCTGCGCCGTGAACCAGCCACCGAATCCATAGGCTGCGACGTACAGCGCAGTCGGTAGCCAAGCCGGTTCCGCATCGCGCCAATTCAGCAGCCAGCCGGCAGCGAGCAACAGCCCAGCGAATACCGCAAAAATCAATTCCGATTTTTCACCGAACGGACCCGCCGCGGCGTGGTCGTGGTCGGCATGTTCAGTGCTGCCCGGCAGGTCCGCGGCAGCGCGCAAGGCCGGTTCGGTGGTTTGGCTGGGATCGAACTCGATGCGCACCGCGCCCGAGGCGGCGACATCCGCTTCGAACACGCCCGGTACCTTACGCAGCGTGGCAGCGATACGGCTCGCAACGCGCGACTGTGTCGGGGCGCCGATGTCGAGCAGCAGATGTGCAAACTTCGCTGAGATCTCAGCGCCCGCCGCATGAGCAAGCTCGCGTACGCGACCCAAAGAAATCGTCGCGAGATCGTAATGAATGCACAGCTCGGGCGCTCTGCCATCGATCCCGACGACATGGACCTCGGCAATCCCAGGCCGACCCTGCAACAGCGCAATCAAGCGCGTGACACAGCGATCTCGCGCAGGATCAACGCCTGGCAGCAGCAGCGGCAGGTTGATTCGAAATGTGCGGCGCGCGGGCATGGGTAACGTCTCAGATCAGGCGAGCTGCTCGATTTCACAG
>CADECO010000566.1:0-3376 GCA_902825905.1 uncultured beta proteobacterium
GCCGTCGTCTCCGGCATGGGCTGTTGAGGCAGCTGCACGCCCGCCGTGTTGCGGGTCAGTGCGGTGGCCGAGAAGGCCGGTATCCCTTCGGCGACGCTGGTGTGCGAGGGCTTCGTGCGCCAGGCCAAGGCAACGTCGGTGGGCCTGGGTACACCCGATCTGCCGCTGGCCGTCGTGCCCGGCCATCCCGATGTGCAGTCGCGCGATGAGCTCACGCAGAACGTCGCGCGCGTCACGCTCGAGCAAGTGGTGCGCTGCCTCACCAATGCCACGGCCATGGAAGACAGCGCGGCCGAACCCGATCCGCAGGCGATCGTGTTCGAGGGTTCGTTCGACGCCGTGAATCGGCACTACTACGACAAGCTCTGGAGCGACGGCCTGCCGATCGTGCCGCCGACGCGCGCGCGTATCGAATCGTTCCTCGCCTTCACCGACCGCAAGCCTAACGACGTGCTCGGCGTGCTGCTACCCGACAACCGCGCGGCCACCGTGTGGAACGTCGCGGTCAACGGCGTCATGGCCGGCTGCCGGCCGCAGTACATGCCGGTGCTGGTGGCATTGGTGGAGGCGATGGCCGATCCGCGTTACGGGGTCGAGCACAGCGGCAACACGCCGGGATCGGAGACGCAGATCATCCTCAATGGCCCGCTCATCAAGCAGTTGGGCTTCAACTACGAGCAGGGCGCATTGCGCGACGGCTTCCAGGCGAACACCTCGATCGGGCGGTTCTGGCGGCTGTATCTGCGCAACGTCGCAGGCTTCCTGCCGCATCACACCGACAAGGGCACCTTCGGCGGCACCTGGCGGGTGGTGCTCGCCGAGAACGAGGACGCGCTGGGCGAGATCGGCTGGCCGTCGATCGCCGCAGAAGCCGGTGTGCCGGCCGGCGACAGCGCGGTCACTATCGCGCGCTTCACCGGCGGCCACGTGATCGTGTCGGTGTTCGGCGACACCGCGCAGGCGTGCCTGCCCTACCTCGTGGATTCGATCGTCAGCTACAGCGGCTGGGAGCTGATCTTCACCGTCGGCCTGGCAACGGGCACTTATCAGCCGCTGTTGATCCTCTCGCCGATCATCGCACGCACCATCGCACGATCGGGGATGACCAAGCGCGACGTGCAGCAGCATCTGTTCGATCACGCCCGCATTCCCGCGCGCGTGTTCGAGCGCTACATCACCGGTTGGACCAATCTCGTGCCGGGCCCGCGAACACTGGCCGACTATGCCGCGATCGGCAAGGCGCCCAAGGTGTTCGGCGCCTCACGCGATCCGGAGCGGCTGGTGCCGATCGTCGCGCGCCCCGAAGACTTCCGCATCGCGGTGAGCGGCGACCCGTTGCGCACCAACTGCTACTTCCTCGCGCACAACGGCATGCTCGGCTTCACCACGACCAAGTCGGTGCGCCTGCCGCGCGACTGGGCGGCGAAGCTCGGCGCGGCGGAGCGCTGAAAAACCAAGGACCTGTCAGGCCGCCTTGTACGTGTCGAGCTTGATGCGCTCGCGTTCCATCACCGTCATCACCGGCGCGGCACTCATCACCTTGTCGACATAGGCGCGATACGCCGGCATCGAATTGGGATCGACGCCCGCATAGCCGCCCCAGCGCAGCAGGGTGAACGCATACGCATCGTGCACCGACACGTGCTCGCCGAAGAAGAACGGTTTGGCCGCACCGATCCAGCTCTGCACCCGCTCCAGGCAATTGCGGAAATTCCTGATGCCCACCTTGCGCACCTCGGCCTGCCCCGCTTCGCTGTCGGCGAAGTATTTCGGCAGGAACACGTGCGTGAACGTGGTGTGCGCGGTGCTGTTCATCCAGGCCAGTTGAGAGAGCGCCTGGGCGCGCGCCCATGATTCGGTCGGCAGCAAACCGGCCTTCGGATACTGCCGGTCGAGGTAATCGCAGATCGCAACGATCTGCGTGAGCGGCTTACCGTCGACGACCAGCACCGGCACCTGGCCATTCGGATTCATCGCCAGGTACTCCGGCGTCTGATGCTCGCCCTTGTGCAGCTTGACCATCTTGGGCTCGAACGCAGTGCCGGTGGCTGCTTTGATGATTTCGAGGGCGACGTGCGGCACGAACGAGCACGCACCGGGGGCGAAATACAGTTCGATCATGGGACGCTCTCCTGTGGTCAGAGGGATGCGGCCGCGATTGTCGCCGGATTCGGACTCCGATGCGCGACTTCGATGCGCTGCGTTGCACCTGCTACTCGGCGCGCGGCTGCAGCGCCGTGGCACGCCTGCTCGCCGGCCGCGCCCTGACGATCTGATACCCCGGCCGCCAGATGTACCGCACCGGCGCGCTCAGCATGTGCACCAGCCGCGTGAACGGGAAGATCAGGAAGATCGTGAGCCCGAGGAACAGGTGCAGCTTGAACACCCAGTGCACATCCGCGATCAACGCCGCAGCGCCGGTGTTGAAGGTGAGGATGCCCTGCGCCCAGCTCATGAACTTGACCATCTCGTGGCCGTCGAGATGCCCCATCGACAGCGGAATGGTCAGCAGGCCGAGCACCAGTTGAATCCACAGCAGCACGATCACCGCATCATCACCGAACGTCGACGTGGCCCGGATGCGCGCATCGAACAACCGTCGCTGCACTAGCATCGTGGCGCCGATCAGTGCCATGACGCCCGCCACGCCGCCGACGATGATCGCCATGAGTTGCTTGGCGCCGTGACTGATGCCGACCATCTCGAACAGCTGGATCGGCGTGAGCAGACCACCCAGATGCCCGAAGAACACGATCAGCACGCCGGCGTGGAACAGCACCGAACCGACGATCAACTGGCGCCGCCGCAGCAGTTGGCTCGACCCCGAGCGCCACGTGTACGGCTCGCGGTCGTAACGCAGGATCGACCCGATGACGAGAACCGCGAGGGCGATATACGGATAGATGCCGAACACCAGGGTGTGCAGATAGTTCGCCATGACCGCTCCCTATAGCGACTCGAAACGCGGCTGGCCGGCGCCGCGCGGAAGAACACGGATGCGTGAGACGCCGTCGCCCTCGCCTGCGGGGGCACATGCCGCGCCCGGCCCGAAACCGACCGGCCGGTCTTCCCAGAGCCGGTCGAGCGCCGTGAAGTCGGTCGGATCGTCGCCTGCCCCTTCGGGACGCACGTCTTGCGGCTGCACTTCATCCGCCATTCCACCTTCGGCGCGCTCATCACCGGCTTCGACGCTCGCCAGCTGCTCAAGTGCCAGAAACACCGCTGCATACGGACTCTTGCGACGTGCCAGCCTCTCCGCCAGTGCACGCACGATATTGAGCGGTTGCCCCAGCAACTCGGCGGCGTGCTCCGGCGGCAACGTCGACAGGAACTCCAGGAACACCGGCAGGTAGTCGGGCAGCTCGCTCGCCACCAG
>CADECO010000567.1:0-3362 GCA_902825905.1 uncultured beta proteobacterium
GGATCGGCAGACAAGATCGGCAATTCCACTGTCTAGATGGATATTTTTGCTATATAAGACAGAGGCTTAGTAACGCATATCGATCGGCAAATGACGTTGCTTGAAGTTCCCACCCGCATCGAACCGTGCTTTCTGGAGGAAGCCCGCGGGGAACTGCTCGATCTGCTGACGGAATTACCTGCTGCCGCCAGCGCACTCGCCGCTCGCCTGCACCCCAAGACCGCCGCGAATCTGGCGGATCTGGTGCGCATGATGAATTGCTACTACTCCAATCTGATCGAGGGCCACCACACGCGGCCGCGCGACATCGAACGTGCTCTGGCCAATGATTTGGATGCCGACGAGCCAAGGCGAAATTTGCAGCTCGAAGCGCGACAGCACATTCGGTTGCAGCGTGAGATCGACCGGAGCTTTGGCGGCGGTCAGCTGCCCGAACCCGGCTCGGCCCCCTTCATCTGCCATCTGCACCGCGAGTTCTACCGGGGTGCACCGGAATCCATGCTCCGCATCGAAGGGGGCGGGCGGAGCCTGGTCATGGTTCCGGGCAAACTACGCTCGCGACCTGAAGAGGACAACACGGTCGGGCGTCATCAGCCTCCGAGTAGCAGCCGGGTCGGTGCGTTCATGGAGTATTTCGAGCAGCGGTTCGCGTTCGCCAAGTTAGGCGCTGCCTCCCGAATTCTGGCGATCCCGGCGGCTCACCACCGACTGAACTTCATTCACCCGTTCCCCGATGGCAATGGCCGGGTGAGCCGCCTCATGAGTCATACCATGGCGCTGCAGGCTGGAATCGGCGCGCACGGCCTATGGTCGGTGTCGCGCGGCTTGGCGCGAGGACTGGACAGCCGCGCCGAATACCGCAGCATGATGGACCACGCCGACATGCCCAGGCAGGGAGATCTGGATGGCCGCGGTAACCTGTCGCTGCGCGCGCTGACCGAGTTTTCAACCTGGTTTCTCAAGGTTTGCCTGGACCAGGTCAGGTTCATGACCGATCTATTCGAACTCACGCGTGTGGCCGAGCGCTTGCGCAGCTACGCAAGTCAGCAGGGCTGGCGCGCGGAGGCCACTACGCTGCTCGTTGAAATCCTGCATCGCGGCGAGATCGCCCGAGGTGATGCGGCCGCCATTACGGGCCTGAGTGAGCGCACCTGCCGTGTCATGTTGGGAGTGTTGCTCGCCGAGGGCATCCTCGGGTCAGACAGCCAGAAAGGTCCGGTGTCGCTGCGTTTTCCAACGAAGATGCTGGATACGCTCTTCCCACGGCTGTTTCTTGAAAGCTGAGGGCTCGGGCGCTCGCCCCGTCAGCTCAAGGCGTAGGCTCGAGCGATTCGCGCACAAGTCCCGTCGATTGACGCGCCACACTACGCGTATACATTTCATTTTTCAGCACTTGACGCTTGACCCATGTCCACCAAGATGACCATCCGGCTCGAAGAGAAGGTTAAGGAACGCCTCGATCGCCTGGCCGAGTCGACCAACCGCAGCAAGTCTTACCTCGCCGCCGAGGCGATCCGCGCATTCGTCGAGACCAACGAGTGGCAGGTCGTCGAGATTCGTGCGGCACTCAAGGAGGCTGACGCCGGCGACTTCGGCAGCGACAAGGACGTTGCAGCGCTGGCCAAGAAGTGGAAAGTGAATGCGCGTTAGGGGGCTGCGCAAGTCGCGGCGCAACCTCGACGACGAAGCAAGCAACGTTGTCGCCCACAGCCGAGCGAAGTCACTGAGGGCGCTTTCGTTGGTGATTTAACATAACAAATATTATGCGTCCGCTTAACCCTGATGTTAGGCAACCTCGCACGCCGAAGGTCTCAGCAATTTGGGCTCGCGCGTGAGCGCGTAGAACAACGGCTGCGCGCGCTATCAGGCCAGCACGCCAACCAAGCTTCTGGTCAAAGGTCGGAGGGGCAACCATCCTGGGACGGCACCGGGAAACGAACTCGACCCTTACGGACGACCGAGTCCTGTGGCCCGCGCGGCCGCCAAGGCGTCGCGCGCCGCGCGCGCTATCTGCGGATCACTGTTGTGGGTGTAGGGTTCAATCTCGTCGACGACTTCGCGCCCACCGGCGTCAGCCAGCACGCGTAATGTCATCGCCACTGCGATACCTTGGCTGAGATTGGCGCGCAGCAGCGGCAGTGCCCGATCCGTTGCGCGCGCGAGCAGCGTGCCGGCGACGGTGCGGCTGGTCTCGTCGTCGGATGCCAGTGCTCGAGCCAGTTGTGCCCCCGCGCGCGCCGAGCCGGTGGCTCGCCACGCCCCGTAAGCAGCAAACACTGCCGCCGCATCCGCTAGTTTCACAAGCCGATTTTCTGCGCCACGCGGTGATCGATCCAGCATTGCGGGTCGTGCGACGCACTGTGGTCGAACCACACTGGCAATGTGATCTCCTGGATGTTGGGGTGGCTAAAGCGCTGTCCGCCGCCGTCCGCCAGCACCACCAGGTCCATGTGCACGCGCACCGCGTGCACCGACTGCACGTTGGCAAAGTTGGGAAAATACTTGTCCACGTGCACCGGGCAGCTCAGCAGCACGGCCTTGCCGACTGTCAATCCGAGCTCGGTGGCTTTAAGCATGACATTGGCGCCGTGGCTATGGCCAATGAGGTCCAGCCCTGATTCGTTGTGGTCGTCCACCCATTGCTTGAGCGTAGTGGCGCCGGCGAGCCGCGCGCCGTCGCTCCAGCCGCCGCTCCATCTGAAGAAGTCGGCCGCGCCGTAGAGGTCGGGCCGCAGCCCTTTTGTGAAGCTGAAGAAGTCGCCGCCCGGCTGGTACCAAGGCTGGTCGCTGGCCCAGGTGCCATGCACCAGCATTACCGTCTGGCGCGGTGGTCGCTCGCGCGGCGCGGTCTTGCCGCGCGACAAGCGCTTGAGCGCCGGATGGTCCGGGTAGGTGCGCGCCAGGCCGGTGGCGGCTAGCGAGCGCTCGAGTTCGTCCTGGCTCTTCAGGCCGTTGACCAGTACTTGCAGGTTCTGCTGCGGGCCCGTGGTCAACGGGAGCGACGCGATGGCCGCAGCGATGCGCACCAGCTCTTTGGGGTGGTCCAGGCACAGCGCGAAAAGATCGGCCGCGCGCGTCGCCTCGGGTTTGTCGAAGACGCGTTGTGCGCAGTCGCGATAGGCGGTCTCATAGGTAGCGTACTCGCGGGCGCCCACCGCGCGCAGCTTGGGCCGGTAGGCGTGCAGCTTCTTCAACCGTTCGCGGCTTTCGTCGAAAGGCACGGGACCGCTCACGCCGCGCAGCCTGGGTACCGGAAACGCCGCGTCGGGCTCGGCGGTGACGACGAATCCCTTGCGCCTGCGGGCCGCGGCCCGCGCACGTAGACCGGCGTCGCCGCCGCGAATCTGGTTGCCGAATGAAAG
>CADECO010000568.1:0-3360 GCA_902825905.1 uncultured beta proteobacterium
CGCGCTTTCCATTCGGAGCTTAACGCCTCGTACGCGCCGTACATGTCGGCGAAGTAGGTGCCGCCGCTGCCGCCGGGCACGATCTCGGCATAGAGCATCGTCACCAGACCGGTGCGCCGCTGCCATGAGCCGTCGGTATGCCAGGCCATGGTGCCGCGATCCGGATGCTTGCCGTTGGGGTTGCCCTGCTCGTCGACGTTCGACAGGCGATACAGCTCCGGATAACCGTCGGCGTGGTACTGGTTCATCACGTGCACTTGCACTTCGCCGAAGCGGCGTGCGAGTTCCACCTGGCGCGCCGGCGAGATTTCCTGGCCGCGGAACAGCAGCAGCTCGTAGCGCAGAAACGCAGCGTGGATCGCGGCGAACAGAGCGTCGTCGACTGGCTGGGTGAAATCGATGCCGCGCAGCTCGGCGCCGATGCCGGGCGAGAGCGGCACCGCGGTGAAGGGCCAGGACGCTAGGTCCGCTGACCCAGGCGCCGAACGCGCTGGTCCGGACATCGGATGCTCTGCACCGGCGGCTGACTGCGCGGATGAATGCTGGGCGGTGGGCGTTTGCATGCGCGAAATCTCCGGCAGCGCCAGAAAAGGTGAAGATACACCAGCCACCACGTGCGGCAGGCGCTCAGGCTCCGAGTCCAGCCCTATGACTATCGACTCGGCCACTGCCAGCGCGGTGGATCGTAATCATCGACGATCTGCGTCTCGCCGAGTTCCTTCTCCAGGCGGATCACGCGGCAGCGCCGATCCTCGACCAGCGCGGCAATCAGCCGGCTCGCGTGCGACACCACGATGATCTGCGAGCGTTCGGCGGCCGAGGCGATCAGTCGACCAAGCGCAGGCAGCAGATCCGGGTGCAGGCTCGTCTCCGGCTCGTTCAGCACCAGCAACTCCGGCGGCCGCGGCGTGAGCAGCGCCGCGATCCACAGCAGATAACGCAGCGTGCCGTCGGACAGTTCGGCGGCAGCGAGCGGCCGCAGCAGCCCATGCTGCGCCATGCGCAATTCGAACCGCCCGCGCTCGATCTCGATGTCAATTGCTCCGCCCGGAAAGGCGTCTTCGACCGCGGCATCGAGCGCTTGCGAATCGCCGATCTCGCGGATGGTCTGCAATGCGGCCGCGAGATCGGCACCGTCGTGGCCCAGCACCGGCGTGTGCGTACCGAGTTGCGCGCGGCGCGCCGGCGCATCGGCGTCGGTACGGAAGTGGTGATAGAAGCGCCAGCTGCGAATGCGCTGGCGCATGCTCCACAGCTCGGGCGCGGCAAGCGGATCCGACAACTGCGCAAGCATGCTGTCGAAGCTCGCCAGGTGTCGCGTGACGATCGGCCACTCGTCGCGCGTGCTCGACTCGCCGCGGCGAGTGACGACGCTGTTGCGCCGATCGATCAGCAGCGCCGCGGGTCGAAGCACCGGCCCCGCCCAGATGCTCTCGCGCTTGATCACCGGGTCGAGCAGGAACGAGCTCGTCGCTTCGCTCGGCGTGGGCAATCCGAGATCGATCGCGTAGCCGAAGTCGCCGTCGTCGTCACCGGCGAAGCCGAGCTTCAGGCTCACCGAGCCCTTGCGCGGCCCGCCCTGTACCGGTTGCTCGCCACGGCGCATCGCGCGCGAGAACTGCTCCGGCCCGGCCCACAACGTCGACTCCAGCCCGCCTTCGCGCGCGAGCGCGGCAACGACCGTACCCTGCGCGGTCTCGGCGAGCAGTTGCAGCGCCTTGTAGACGTTCGATTTGCCGCTGCCGTTGGGGCCGGTGATGACGCTGAGCGGCCCGAGCGGAATGATCAACTCGCGCAGCGAGCGGTATCCGGAGATGGCGAGCGTACTGAGCATTGTGACGGCGGCAGAGGCGGACGATGGATACTATGCCGTCCTGCAGTCGGAATCACCGGTCGCGGCCATCGCACCAAGCACTCTGCCTCGCATGATGCAGCGAGTCATCGGCAGCCATCCTCCTCAAGAGTCGAACATGAGTATCCCGTTCCGCCTCATCACCCGTCTTGCGGCGCTTGCGCTGTGTGCCCTCACCGCGCACACCGCGGCCGTCGCGCAGAGCTATCCCTCGCGTGCCGTGACGCTGATCAACCCCTACCCGCCCGGCGGCGGCGCCGACGTGGTTGCCCGTGCCGTGGCGCGCGAGCTCACCGAGATCTGGCGCCAGCCGGTGATCGTCGAGAGCAAACCCGGCGGCGGCACCACGATCGCTGCGGCCTTCGTCGCGCGCGCGCCGGCTGACGGCTATACGCTGCTGCTGTCCACCAGCCAGCACGCCATCGCACCGGCGCTGTTCAAGAACCTCTCCTACGACATCGTTGCGAATTTGAGTTCGATCGCGGTGATCTCGGAGAGTCCGCTGTTTCTGGTGGTCCGCCCCGACCGCGGCATCAACACGCTGGCCGACCTGATTGCACGGCTCAAGCAGAACAGTGCGGCGATGAACTACTCGTCATCCGGACTGGCCGGCCTGCCCCACCTCGCCGGCGCTTTCCTGAATCAAATGACCGGCTCGAGCGCCACGCACATTCCGTTCACGGGCACCTCACCGGCCCTGACCGCGCTGCTGGGTGGTCAGGTCGACTACCTGTTCGCCGATACCTCCGCCGTGCCGCAGATCACCGCGGGCAAGGTGCGCGCACTCGCAGTCACCTCGCCGTCGCGCCTGCCTGGCTTTCCCGACCTGCCGACCGTGGCCGAGACGCTGCCCGGTTTTCAGTTCACGGTCTGGACGGGACTCGATGCGCCGACCGGCACGCCGCGCGCAGTCATCGACCAGGTGCACGAGGCGGTGCACAAGGCGCTGGCAACGCCGGCGATGAAGAAACTCTTCGCCGAGACTTCACGCACCACCAACCCCTTCACGCCCGATCAGTTCGCCGCGTTCAAGGCAACCGAGGTGCAGAAATATCAGAAGCTCACGCGCGAGGCGGGGATCAAGGCCGAGTAGCAGGCGCGGGCAGCGGCCACCAGCATAGGGCACCGAATGTGGAATACAGCGATCTGAATTTTCCCGCCCGCTCACGCGAGGAGATCGCGCGCATCCAGTCGACGCGCAAGCAGGTCGCGTTCGAGCGTGCGCGACAGTCGCCGTTCTACCGCGGCAAGATCGATCACATCGACGCACGCCGGCTCGATGACCCGAACGAGTGGCGCAAGATTCCGATCCTCACCAAGGACGAGCTGCGCGACATCCCCGCCGAGAAATTCCACGAAGCGTTCTGCACCGCGCCCGAAGTCGATACGGTGGAGTACTGGCGCTCCGGTGGCGCGACCGGCCGGCCGCTGTTCTATCCACGCACCGCCGAAGACATGCACGTGTCGCTCGACATGTTCAAGCGGCTGTGGCTCTCGGCCGGCTGCAC
>CADECO010000569.1:0-3359 GCA_902825905.1 uncultured beta proteobacterium
TGCCCGTCATCGATTTCAACAGCCGCCCGCCGATTCCGGCGTTCCAGCCCAACGCCGCACACCTGCGCAACTACCGGCGCGTCTACGAGACGAGCGAGTCCGAAGTGCGTACCGCCGCCGGGAGCGATCCGCTGGTGGCTTACCTCGCGGCATACGATCGTGTTGATGCCAGGCGCGTCGTGGTCAAGGCCAACGACATCTCCACCACCTTCGGCATCAAGGTCTCCAACGAGGCCATCGCGCAGTTCTGCACCGCACAGGGCAGCCGGTTCGTCGGCTGGGCCGGCGTCGATCCGCATCGCGGCGAGTCGGCCGCCGCCGAGCTCGAGACAGCGGTCCGCGAACTCGGCATGCGCGGCCTGAACCTGCAGTGCTTCGAGCAGAAACTCGCGATCGACGATCCGAAGATGATCGCGCTCTACCGCAAGTGCGTGGAGCTCGATATTCCCGTCAATATCCACTGCGGCATCAATTTCTCGACCGACTCGCTGATGGAGTACGGACGTCCGATGCTGCTCGACCGGGTGATGGTGGCTATTCCCAAGCTGCGGGTGGTGGCCTCCCCGCCCGGGTGGCCATGGGTCCATGAATTGATCGGCGTGGCCTGGCGCCATGCCAACGTCCATATCGCCGTCTCCGCGGTGCGGCCCAAGTACCTCGCGGTGGCCGGCTCGGGCTATGAGGGCCTGCTGCAATACGGCAACACGCTCCTGCAGGACCGCATATTCTTCGGCAGCTCATTTCCGATGCAGCCGGTCGAGCGCGCCGTCGAGGAGGTGCTCGCGCTGCCACTCAAGGACGCGGTGAAGGAGAAGTGGCTCTACCGCAACGCGGCGCGCTTCCTGGAAATCGAGTGATGGCACGCGGCACATCGATCGGCGTCGACATCGGCGGAACGTTCACCGATGTCGTCGCGATGGATGCCGATGGGCGCATGCGCATCGCCAAAGTCCCCTCGACGCGCTCCGATCCGAGCGCAGCGGTGCGCACGGTTCTGTCTGAATTGCTGCCCGCCTGGCAAGTCGCGCCCCGCAACGTCGATCGCTTCGTGCATGGCACCACCGTCGCCACCAACGCGGTGCTCGAACGCAAAGGCGCGAGGCTTGGCCTGCTGGGCACCGCAGGGTTCACCGACGTGCTGGAGATCGGCCGGCAGAACCGCCGGCAGCTCTATCAACTGATCCTGAAGCCCGAAACGCCAGTGTTCCTCGCACCGGGAGCGCAGCGCCAAGGTGTCGAGGAGGCGATCGGGCCGGACGGCTCGGTGATCAAACCGCTCGACATGGCCTCGCTCGAGCGCAGCGTGAACACGCTCATCGAAGCAGGCGTCGAAGCCATCGCGGTGTGTTTTCTGTTCGCGTTCGTGAACCCTGCGCACGAGCGCGCGGCCGCGCTCTATATCCGAACGCGCCATCCCGATCTGGTCGTATCGATGTCCTCGGATGTCGATCCGGCGTTCCGCGAATTCGAGCGCACCGTGGTCACGTCGTTCGATGCCTATGTCAAGCGCGGGCTGGATCGCTACCTGGGCAGCATGGAAGCCGATCTGGCGCGCGCTGGCGTGCCGGCGGCTTTGCAGATCATGCAGTCGCGCGGCGGCGTGTGCTCGGCCACCATCGCGCGGCAGCGACCGATTCGCCTGTTCCTGTCCGGACCGGCCGCCGGCGTGGTGGGTGCGCGCGAGGTAGGTCGCTCGGTCGGAGACACGAATCTGATCACCGTCGACATCGGCGGCACCAGCTCCGACATTGCGTTGATCGCTGCGGGTCAGCCGGTGATCCGACCCGAGGGGCTGCTCGACGGCTATCGCATTCGCGTGCCGATGGTGGATGTGAATTCGATCGGCTCCGGCGGCGGCAGTATCGCCTGGATCGACGCGGGCGGCGGCTTGCGCGTGGGGCCGCAATCCGCCGGCGCAGAGCCTGGACCTGCGTGCTACGGCCGCGGCGGCGAGGATGCCACCGTGACCGACGCCTCGATCGTGCTGGGCCTGCTCGACCCCGCCTACTTCGCCGGAGGCACGTTGCGCCTGGATCGGGCGCTCGCGCATCGGGCCATCGAACACAACGTCGCCCGGCCGCTCGGATTGAGCGTGCACGAAGCCGCGCTTGGCGTGCACCGTGTGGTCAACGTGCAGATGGCCGAAGGGATTCGGCTGGTGTCGATCAGTCGCGGCATCGATCCGCGCGCCTACAGCCTCATGCCATTCGGCGGCGCCGGACCGCTTCACGCCACCGCGCTGGCGCGCGAGTTGGGCATCGAGCGCATCATCGTCCCGCGCTACCCGGGCGTGCTCTGCGCCGCGGGGCTGCTCGCCGCGCTGATCGAACACGAGTCCTCCAGCGCGTTCATGTCCAAGCTGGCTGAGACCGATCCCGCCGTGATCCTCCAGGTGTGCGAGCGCCTCGCCGTGGAGTGTGCGCAGCGCATGCGCGCCGAAGGCGTCGATCCGAACACCGTGCAGACGAGTTGCTACGCCGACGTGTGCTACGTCGGACAAGCTCATCACATCGAAGTCCCGATCGAGCGGACAGACTCGGCGCAGCTCATCGCAAACGCCTACGAGCGTTTTCGCGCGCTGCACGACCAGATCTACGGCCACAGCACCGCCGGCCCCGCCCGTTTCGTCAACCTGCGCGTCGTGCAGCGCGCTCCAAGCGCCGTGGCGGCCGCTGCGCCTGGAAACACCGCGCGCAGCGAAGCTCGCAAAGGCACCCGCGAGATCCTGCTGGAAGGGCAACGCGCATTCGTCGCCGCCAGTGTCTGGGACCGCGACGGCCTCGCTCCCGGACAGCGCATCAGCGGGCCGGCGATCATCGAACAGGGCGACACCACCACCTTGATCGAACCGGGGTGGCACGCAACCGTCGCCGCCAACGAGGTGCTCATCATGACCAGGCAGCCATGAACGCGCGCGATCCGGCACAAGATCCCGTTACGCTCGAAGTCGTGCGCAACAAGCTCGAAGGCATCGCCAACGAGATGCAGATGACGCTGCTGCACAGCGCGTTCTCGCCGATCGTCAAGGAAGGCATGGACTGCTCCGCCGCGATCTTCACCGCCGATGCGCAGACGATCGCCCAAGCCACCGCGATCCCGATCCATCTGGCCACCATGATCCCGGCGCTGCAAGCGGTGATCGCGAAGTACCCGGTCACGGGGATGGTCGCAGGCGATGTCTACATCCTGAACGATCCGTACTGCGGTGGCACGCACCTGCCCGACATCACGCTCTTCATCCCGGTGCACGCCGACGGCAGCGTCGTTGCCTTCAGCGTCACGACAGTCCAACACCAGGATGTGGGCGGCCTGTGGCCGGGCGCGATTACGACCCAGGCCACCGAGAGATCTCAGGAAGG
>CADECO010000570.1:0-3344 GCA_902825905.1 uncultured beta proteobacterium
CTGGGCTATCGAGTTGAGGTTCGGTTCGTGAAGGAACAAGGGGTAAGGTCAGGTGCGAAGCGGCGCGCGTACGGTGGCCAAGATGTGCAGAAGTTACGCGGGCGGTTTGCAGGAAAGACTTCCCAGCGGGCTCGGGTGAGCGCGATGCGACTTGTGAGCGGAAAAGGTTGAGATCAACGACGACGGTAGCCTGAGATGAAGTCGACAAAGCGTGGAGGACGCATGATCCGTTCCCTCGTCTTCGTCTTCACGCTCGCCACCCTCACCGCATGCGGCGGCGGAGGCGGCGGCAGCAACGACACCCCAGCGGTGACCACCGGCACGCCAGGCACCCCCGCGGCGCCGCCGGCCATCACACCGCCCGCCGCCACCCGCACCTGGAAACTCGGCTTCGCCACCAACCCGCCGCGCCCGACCGTGGGCGACATGGTCAAGAACATCGACCTGTTCAGCACCCGCGCGGAGCTGGTGGCCATCCACGAAGAAGTGCCGTGGACCGATCTGCTGAAGGGCATGTCGCCCGATGCCATCCTCGATCGCGACAAGGTGCAACTCGTCGATTACCTGCGTGCCAAGGGCCTGCAGCTCTACGTCATGCTCGATTCCACCGATGGCCTGTCGCGCGCGCAGGAAGCGCCGCAGTTGCGCGCGGCCAACCGCAGCCTCACCGAACCGGCGATACAGCAGCTCTATCGCAGCTACGCGCTCGCGGTGGCGCGCAAGCTCAAGCCCGAATTCATCGGGCTCGCGCCCGAAACCAACCTGATCCGCGTCGCCGCCCCCGCCGCGCTCTACAACGCGGTCGTCAAAGTGGCGAACGACGCAGCGGCCGACCTGCGCGCAGCCGGCAGCACCGCCACCCTGATCGCCAGCGTGCAGGTGGAAACCGCGTGGGGCGTGCTCGGCACACGCGGGCCCTACGTGGGTGTTGAGCGCGACTTCACCGACTTCGCATTCATGCAGATGCTGGGGCTTTCGTCGTACCCGTACTTCGGCTACAGCCAGCCCGAAGACATCCCCACGGACTATTACACCCGCCTGTTAGGCGCGCGCACCTTGCCGGTGATGATCGTAGAGGGCGGTTGGACCAGCGCCACCGCCGGCACCATCACCTCCACCCCCGCGGCGCAGGCGCGCTACATCGCCCGCCACGCGCAACTGCTCGACAGCGTGAGTGCGCGCGGCGTCATCCAGATCATGTTCGCCGACCTCGACCTCGCCACCTGGCCGGCGCCCATCCCGGCGAATCTGCCCCTGTTCGCGAACTTGGGTCTGGTCGACAGCAACTTCGCGGCGAAGCCGGCGCTGGCGGAGTGGGATGGGTTGAAGGCGAGGGCGATCAAGCAGTAGGGGCGACGGCCTGCGCAAGACTGTCGTCTTGCCGTAGCAGGCTCTGTGCTTTTTCATTCACACCGTGAATGACTATCATCCACGGCATGAAGATTCCGAAGGCGCGCGGATTCGCGGAGACCCGCCATGCGCACGACCGTCACGCTCGACGATGAGCTGCTGGCCAAAGCCAGCGAAGCGATGGGTATCACCGATCACTCAGCGCTGCTGAATGGGGGATTGAGGTTGATCGTGCAGCGCGAAGCTGCGCGCCGGTTCGTTGCGTTGGGTGGTGTTGCACCAGACCTCAGACTGCCGCCGAGGCGTCGGTCGGCGCGCGCGCTGAGGCGCGGAGCACGTCGGGCCGGGTAAGGGCCGCGGTCGAGGCCAAAGGTTTCGTTTGGCCAGGGGCAAAGGTTTCAATCAGCCGCTCTGCTGTCCTGGCCACAACGGCTGAGGCCTGCTCATTCGAGCACGGTGAAATGTCACAATCCAGTCACCCTGGCCGACGCGCTCTTGCACGGCCACAACGACAATGAGCGTGACGCAGTTCGCATTGCGCTTCCCTCCAGAAGAACTACATGGCGAAGCAAGCAAAGAAGCAAAGAAGCAATCGGGCGGCTCGAACTCCTCCGCCGCCACCGTCGGCTACGAAGCCCAGCTCTGGCAGATGGCCGACGCGCTGCGCGGCAGCATGGACGCCGCCGAGTACAAGCATGTCTGCCTGGGCCTGCTGTTCCTGAAGTACATCTCCGACGCCTTCGAGGAGAAGCACGCCGCGCTGCTGGCCGAGAAGGCCCAAGGCGCCGACCCCGAAGACCCCGACGAGTACCGCGCGCTGAGCATCTTCTGGGTGCCGCCCGAGGCGCGCTGGCCGCATCTGAAGGCGCAGGCCAGACAGAGCACCATCGGCCAGCTCGTCGACGACGCCATGGCCGGCATCGAGCGTGACAACCCGGCGTTGAAGGGCGTGCTGCCCAAGGACTACGCCCGCCCCGCGCTCGACAAGCAGCGCCTGGGCCAGCTGATCGACATGATCAGCAACATCAGGGTCGGCGACGAGGCCAGCCGCGCCAAGGACGTGCTCGGCCGCGTCTACGAATACTTCCTCTCGCAGTTCGCCAGCGCCGAGGGCAAGAAGGGCGGCGAGTTCTACACGCCGCGCTGCGTGGTCAAGCTGCTGGTCGAGATGCTCGAGCCCTACCGCGGCCGGGTGTACGACCCGTGTTGCGGCTCGGGCGGCATGTTCGTGCAGTCGGTCAAGTTCATCGAGGCCCACGCGAGCGGCAACGGCAACGGCGGCAAGGCGCGGAAGCAGATTTCGATCTACGGGCAGGAGTCGAATTACACGACGTGGCGGCTCGCGAAGATGAATCTGGCGATCCGCGGGATCGACGCCCAGATCGCCCAGGCCGCGTACTCGGCATCCAAGGCAGGCGTCGCGGGCATGACGCTGCCGATCGCACGCGACCTGGCGCGCAGCGGCATCCGCGTGCTCACCATCGCGCCGGGCATATTCGAGACGCCGATGCTGCTCGGCATGGCGCCGGAGCTGCAGCAGTCGCTGGCGGCCCAGGTACCTTTCCCCTCGCGTTTCGGCCGGCCCGACGAGTACGCGCAATTGGTGAAGGCGATCCTGGAAAACGGAATGTTGAACGGCGAAACCATCCGCCTCGACGGTGCCATCCGCATGCAGCCGAAGTAACACCGCGCGTGCACGACGATCGCCCGCACGGCGATCGCCTCGTGCGGCGCAACGCCCTGCAATGGTGAGCCGAAAGTCCTGCATCGCCGCGCTCGCGGTTGCACTCGCGGCCTGCACGACGCCCGGCCCCGACCGCCCCCAGGCGCCGGAACCGGCGTCCGGATTCCGCACCGACCTCAATGCCGTTACCGCGCGCCGCCAGATGGTGGCCGCGGCGAACCCGCTTGCCGCGCAGGCCGGCCTCGAGACGCTCCGGGCCGGTGGCAGTGCGGTCGACGCGGCCATCGCGATGCAAATGGTGCTCGGTCTG
>CADECO010000571.1:0-3323 GCA_902825905.1 uncultured beta proteobacterium
GCCGTTGCCCTTGGGCAGTTGAACGGCGCGCGCCAGGTTCTCGCGGCCCTGGACGACCGCGCGCAGGTTGTACAGCTCGCGCTGCGCATCGAGCCGGAAGGTGAACAGCTGCTCGTGCAGATCGTCGAACCGCCGACCCAGTTCGGTTAGTCCGCCGCTCGCGAATTCGTCCGGGCTCAGGTTCACCGTGAGGCGCATGCCCTGGCCGGCGTAACGCAGATCGATCTGATACTGCGTGACCTGTTCGCTGCGCGGCACACCTTCGTCATCGAGTGCCTGCACTGCAGACGCTTCGAGATCGCGCAGGATGCCGAGCACTTCGCTGTCGCTGGTGTCGTCGAAGCGGCGCACGAACGTGCGTGACGCCTCGTTGCGCACCCGGGTCGTCGCATCGCCGTAGGCGCACAACACGCCCGGTCCGGGAGGGATGATGACCGGCCAGGAACTCATCAACTTGCCCAGCGCGTTGGCGTGCAGCGGCCCGGCACCACCGAAGCCGATCAGCGCGAAGTCGCGCGGATCGAAGCCCTGCTCGACCGAGACGAGCCGCAGCGCGCCGAACATGTTCTCGTTGACGATCTTGACGATGCCTTCGGCGGCCTCCTTGAGCGGCAGGCCGATCGCGTCGGCGACGGTCTTGATCGCTTTTTCGGCGGCGGCATAGTCGAGCTTCATCTCGCCGCCCAGCCGCGACGACGAAGGCAGATAGCCGAGCACGACATTGGCGTCGGTGACGGTCGGCTTGAGCCCGCCCTTGCCATACGCAGCCGGTCCGGGCTTGGCGCCCGCGCTTTGCGGCCCGACCCGCAACGCTTTGGTGAGCTCGGGCACGTAGGCGATCGATCCGCCGCCGGCACCGACGGTGCGCACGTCGACCGATGGTGCTCGCACGGTGACATCGGCCACGCGCGTTTCACGACGGGTCTGCGCGACGCCGTCCTGTATCAGCGCCACGTCGGTGGAGGTGCCGCCCATATCGAACGTCAGCATGTTCTTGAAGCCCGCCTGCTTGGCGGTCCAGATCGCTCCCGACACGCCACCCGCCGGCCCGCTCATCAGCAGGTTCACCGGCATCGCCTTGGCCGCGGCCTCCGACGACAGTCCGCCGTCGGAGCGCAGGATGTGCAACTGCACGCCATGCATGCGCCGGTTCAGCTCGTTGTACAGATTCTCGATGTACTTCGAGACCACCGGACGAATGTACGAGTTGACCACCGTGGTCTCGGTACGTTCGTACTCGTACATCTCCGGGACGATCTCCGACGAAATCGACACCGGCACACCGGGCAACAACTGCTCGGCGATCGTACGGATCTTCTGCTCGTGAGTGCCGTTGGTGTAGGCATTCATCAGCGATACAGTGAGCGCCTCGATGCCTTCGCCCGCAAGTTTGGACAGATCGCTACGCAGCTTCGCTTCGTCGAGCGGTTGGACGACTTCGCCCTTGGCATCGATGCGCTCGTCGGCTTCGATGGTCAGTTCCAGCGGAGCGAGCGGATCGGTCTTGTTGAAGATGACCCAGCCGCCCAGACCGCCGGGCACGTAGGAGCGCGCGATCTGCAGCGTCTGCTTGTAGCCTTTGGTGGTCACCAGGCCTACTCGCGCGCCGGAGTTGGTCAACACGGTGTTGGTGGCGACGGTCGTACCGTGCATGACCTGACCGATGGCGGTCGGCTCAATGCCGGCGACCGCGCAAACTTTTTCGATGCCTTGAAGCACGCCGACTGAGGAATCGTCGGGGGTGGAGGGGACTTTCGCCGAGAAGGTGCGACCAGTGGCCTGCTCGATCAGCAGCAGGTCGGTGAAGGTGCCGCCGACGTCGACGCCCAGCATCCAGCCTCCGCTCGACTCGCGAGCGCGACGCGGCAATTCGCCGGACGAGGGCGCGGAGCGTGCAGGTGGACGGGCCGGTGCAGGCGCTGCTGGCGGCCCCCGTGCTTCCAGTGCGGGCGTTGCGTCAGATTCGCGCGAGGGCGTCGAGCGCACCTCAGGCGCGCGGGGCGCTCGCGACTCGCGCGCGGTGGGCGACTCGGATGTCGGGTGCGCGATCGGCTTGTATGGCTGCGCTCGTTCGCGCTGCACTGGCGCGGACGAGAGCGACCGTCCTCCCATCGGTGGCGCGATCTTGGGAGGCGGGGCGATGACCGGCGGCCTTGGCGCGGGCGTGGGCGCGATGCGCGCGGCGCCGCCATTGAGCCCCGATCCATTTGATCCGGTCGATCCGGTTGAAGTGGATCCGTTCGACCCCGATCGGGAGTCCGGCGCGCGGCTGCGCTCGATCGGGCGCGCGGCACCGCCGCCCATGCGGTCAAACTCGTCCTTCAGCGTCTTGAGCTGTTCGTCGAACCAGCTCTTGACGCTGTCGCGATCACCGCTCATGCGCTTGCCCTGGCCTGAACGTTGGAACGCTTGCCGAGCGGTTGCATGCGTGCGTGCCACGCTTCGATCCACGCGATGACGCTGTCGGTGTTGGTGACGTCGCAGTAGCGCCGCCCGACGTCGCGCAGGTTGTCGTGGTGCGGGCGCTCATCCTGATCGCCGACGGCGTCCTCAGGCACGATGGTGCGGAATCCGTTCTGGAAGCTGTCGACGATCGATGCGCGTACACAACCCGAGGTGACGCAGCCCACGACGATCATCGTGTCCACCTGCTGGCGCACCATGTACGCCACGATCGGGGTCTGATAAAAGATCGAAGCACCGGTCTTGCACAGACGCACGTCGTACGCGGGATCGTAGATGCGCGGATCCAGCTCGGTGGCCGGATGGCCGTGAATCAGCTGCTCCTCGAGCGCGCCGATCTTCCAGTACGGCATGTCCTCCTTGGAGGTGTAGGCGGTATAGCAGCTGGCGATCGGCACGCCGCAGCGCCGCGCCACCCGCAACAGACGCGCGGTGTTGTTGATGGCGCGCTCGATCATCGGCGACCCGCCGAGCGGATACTTCGGATCGGTGAAGGCAAGCTGAAAGTCCACTACCGCAATGCCGGGCTTTTGTCCGTACCCGATTTCGCGGGCGCCATATGTACGTTGCTGGTAGGTCGCATCGGATGAATCGCTCATGCTCGGTTCCTTTCACGATTTGCGCGCAAGTATCATAGTCGCATAACGGAATCTGGGAACGCCAAAGGGAGACCCGTGGACAGCAGGTCAGTTGCTTTCCTGGAAGTCATGGCGGCGATCAGCGTTCTTGGTCTGATCGCCTTCCTGATCTTTCTCGTGGCGCGACAGCCGGCGGGAGTACATGTCGCGAGCCGCGCCGCACGTACTCGGCCGCATCGCCCGCACTGGTTGGAGTTTCTGCTCGCGGTGCGTGCGGTGCCC
>CADECO010000572.1:0-3303 GCA_902825905.1 uncultured beta proteobacterium
CGTGCTCGGGCGCAGCCGCACCTGGAGCTTGTTTACTTCGGGCACGCTCGACGTCGCACCGCTGTGGCAGCTCACCGCCTCGGCGCGATTCAACAGCACGCACGTAACGGTCGACGACCGCATCGCGGTGCCTTATCCGGCCCCGGCGCAGGGGCTGGACAGCAACTACACGTATCGCAAGCTCAATCCGGCCATCGGCATCACCCACAATCCGTCGCGGCGCTTCGGCCTGTTCGGCGGCTTCAATCAGGGCAACCGCGCGCCCTCGCCGATCGAACTCGGCTGCGCCGACCGCAACGCGCCGTGCCTGCTCTCCAACGCGGTGGCCTCCGACCCGTTTCTCAAGCAAGTCGTGGCGCGCACCTGGGAGGTCGGCGCGCGTGGCCGCGCCGGCGAGGGCGGGTGGTACTTCGCGCTGTATCGCACCGATCTCGCCGACGACATTTTGTTCGTGAGTTCGTCGACCAGCGCCGGCTACTTCACCAACTTCGGCAAGACCCGCCGCCAGGGCCTGGAAGCCGGGTTGAACGGACGCATCGGACCGAGCATCAACTGGTCGGCCGGTTACAGCCTGATCGACGCGACGTTCCGTTCCGACGCGGTGCTGCTGGCCGAAGGCAACAGCTCGCGCGGCACGGTGCCCGGCCTGAACGACGACGAGATCCTGGTGTCACGCGGCAATCGCATTCCGGGGATCCCGCGGCACGCGTTCAAGCTCGCCGGCGACTGGCAATCGGGCCCGCTGCTCATCGGCGCGCAGCTCGTCGCGTTCTCCAGCCAGTTCGTGCGCGGCAACGAAAACAACCAGCATCAGGCCGGCACCTTCACCGATCTCTCAGGCAGCACGCGCACGTTCGTGGGTTCGGGCAAATCGGGCGGCTACGCGGTGTTGAATCTGAACGCGCGGTATCAGATCGCGCCGCGCCTGCAGCTCTTCGGCAAGGTCGCGAACGTGTTCGATCGCCGCTACACCACGGGCGGCATACTGGGTGAGAATGCGTTTCCGAACGGCACATTCAGCCCAGATGCCGACAGCTGGGTGCGCGATACGTTTCTCGCGCCCGGCGCACCGCGCGCGTTCTTCATCGGCGTGCGGTACATCGACAAGCCGGAAAGGAAGTAACGGATGTCCAAACAAAGGAGGAGCGGTCGCGCGGCGACCGTTCAATCAATCCTGCGCGCGGCCTGCGTGACGGTCGTTGCCGGCAATGTGCAGGCCCAAGCTCAGCCTCAGGCGCAGACTCAAGCGCAAGACGTGCTCGCGCCGGTGGTCGTCACGGCTACTCGCGAGGAGGCGCGCGGCTTCGATCTGCCCGCCTCGATCGATGCGGTCGGCGCCGACGTGCTGCAGAAGGGGCAGCTGCAGATCAATCTGTCGGAGTCGCTCAGTCGCGTGCCCGGCATCGTGGTGCAGAACCGGCAGAACTACGCGCAGGATCTGCAGATCTCCTCGCGTGGCTTCGGTGCGCGCTCGACGTTCGGCGTGCGCGGACTGCGCCTGTATGCCGACGGCATTCCCGCCACGATGCCCGACGGGCAGGGGCAGGTCTCGCACTTCGCACTCGGCTCGGCCAAGCGCGTCGAGGTGCTGCGCGGTCCGTTCTCGGTGCTCTACGGCAACAGCTCGGGCGGCGTGGTGCAGATCCTCACCGAAGACGGCGCGAAGGAACCCTACGTGATGCCCTCGGCCGCGTTCGGCAGTTTCGGCACGCGCCGCCTCGGCGTGAAAGCAAGCGGCGTCGCCTCACCGCTCGATTACGTGGTCGAGGCCTCGCGCTTCACCACCGACGGCTATCGCGACCACAGCGCGGCGCGGCGCGATGCGGCGAACGCGAAGCTCAAGGTGGCGATCGGTCCGGCAACCTCGCTCACGCTGCTCGCCAACTATCTCGACATGCCGCAGGCGCAGGATCCGCTCGGCCTCACGCGTGCGCAGTTCAACGCAAATCCGCGCCAGGTCGATCCGGTCGCGCTGCAGTTCGACACCCGCAAGTACGTGTCGCAGACGCAGGGCGGCGCGGTGCTCGAGCATCGGTTCACCCCGAGCCAGTCGCTGCGGCTGATGGGCTACACCGGCAAGCGCGACGTGCTGCAGTTTCTGGCGATTCCGAGCGCGACACAGCAGGCGAGCGCGCTGCATCCGGGCGGGGTGGTCGATCTCGACCGAAGCTTCAATGGGCTCGATCTGCGCTGGGCTTACCGCGACCGCCTCGCCGGCGGTCCGTTCGGCCTCACGGTCGGCATGAACTACGACGCGCTCGACGAGGACCGGCGCGGCTACTTCAATTTCATCGGCACGCAGCTCGGCGTGCAAGGCGCGTTACGGCGCAACGAGAACAACAAGGTTTCCAACTTCGATCAGTACGCGCAGGCCGAATGGGGGTTCGCGCGACGCTGGAGCGCGCAGCTCGGCGTGCGGCACAGCGTGGTGCGCTTCCGCTCGAAGGACAACTACATCGTCGGCATCAACCCCGATGACAGCGGCGCGGTGCGTTACTCGCGGACCACCCCGGTGGGTGGGCTGGTGTTCAACCTGAGCGATGCGGTCAATCTCTACGGCGCGGTCGGCACCGGGTTCGAGACGCCGACGTTCAACGAGCTCGCCTATCGCGCAAGCGGCGGCACCGGGTTGAATTTCGGGCTGCGTCCGGCGCGCAGCGTGAACTACGAGCTCGGCACCAAGATGCTGCTCGGGCGCAACGCGCAGTTCAACGCCGCGGTGTTCCAGACCAATACGAAAGACGAGATCGTGGTGCTCACCAACTCCGGTGGGCGCTCGACGTTCCAGAACGTCGGACGCACCAAGCGCCAGGGGGTGGAAGCGAGTTTCACGGCTGAGCTGATTCCGAACGTGCGACTGCTCGTGTCGGCCGCGACGTTGCGCGCGACCTACGACGAGGATTTCTTCACCTGCACGACGGCGCCGTGTACCACGCCGAACGTGCGCATCGCCGCGGGCACGAGGCTCCCCGGTGTGCCGAGCAAGACGGGTTACGCGGAGCTCGCGTGGCGCCAACCCTGGTTCACCACCGCATTCGAGGTGCGCGCGGCCGACCGCGTGTTCGTGAACGATCAGAACAGCGACGCCGCGGGCGGCTACGCCGTGGCGAGCTGGCGCTTCGTGCTGGAGCAGCGCCTGGCGCGCTGGACGTTCAACGAGTTCGTGCGCGTCGACAACATTTTCGATCGCAAGTACAGCGGCTCGGTGATCGTGAACGAGGGCAACTCACGCTTCTTCGAGCCCGCGCCGGGGCGGAAGTTCCTGGTGGGGGTGAGTGCTCAGTATCGGTTTTCGCAGGGGGG
>CADECO010000573.1:0-3287 GCA_902825905.1 uncultured beta proteobacterium
CGGCGGGTCGGGCAGCAGACGCATGATGGACAGGGCGGTGACCGACTTCCCCGAACCGGACTCGCCCACCAGTGCGAGCGTCTCGCTCGCCACCACCCGAAGGCCGACGTCATCCACTACCGGCACCGGCTTGCCGCCGCGGACGAGCGACGTGGTGAGCCCGGTCACTTCGAGCAGCGACTGGTCGTTGTCAGCGGGCATCGGCCAGCCGCGGATTGAGGGCGTCGTTGAGTCCGTCACCAAGGAGATTGAAGCCGAGCACCGTGACCAGGATGGCGAACCCTGGCATGCCGCACATGTGCCAGTCGGTGCGCAGCGCCTCGCGCCCGATGCCGATCATCGTGCCCCAACTCATTCGGTTGGGGTCACCCAGGCCAAGGAAGGCGAGCCCGGCTTCGATCAGGATCGCGGTGGCCACCATCACCGAGGCGGACACGATCAGCGGCGCCGCGCAGTTGGGCAGAATCTGTGTGGCGATGATGCGTGCACCCGGCATGCCGATGGCGTGGCACGACTGCACGAACTCGGCATTGCGCAGACGCAGGGCTTCGCCGCGCATGAGGCGCGCCATGCCGGGCCAGGAGATGACCGCGATTGCGGTCGTGATCGTGAGTACCGAGGGTTTGAAGATCGCGACGATGACGATTGCGAAGAGGAATGGCGGTACGGTCTGGAAAATTTCGGTCGCGCGCATGAGCAGATCGTCGACCCAGCCGCCGCGATAACCGGCGACCAGACCAATTGTCGCGCCGACGAGCACCGCTGCAATCGTCGCGGCGATGCCGATCACAAGCGACACGCGTGCGCCGTGCACGAGTCCGGTGAGGATGTCGCGTCCGAGGACGTCGGTGCCCAGCGGATGTTGGGGATCTTCACCTGGAGCAAGATAGGGCGGTCCGGCGAGATCCCAGGGTTGTCCTGACACGAGCCAGGGCGCGAGGACCGCGATCGCGACGACCAGTCCGATGATCAGGAACCCGGCCACCGCGGGCAGGTTGCGGGTGAAGCGGCGCACGAATGGAGGCAGAGTCATTGCAGTTCGACACGCGGATCGAGGAGCGTGTAGGCGAGGTCGATCGCCAGATTCACCAGCACCACCAACGCGGACGAGAGCAGCAGAATCCCCATTAGCAAATTGAGATCGCGCTGCAGCACCGCTTCGATGGCGAGCCGCCCGATGCCCGGCCAGCCGAAGACGGTTTCGACAACGACGGCACCACCCATCAGCGCGGCGACCTGCAGCCCGGCCATCGACACCAGCGGCAGCACGGCGTTGGGCAGCGCGTGGCGCCACAGCACGGCGCCGGCCGCCAAGCCCTTCGCCCGCGCGGCCCGGATGTAGTCGAGCCTCACGACTTCGAGCATCGAGGCGCGCATGAGCCGCGTGAAGCTGGCAACGTAGAACAGGGCAAGCGTGAGGCAGGGCAGCACCAGATGCCACGCCAGATCGGCGAGCCAGTCCAGACCTTCCAGTTTCCGGCCGACGGTGATCATGCCGGTGCTCGGCAGCCACTGCAGGTGCACGGAGAACAACACAATCGCCATCAGGCCGATCCAGAACACCGGCGTGGCGTACGCGACCAGAGCCAACACCGAAATCGTGCGATCGATCCAGCCGTTGACATGCCGTGCGGCAGCGGTGCCAAGCACGATAGCCAGTGCAATCGACAGCACGATCGCACTTACCATGAGCAGCAATGTCGCCGGCACGCGATCGAGGATCAGGCTCGCCACGCTGCGATTGAAGCGGAACGAATGCCCGAGGTCGCCCTGCGCGAGTTGGCCGAGGTACGCGGCGAGTTGCACCGGCCAGGGACGGTCCAGCCCGAACTTCGCGCGCAGTTCGGCGAGGTACGCCGCATCGGCGACGTTCGCCTCGCCCGCGAGCACGTCGACGAGATCGCCTGGCGCGGCATGCAGCAGCGCAAAGCCGAGCACTGCCACGAAAACGAGTACGACCGCGCCTTGCAGCAGGCGGCGCAGGAGGTAGCGGAGGCGCACGGTGACGCCCGCGGTGCGGCGTTCGAGAGGCGCGAGCAGGCCGGCGATGAGGAGCCGTTACCGGTCGAGCCACACCTCGGCGAAGTTGGCGTGGAAGCCCTCCGCGGTCGTGGTGTGACCCTGCACTTCCTTGCGGAACACCGTGGTCATGTTCACGGCCGTGAGGGGAATCATCGGCAGATCGGTGGCCGCGATGCGTTGCACGTCGGCAAAGAGTTTGATGCGGCGTGCGGCATCCGTTTCCGTCTGCGCCGCCTCGAGGAGCTTGTCCATCTCCGGGTTGTTGTACGCGGCACCATTGGAGAACGCGACGCCCTTCTGCAGGCTCTTCGACCAGTAGAAGCGCTGCACCGCGATCGTCGGGTCGGGGCCGGTGTTGGCGTAGTAGTTGGTAGTGTCGAAGTCGCGGTCGGTGTACACGCGGCGCACGTAGGCACCGAAGTCCTGGCTGCGGATGTCGACGGCCACGCCGATGCGGCCGAGCGCCTGCTTGATGTACTCGGCGGTGCGCACGAACGGCTCGCCGAAGGGCATGAAGTCGTGCGTGATCTTCATGCGCGTTCCGTCCGCTCCACGTTTGAAGCCGGCCTCGTCGAGCAGTTGTTCGGCGCGCTTCGGATCGAAGGCGTACTGCGGCCCGCCATCGGCGTGGAACTTGCCCACTTCGGGATGGAAGTAGCTGTTAGCGGGTTTGCCGTAGCCCAACCAGATGGTGCGGGTGATGAAGTCGCGGTCGATCGCGTGGGCGAATGCCTGGCGCACGCGGCGGTCCTTGAACTGCGCGCGTTCCAGATTGAACTCGAAGGCGGCGACGATCCCGAGGTACTGATAGCCACGCGTCTCCACGCCGAACTGCGGCAGGCGCGAAATGCGGCGCACCTCGTTCAGCGGCACCTGGTTCATGCCGACGATCTGGGCTTCATTCGATTCGAGCGCCGCCGACCGCGCTGCGCTGTCGGGAATGATGCGAAACACCACGCGGTCGAGGTACGGCTTGCCCTTGTCCCAGTAATCGGCATTGCGTTCCAGTTCGATGTGGCTGCCGCGCTCCCACTTCACGAACTTGAACGGGCCGGTACCGACCGGGGCATTGTTCGCCGGATTGGTCTGGGGATCTTTACCTTCGTAGACGTGCTTCGGTACGACCTGCGACTCCATCGCCGCGAGCGCGTTAACGATGTAAGGCGCGGGTCGCGACCGACGCAGGATGGCGGTGTGCGCGTCCGGTGTGGCGGCCGCTTCGACGTTCGCGTAGGTGGCACGGCCGCGGCCGTGGAATTTCTTCC
>CADECO010000574.1:0-3276 GCA_902825905.1 uncultured beta proteobacterium
CGCTGCAGGCTCGCGGGCTCACCCCGGCCGACGCAGTGAATGCGGTCAACACCCAGAACCTCATCCTGCCCTCGGGTACGGCCAAGTTCGGCGAGACGGAGTACGCGGTCAGGGTCAACAACTCTCCGGATGCGATCGATGGCCTGAACGATCTGCCGGTGCGCACGGTGAGCGGCGTTACCACGTACATCCGCGACGTGGCGCAGGTGCGCGACGGCTTCAATCCGCAGACCAACATCGTGCGGCGCGACGGCGAGCGTGGCGTGTTGCTGTCGATCCTCAAGAACGGCGGCGCCTCGACGCTCGACATCGTCAACAACCTGAAAGCGATGCTGCCTGTTGCCTCCCAGCTGCTACCCCAGGATGTGACGATCACGCCGCTCTTCGATCAGTCGGTGTTCGTGAAGGCGGCGGTCTCGGGCGTCGTCATGGAGGCGCTGATCGCCGCCGGGCTCACCGCACTGATGGTGCTGGTGTTCCTGGGTAACTGGCGCAGCACGCTCATCATCGCACTCACGATACCGCTGTCGATCCTCGCCTCGATCCTGTGTCTGTGGGCGCTCGGCGAGACGCTCAATCTCATGACGCTGGGCGGGCTTGCGCTTGCCGTCGGGATCCTGGTGGACCAGGCGATCGTCACCATCGAGAACATCGAACGCCATCTGCACAACGGCGTGGAATTGAACGAAGCCATTCTGGTCGGAGCAGGCGAGATCGGCGTGCCGGCTTTCGTGGCCACGCTATGCATCTGCATCGTGTTCGTGCCGATGTTCTTCCTCACCGGGGTGGCGCGGTACCTGTTCGTGCCGCTCGCCGAGGCGGTCGTGTTCGCGATGATCGCCTCGTACATCCTGTCGCGGACGCTGGTGCCGACGCTGATGATGCTGCTGATGCGTGGCGTCCGGCACGACGCATCGAGCCCGAGCCTGCTGCAGCGCCTCTATCACCGGTTCGATCAGGGTTTCGAGCACGTGCGGCGCAGCTACGCGCTGGTGCTCTCGTCGGTGCTGGTCAAGCGCCGCGCATTCGCGCTCGGCTTCTTCCTGTTCTGCGTTCTCTCGTGCGGGCTGTACCCGTATCTCGGCCGCGATTTCTTTCCTACGGTGGATGCCGGGCAGATCCGCTTGCATTTCAGGGCCCCGACCGGCACGCGCATCGAGGAGACGGCGCGCATCGCCGATGGCATCGAGGCGGTCATTCGTGAACTCATTCCGCCCGCCGAGCTCGACACCATTCTCGACAACCTCGGCGTGCCCAACAGCGGCATCAATCTCTCCTACAGCAATTCCGGAACGATCGGTACGCTCGACGGCGAGATCCTGATGTCGCTCAAGAAGGGACATCGCCCGACCGACGAGTACGTGGTTGCACTGCGGCGCGAACTGCCCAGGCGATTCCCGGGCATCGAGTTCTTCTTCCAGCCGGCCGATATCGTCACGCAGATCCTCAATTTCGGTCTGCCTGCCGCGATCAATGTGCAGTTCGCCGGGCCGAACATGGAACGCAACGCCAAGCTGGCCGGCGAGCTGGTGAAGCAGATCCAGAAGATCCCCGGGGCGGTCGACGTGCACATCCATCAGCGCTTCGACAATCCTGCGATCGATCTGCAGATGGACCGAACCCGATTGCAGCAGGTCGGCATGACCGCGCAGAACGTCGGCCAGAACCTGTTGATCTCGCTCTCCGGCAGCACGCAGACCTCGCCGGCGTTCTGGCTCAATCCGCAGAACGGCGTGGTGTACCAGTTGCAGATCTCGACGCCGCAGTATCGGGTCGACTCGCTCGATTCGCTGCTCAATATTCCGGTCGGGTTGCCGGTGGGCGCGGGCGGTGTGCCCGTCGCGGCCGCGGTCGCGGCTCAGCCGCCGGGTGGTGCCGGATCGACCCAGTTGCTGGGCAATCTCGCGGAGGCAAGGCCCTCACGCAGTCTGGCAGTGGTGTCGCGATACAACATCACGCCGGTGGTCGAGGTGTTCGTGGGCGTGCACGGGACCGATCTCGCGAGCGTGGCTACCGAGGTGCAGCGGCTCGTCGATCAGATGCGTCCGAAGCTGCCGCGCGGGAGCCAGCTGACGGTGCGTGGCCAGGTCGAGACGATGCAGGCGTCGTTCATCGGGCTCGGGTTGGGGCTGCTGATGGCGATCGTGCTGGTCTATCTGCTGATCGTCGTGAATTTCCAGTCCTGGATCGACGCGTTCATCATCATCACCGCATTGCCGGCGGCGCTTGCAGGGATCGCGTGGATTCTGTTCATCACCGAGACGACGCTGTCGGTGCCGGCGCTCACCGGCGCGATCATGACGATGGGCGTGGCAACCGCGAACAGTATTCTGCTGGTGTCGTTCGCCAGGGATCGCATGGAGGCCGGCGTGGCGCCGCTTGCCGCCGCTCTCGAGGCAGGTGCGACGCGGATCCGTCCGGTGCTGATGACCGCACTCGCGATGATCATCGGCATGGTTCCGATGGCGCTCGGCATCGGTGAAGGCGCCGAACAGAATGCCCCGCTCGGCCGCGCCGTGATCGGCGGACTGATCTTCGCGACGGTGTCCACGCTGTTCTTTGTACCGGTGGTGTTTGCGAGTGTTCATCAACGACTCGCCAGGCGTGCCTTGGCGCGTCCAGGCATCGGCGCTTCGCAGGCTGCCGGTGCGAATTGAGGCTGTGTTCAGGCAATCAACGAGAAGGTTGGAGAGAGGGCGGTAATGAGTCAGGAACGCCATGCCACGCTTGGCATCCATCACATCGACGACACCGACCCGCAGCAGCTCGTGCGCCGCAAGCAGGTGATGCGCCGAACGCGCGTGCTGATGGTGCTGCTGCTGATCGGACTCGCGGTCGGGGCAGGGCGCACCGTGATGAGCGGTTCGGAGAACGCCAAAGTGCTCGATGCGGCGGTCGCCGAGAACGCGAAGATCTACGTGCGTACCGCCGCGCCGCGTGCCGGATCGGCGGGACAGAATCTGGCGCTGCCCGGGACCTTGCAGGGGTACGTGCAATCGCCGATCGCGGCTCGTGCCAGCGGCTATCTCAAGAAGTGGTATGCCGACATCGGTGTGCGCGTGAAAGAGGGGCAGCTGCTCGCCGAGATCGAGACTCCCGAGATCGATCAGCAGCTCTCGCAGGCGCTGGCAACGCGCGACCAGGTTGCTTCCAGCCTCGCCTTGGCCAAGAGCACACGAGAGCGCTGGGAGGCGCTGCGCCAGCGTGATGTCGTCTCGCAACAGGACCTCGAGGAACGCCGCAGCAACGAAGCGCAGCGGATGGCGAATCTCAAGG
>CADECO010000575.1:0-3272 GCA_902825905.1 uncultured beta proteobacterium
GGTAAGAGCGGTAGTCGTTGCGAGCAGACACTTTGTAAGCCCCCAAGAAGCCGTTGCGATCTACTGGTAGTTTGTCGAGCCGATGAGCGAGCATCGGTGAAGGAGAAGCGATGCGACAAGAAGAGCTCAGATGAATCGACTGCTTGAACGCGCTGGTGTGGAGGAATGGGCGGCATTGGCGCAGACAATGCTTCACATCGCCCTAATTCTCGTCCTCGGCTGGATCGCGCTGCGGCTGGCCCGCAAGCTAATCGGCCTCGCGCGCGACCAGATGGGCAAACGGGTCGACGATACAGAGCAGGCCAAGCGCGTCGCGACGCTAGTGCGCGTGCTCCGTTATGTGGCCTCGGTGACGATCGTCATCGTAACGGGCATGCTGATCCTGAACGCGCTCGGCATCTCGATCGCCCCCCTGCTCGCCGCTGCGGGTGTGGCAGGGATCGCGATCGGGTTCGGCGCGCAAAGCCTGGTAAAGGATTACTTCACGGGCATCATCATGCTGGTCGAGAATCAGGTGCGCCAGGGCGATGTCATCGAGGCCGGTGGAAAGTCGGGCCTCGTGGAGGAGGTAACGCTGCGCTTCATTCGCCTGCGTGACTATGAGGGCAACGTGCATTACGTCCCGAACGGCACAATCTCCGCTGTTACCAATCGCAGCCGTGGCTTCGCCTTCTCAGTGATCGACGTGGGCATCGCCTATCGCGAGGACGTCGATCATGCGATTGAGGTGATGCGCATCGTGGGTAAGAGCTTGCGGGAGGATCCGGATCTCGGCCCAACCATTCTCGAAGACCTGGAGATCGCCGGCGTCGAGCGCTGGGCGGATTCGGCAGTGATTCTGCGATCCCGATTCAAGGTACAGCCGCTCGAGCAGTGGAACGTGCGCCGCGCGTTCCTCCAGCGCCTGAAGCGCGCCTTCGACGAACACGGCGTGGAGATCCCGTATCCCCATCTCACCGTATATGCCGGGCAAACCAAGTCGGGCGTCGCGCCGCCGTTTCACATCCGTCGTGCGATCTTGAAAACGACACGCCCCGGAACGGGCTAGTCGATGCAAGTGCTTCGCAAACCGATGTCCTCGAGAATCCAAAGGGAATTGAAACCACGGTTTCGTCGTGGCGTGCAATCTGGGCGACGTCTCGCTTGTCGCTAACCACGCATTATCAATGCCGCCGCCACGGATGCTTCGCCAATCGATCGTGTCGATCAATTACTACGACTACGGAGGGGCCCTACGTGAAGCACCTTCATCATTCAACGGGTGATTCGAGTTGCGGGATCCCCGTGCTCGAACTCGACACACAGGGTTGCATCCGCGCCTGCACGTCATCCGCCGCGCATCTGTTCGGCTACGAAGACGAAGCCGCACTGCTCGGACGATCGATCTCGCATCTGTTACCGCAACTCGAGCACGCTCCGCTGATGCACCAAGGAAAAGTGAGTGGCCGTCTCAAATTGCTCAGCCGGTGCGGCGTACCGTTCCGCGCCCGACGCCACAACGGCGAGCACTTTGATGCTGATCTTTGCATCAACGAGTTCGACGACCCAGTTGAGAAGCGGGTTGTCTTGACCGTACGGCGTTATCCGGATTAGGCAGTCGGCTGGCGCGAAATCTATCCCAGTCGAGCGGTCGAAGGCCGAATCAGCGACAGCCTTTGACCCTACTTCCCTTCGCCGAACTACCGTGCAGGCGCGAGCAACGTGAAATGGCCGCGCGCAAGCAATTTCCTGAAATCCCGATCGAAGCTGACGAGGTGCTCGCCCATGTAAGCCACGGCTGCCGACAGCCAGGCATCGGGTACATTGCTGCCGCAAATTTGTTCGTCGAGGCAGAGTTGCCGCAGCTTCGAAGTGCCTGGCCGGGTGGCGGTTCGCGAACGACTCCTTGCGCCCGCGACGATTGGCAAGTCCGGACCCGAAGCGGCTCTTCAAAGAATAGTGCCAACGGAGTGCCGCATCCTATAATGAATAAAAGAGTGGAATGGCACTGCGAAGGGAGATTTGCTGAGTCAAGAGAACGACCGAGTTCGGTTGCGACGATACTTACCAGTCAACGTCAGGGGGAACAAGCGATGCTAGCCAATGTCATGGAGCGCATCCGGGTTGCAGTAGGATCGCAACCCAAATTACCCAATGTGGCCGAAGGGGGCCTCAATTTGGCGCAGGACGGAGTCGTGATTCTACGTGGCGCCCTTCCGTCCCAAGAAGTGATGCGGGTCGCACCGCTGTGCGACGCGGCGTTCACCGGGCTCACCCGGGCGAGCGACCCGAGCGCATACGCCAATGCTGCCGCGTGGGGCGGCATGTCGCTCGACGAGATGCTCGGATGCATGGCGGAACCGGAGGCGTTGAATGCAATAGTGGACCGCCTCACGACTTTGCTGCCCCACAACGCCGTTCTGATTCGCGCGTTTTCCGTCATCCGGCGCCGGGTCAAGCACCGCACAAGCATGCCATGGCACGTGGACGCCGAGGCGGCTAATACCATTCGGCAGGACCCGTGCGTCAATTTTTGGGTACCGTTTGCGCCGGTCGGCAATGGCCGCTCACCCACGCTCGAGTTCGTGCTGGGCTCGGCATCGACGATGCGCAGCCTACCGGCCCGTCGTCCTTCCGGCGAAACTTTTCGGTATGACCAGTGGGTGCAAATGCATCTGGGGCACTGTCGGCGAATCATGCCCACCCTCGAACCGGGCGACGTCGCGCTTTTCGATCATTACACGATGCACCGAACCGAACGGGTATCGGGGCGTTTCCCGGTACCGCGGATTTCGGCCGAAATCCGCTTCCAGTGCTATCCGCGGCAATCACGAATACTCGACATCAAGAAACTTAAGCGCTAACCGTACAGAACAATTCGGGGATCGGGCGCGCGCCCACCAGCGCAGAGATTTCGTTTCGCTGAACGCGCTTCGGCCCGGCCACAGCCCATGGAGGAACGGCGCGCTGGTCCTTCAACACCGCCAAGATCTGCGTCTCGGCTGACCGGATACGCTGCGCAGCGGTCTGTAGCTTGCCACGGTGGGGGATAACTGGGTGGATCACTCGGGCACGCCAACGACACGACATTGACCCCTCCCGCCCGGCCGGCATACAGTCCGCCGGAAAAACCATCCAAGAATAGCGGCCATGGCCGGCCGATCGTAAAGGGAGGGAGACAATGAACTACGTCGCCGATGTCCGCTTTGCTCTAGTGGTGCTCCTCGGACTCATCGCGCTCGGCGTGCTCATCGTGTCCGTCCGTGTCCCGGGAAGAGGCTGGTTGGCCGGGT
>CADECO010000576.1:0-3264 GCA_902825905.1 uncultured beta proteobacterium
GGGACTACATCGAGGGGAATTGACGATCGAAGCCCGGCCTTGTGTTGGGTGTTCCTCGTTGCATTGCTTCGTCGAATGCGAATCCGCCTCGGAGAGAGCTCACCTACTCGATCGTCCACCCAGGCGATCGGGTGACGCTGTCGATCGCCGCTGGCTTGGATCTGCCGCCTGGCGGTATCGTCATACCCTGGCTGCATGGGCCCGGGATCGGGCGAATGTGGATCAACGGTCATTTGACGAGCTGGTCGGCCGACGGGGAGGCAAGGGTGCACCGCGTTCCGGCGGTGATCGAGTGGATCGCGCCGTGATTTCCGGCAGCGCAGGTCATTGCGGACCGGCTAGCGCCACTCGGGTTTGCGCTTTTCGAGAAACGCATTGACGCCTTCCGCGAAATTCGGATCGCCGCCGAGTTCGACCGCAGCATCAAGCTCGACGCGCAGGCCATCTTCGAACGACTCTTCCAGGCCGGCGGTGATGCACCGGCGGATGGCCGCGAGTGCATTGGCGGGCTTGTTCGCCAAAGCGCGCGCGTAATCCTGGACGGTCGAGCGCAGTTCGCCCGCGGGGACGATGATGTCGACCAATCCGATCCGCTCTGCCTCCCGCGCACGAATCAGTTCCCCCTCATACAGGAGACGAAGCGCACGCGCACGGCCGAGCAGCCGTGCCAGCGCTTGCGTACCGCCGACCGGCGGAATGAATCCGATGTTGACTTCCGGCTGTCCGAACGCCGTATCCTCCGCGGCGAAGCGCACGTCGCAGTGCAGAACGATCTCCAGCCCGCCACCGACCGCCGTGCCGTGGATCGCGGCGAGCAGCGGCTTGCGTGCGGCGCGCAACTGGCGGACCAGCGCGTGGCAAGTCCTCACCCACGACTCGACATCCGCTCGCGACATCCCACGGAACACGCTGAGATCGGCGCCGGTCGAGAAGTATCGTTCGAGTGCACTGCCGATGACGATCAGGCGCACGTCGGGTGCGGCGAGCAGGGCATCGAGCGCGATCGGCATCTCGCGCAGCATCTCCCAGTCGAACGCATTGCGCGGCGCACGGTTGTATTCCAACCAGCCGACGCTCGCTTCGCAATGGACCTTCAGGTGACGGTAGGCCATGCGTCGCTCCTCAATGAGCCGTGCGGATGAAGGGCGCAGGGTATCCCGAACGGAGCTGTCCGTTTCAAACCGGCGTGGCTTCGTCTGATGCCATGGCGAGCAGCCGGGTGAGATGCGCGATCGCCGGACCAACCGCGCGCCGGTAACGTTCGAGGGTCGCCGTCTGCGCCGCAGTGGGTGCTCTCATGACCTGGTTGATCATGATCGATATCGCGTTCAGGCGGACGTCGCCCAGCCACTTGCGCAGTTCGGGTGACTGGTTCCAGCGCGCCGTGTTCCAGGCCTCCTGGACGTGCATGCGCAGCCAGTCGAGCGGCACGTTCGGAACCGGAACGATCCCGCAGAGCGCATGCTTCGCCGCGTCGTCGGCGACCGTCGCCTCCAGATGGGCAATGAGGGCGCTGCTGAAGGTCGGCGAGCAGCGCCGCAGATACTGGAGCACGATGCGCCCGGGCTGGAAGATCGGTTGCTCGGGCTTGCTCGGGAGACCGTTGGCCGAGCAGTGGATGTGAACATGCCCGGGCGAGGTCGGGATGATCCCGTCGTCGAGGATGATCCGATCTCGGTGAATTTCCTTCACATGGCCGCGGCGCACCACGCGCCTGATGCAACGCATCGCCGCGAGTTCCGCATCGCTCACGATTGCGCAGCGATACATGGTCGGCACCACGTTTCGATCGATGCGGCGAAGGAGGCCGCCGGCTTCGAGGCGGGCGAACAGGTCATCGACACTGGTGGCCGCGATCGCTGCTTCGAGCTCGGCTGCGAACGCGCCCACGGTGCGCTCGAACGATTCCGGATCGGTCTGTAGGTTTGCGCGATTGAGCATCCAGGCGTCGCGCGGTCGGATCCAGGTGATGGTGGCCGGCTCGACGCCTTGTGCCACGAGCCAGACGGCGGTATCCATCGCGGTCTTGCCCGCCCCGATGAGGACGAATCCCTCACCCGGGCGGCGCATGGTGGTGAGCTCGTCCGGGGTGACGCACGACACGTCCTCCGCGACCATGAACGACGGCGGATGCGTGGCGGGCACGCGCGAATCGGCATGGGTTGCGTCCACGACCTTGCGCCGCGCGCGTACCTGGCGGCGACGTCCATCGAGCAAGGAGACAACCGTCCCGTCATCGCCGCATTCGTGAGACGGCAGGTAGGTGACCCGGCCGCTCGGCAGCAGCCGTTCCCGCATGAGCGCGTCGTAGTAGTGCAGGATCTCGGCGCCACTCGCAAGTTCGAGGAGACCGCGGTTGGCGCCCCATTGATCGATGCGCCCCGAACCGAGCGGGCGCGAGTTGACACCGTACAGGGACGAAGGGGCATGCAGGCGTACGAACGGATACGCGTCGATCCAATGACCGCCCGGCTGATGCCGTCGATCGACGATGATGATCGAGGCGTCGCTGTCGGTGAGCAGCGTGTCGGCGAACGCGAGGCCGGCGGCGCCGGCACCGACGATGACGTAATCGGCTTCGAGTAGGGGCGGGGACATGATTTGATCTGCCTGAAACGGCGCGGGTCGAAACACAGACCGGGCGGGCCAGCGCCGCGTCGCACCTTGCACGGTCGGACGCGTCGTAGTGCTCAGCACTGGTGTCAGATCCGAGCCGATGTACGCCTTGACCACGGTACGGACGGTTGCATTTCCGATCACTTCGTCGTGACCACCACCTCGAGGTAATCGCTCGGCGCGACGAACGAACTGTCTCCGGCACGATTGTGCCGGCGTGCCAGGGCGAGCAGATCGCGCTCGAGCGCATCGCGCTTCTCCGGCACGAGCGCGGCGAACGCCTTGAGCATCGGGCCGTAGTAGGTGCGGAACACACTGATCCAGTGCTCGGGCGAGCGATAGCGAAAGACGAATGGCTTGGCGGTCGCCTGGATGCGCGCCGCGCTCGCGCCGAAGAGTTCCTTCATGTGGCCTTCCGTTCCCCACAGGGCCGGAGATCGGACGCCCGGTGCCGGGGGCAGGTACTGGCCCATGAGCTTGAACAGTTCGCCGATCATGCTGGTCGGGGTCCAGTTCGCGAGGCCGATACGTCCGCCAGGCCGGCACACGCGCACCATTTCACTGGCCGCACGCGCCTGATCCGGAGTGAACATGACACCGAACGTGGAAAGCACGACGTCGAAGGAGCGATCGGCGAAGGGCAGGTTT
>CADECO010000577.1:0-3258 GCA_902825905.1 uncultured beta proteobacterium
AATTGCGCAACACGATCGACATCTGCGTGCGGTCCAGGAGAAGCTCGCCGCTGTCACCTGCGCTCGTCAAGCTGACCTCGATGCCGCGCGTCGCGCCGCTCGATTCGATCTTGGTCAACACATCGCGCACAAGTATCGATAGATCTGCCGGCTCGAGCCGCAGGGCCCCGGTGCGAAAGAAATCCCGCAATCGGTGCAAGACTTCCGAGGCGCGATTGACTTCGTCCCGAATCTTTTCGAGCACGGCTTGCAGCGCGGGCCGCTGGTCGCCCGGTCGATCGGAGATCAGAGAGACGACCTTGGCGTAGCTCGTTAGCGCGGTGAGCGGTTGATGCAGCTCATGCGCGAGGCCGCCGGCGATTTCACCCGCGGTGGCAAGATGTCGCGCGTGCCGCAAGTTCTCCGCCACGCTTTCACGCTCGTCTACCGTCACGCCTAGGAACAGCCCCGTCAATACCAGCGCAATCAGTAGAGCTTGCAGCTCGAACGTCGAGAGCGCAGTCTGGCCACCGACCTGCACGGTAAGAATGACGCTGCACTGGATGAGCGCGTTCGCCCAGATCGCCCCGGCGAGCCCATCGCGTGCCGCGACCCACACGAGCGGTAGGAACAGCACATAGAAGTATTTGAATTGATCGGCGGTGCCGGGACCGAACACGAACCACAGCACGAGCCCCATGACCGTGGCCTGGGCGAGCGTCTCGCGGCGGCCGAGCTTGCCCATCAAGCGTTGTCGCAGAGCGACTTCAGTGATGCTGAACAGCAACGGAAGCGTTACGGCCATTCCCACGACTTCGCCGATCCAGAACCGCACGATGGCGGTAGCGATCTGGGCCGAGTCGATCAGCCCGAGAAGGGCCAATGCAGATACGTAGACGGATCCTGTTGCCGCGCTACCCAGCGCGATCGCTCCGCTCAGTCGAAATAGGTCACGCTGTGTTGCGAGCTTCGGATCGACCGAGAGCGGCCCGCGCAGCAAGAGCACGATGAGTCCATAGCCGGTGGTCAAAATCGCGGTAAGCAGCAACGCGGTGAGCGAGAGGGGCTCAGTCTGGCGGACGAGAATCTCGGCTGCGAACACGGCCAACGCCACGGCGGGTGTCCATCGAAGACCGAGCGCAAATAGCCCATAAACGGCAATCGCCGATTGTGGACTCCAAGGCGTGACGTTGAAATGCTGCCAAGGATGGATGAAGCTTATCCAATCAAGCAGCAGGTACGCGCAGATGAGGCCAACTGCGATTAGCGGTGGGCTAGGCCTGGGGGCGAGGACTCCGGGGACGGCAGCGGCGCTGCGCCAGAGGTGATGGGTTCGCTTGAGCATGGCAGGAATTGACCCCACAGGATCCGTGCCCGTCAAGCGCGGCGACGGGTGTCTCGATCGACCTATCCGATTGATGACTGAACAGTCTACGCAAATGAGCACGCTAAGATGCCCGTCGACGTCGGTCGCTCAATTACCCGGTAGCGCGACCCTCCACGGTAAACAGCCGCGCCGACCAAGACGGGTACGTGGTGTGCGTTACGGAGAAGGCGGCGTTCCGTTTCATGCGGCCTCTCGATGGGATGCGTGCCATGCGGCATCGACAAGGTGCTGCGTCAGACCGGAGTTCCGCACCAGCATCCTGTGGTCGAAGCTGGTTACTGCAGAATGAGGACACCCAGGACGATCAGCATTGCGCTCGGCGCCAGCCAGCGTACCGATGCTCTCCACAGTGCAGCGACGCGTGGCGAGGAGATTCTTGCGTTGGTACCGGCTTCGCTTTGGCTCCAGACCCAGCCCACGAACACCGCGGTGAGCAGCGCGCCGATCGGCAGCAGCAATTCGGCGGCGATGTGATCGATGGCGCTGAGGATCGGGCGACCCAGCAGTCGAACTTCGCTCCACGCGCTTGATCCAAGGGCTGAAGGAATGCCGACCAGGAGCGCGGCGCAGCCGGTTCCGATCGCCGCGCGCGAACGTCGCAACCGGTAGCGGCGCATGAGATAGGCGACGGGCACCTCCAGCAGCGCGACCGCCGAAGTCAGTGCGGCCATCGCCAGCAGAAAGAAGAAAGCCGCCGCGAACCACTGTCCGCCGGGCATTTGCGCAAATACTTTGGGTAGCGTCACGAAGGCGAGCGCCGGCCCGTGCGCGGGGTCGAGTGCGAAGGCAAACACCACAGGAAAGATCACCAGCCCCGCTGCCAGCGCGAACAATGTGTCGCCCAAGGCAGCCGCGGCTGCGGCGCGCGGCAGCGAGAGCTGACGCGGAACGTAGGTGGCGTAGGTCGCCAGCACCGCTACCCGAACGCCGAGCGAGAACAATGCCTGCCCAAGCGCTGCCAAGTAGAGGTTCGGATCCGTCAACCGCGTCCACTCCGTTGCGAATAGAAACTTGATCGCCTGCGATGCGCCAGGCATCGACAGGCCGTAACCGGCGAGCACAAGCACGATCACGGCCAGCAGCGGCATGAGCACCCGGCTTGCTGCCTCGATGCCACGTTGCACGCCCGCTGCGACGAGCGTGATCGTGCCCAGCATGAACAGCGCGAACCAGACGATCGGTTCGAAGACGCTGGCGGTGAATCTAGTGAACGCGGATTCGATCTCCTCCATCGGAACTTCCGCGGAGAACCCCAGCATGTATCCCACGAAGTACTTCAAGGTCCATCCGGCGATCACGGCGTAGTACGACAGGATGAGAAACGCGGCAAGCGCCATCAACCGACCGACGCCTCGCCAAACCCCGGCTGCGCGTGGATGGTTGAAGGCCGCAACGATGTCGGTCTTGCCGTGCCCGCCCAGAGCAAACTCGGCCAGCATCATCGGCAGTCCCACCAAGATCACGCTCAACAGGTAGACGAGCAGAAATGCTCCGCCCCCGTTCTCGCCGACAACGTAGGAGAACCTCCAGATATTGCCCAGCCCGACGGCACTGCCGAGCGTGGCGAGCACGAAGCCTGTCTGACTGCCCCATTGCTCGCGACTCGATTCCGTAGTCATCGTTGCACGTCCATGGCGGTCACTTCACCAGCGTGACCGGCACCGTGGCGAGGTGGATGACCTTGGTCGCGATCGAACCCAGCGCCCAGCTGCCGAAGGCGCTCATGCCGCGCGTACCCATGACAATCGCATCGCATCCCCGCGCTTGCGCTGCGTCGGCGATGACCTGCGCAGCGTGTCCGACATGGATGAGAGACTCGAATCGGCATCCGGCTTGCTGCAACAGCGTCTCAACATCCGCCAGGGCGGCCGTGCCTTCAGCCTGATGGAAGG
>CADECO010000578.1:0-3231 GCA_902825905.1 uncultured beta proteobacterium
GATGCCCTACTTGCCGGGGAAAGCGATCACGCGCTGCCGTTGCTCGCCCAGATTCTTGATACCAACCGTGACGACATCGCCGGGCTTGAGGAATGCATCGCGATCCTTGATGCCCAGCGCGACGCCCGAGGGCGTGCCGGTGCAGATGATGTCGCCGGGCAGCAGGGTGAAGTAGTTGCTGCAATACGAGACGATCTTGGCGCAGCTGAAGATCATGTCGCGGGTGTGGCTCGACTGACGCAATTCGCCATTCACGTCGAGCCAGATCTCCAGCGTTTGCGGATCGCGGATTTCGTCGGTGGTGACCAGCCACGGACCGATCGGTCCGAACGAGTCGGCGCTTTTGCCCTTGTCCCACTGGCTCGACTGCAACTGGAACGCACGTTCGGACACGTCGTTCACGATGGTGTAGCCCGCCACATAGTCGAGCGCCTTCTCCTCCGAGACGTACTGCGCCTTGGTGCCGATGACGATGCCCAACTCCACCTCGTAGTCGAGCTTGGTGGAATTCTTCGGCGTGATGATGTCGTCGTTGGGCCCGCTGATGCAGGTGGTGGCCTTCATGAAAATGATCGGCTCGGGCGGGATCGGCGCGCCGGCCTCTTCGGCGTGTAGCTTGTAGTTCAGGCCGATGGCGACGAACTTGCTGATGCCCGTGTAGGGCACACCCATGCGCGGCTCGGTCTTCACCAGCGGCAGCGACTCGGGCCGGATCTTGCGCAGCTTGGCGAGCCCTTTCGGCGAGATCGTGTCCTGATCGATGTTAGGGATCACCCCCGAGAGGTCGCGCAGCGTTCCCTGGGAGTCGATCATGCCGGGCTTTTCATAGCCGTTCTTGCCGAAGCGACACAGTTTCATTGGTGTTCCTCTTTACTTTGAGCAGGCTGCGAAATCTTTGTTTGGAGTTGAACGTACGGAGTACAGGAGCAGGAAAACTTCGGCATTCCTCGAGCTTCAGATCATCATGCCCCCGTCGACGGAGAACACCACGCCGGTGGCGAACGCGCTCTCATCGGAGGCGAGATATACGAACAGCGGCGTCATGTCGTCCACCGTTCCCAGACGCTTCATCGGCTGGCGGGCCACGAAATCCTTGCGGGCCTGCTCCGGATCGGGGAAGGCGTTGATCCGACCCTGCAGCGATGGTGTGTCGATCGTGCCAGGGGCCACCGCGTTGCAGCGAATGCCCTGCCCGACATAGTCGGCCGCCACCGCTTTGGTAAAACCGATCACCGCGGCTTTGGTCGTCCCATAGACCAGACGGTTGGGCAGGCCACGCAGGCTGGACGCAACCGAGGCCATGTTGATGATTGAGCCTCGACCCTGCGCCAGCATGCCCGGCAGAAACGCCTTGGTCATGCGATACATCGATTTCACGTTCAGATCGAATCCGGCATCCCAGTCGCGCTCGGGAGCATCGAGCAGACTGCCGTGGTGCACGAACCCGGCGCAATTGAACAGCACGTCGATGGTGCCGACCAGCTTGGCCGCAGCCGCGACTTCGTCATTGCTGGTCACGTCGAGGCGGTGCGTCTTGATGCGAGCCTCGCCCTTGAGCGAATCCAGCGCACCGGCGCTCACGTCGGTGGCCCAGACGGTCGCACCCTCGCGCGCGAACGCGAGCGCAGCCGCACGCCCCATGCCCTGACCGGCAGCGGTGATCAGCGCGATCTTGCCGGCCAGACGTCCTCTGGCTCCGGGTGCAGCTTGCGAATGAGCCTGCTCCGCCGACACGTCTCCCCTCTTTGCGCTCGCGTTGGAACTGCCTGAAAAAGGCGTTGGAACTGCGTGATGGACGCGTTCGATGAACGCGAAAGCTTTCAATTATAGAAGCGCCGAGTGCGGGAATCCACCAGTCGGCGACCCTTCGAAGGTGCGTGGACGGCACCGTCGCGAGTAGTCCCGGCTCGACCGCGGGCGGTCCGTCGCTGCCGGGAAGGCCCTCGCGGCGAGAGCGTCCAATCGCTTTCAAGTGCTTGCTTTAACGCCGGATTTCGACTATCCCACGGGAAACGCACCGAGCCCTGACAATTCGCTCGGCTTGTCTTCACGGGGCGGCGCCCACTCGCCGCTCCAACCCCACACCACCCCACTTGGCGCGTCCAGCCCCTCACATGAACACCTACTCGATTGCAGTGCTTCCCGGTGATGGCATTGGCAAGGAGGTGATGGCGGTGTGCCTCGATGCGCTTCGCGCGCTGCAATCCCGGGTAGGCGGTTTTGCTATGACTTTCGCCACGCACCCGGCGGGGGCCGAGCACTACCGTGACACCGGCGTCGCACTGCCCGAATCGACATTGCGGGCCTGCGAGCAGGCGCATGCAATCCTGTTCGGCGCGATGGGTCTGCCCGACGTGCGTCTGCCCGATGGCCGTGAGATCGCCCCGCAGTTGGATCTGCGCGAGCACCTCACTCTGTTCGCAGGAGTGCGGCCGATCCGCACGATCCCCGGCCTGCCGACCACCCTGGCCGATCCGCGCGCCCGCGATATCGATCTGATCATCCTGCGCGAGCAGACGGAAGGGTTCTTCTATTCACGCGGCAAGGCTGATATCCGCAATGACGCCGAAGCGTTCGACACCTGCCGCATCTCACGAGTTGCCTGCGAGCGGTTGTTCGACTACGCGTTCGCGCTCGCGGCGCGGCGCAAGCAGCGCCGCCCGGGCAAAGGGCGCGTGACCTGCGTCGACAAGTCCAATGTCTACACCTCGCAGGCGTTCATGCACCGCATCTTCCGCGAACGCGCCACGCGCCATCCGGATATTCGCGCCGATCACTGCTACATCGACGCGATGGCGCTCAACCTGGTGCGGCAACCATGGGAGTACGACGTGTTGCCGATGGAGAATCAGTTCGGCGACATCCTCTCCGATCTGGGCGGCGGCCTGGTCGGCAGCATGGGGCTCGCGCCATCGGGCGACATCGGCCTGAAGCATGCGCTGTTCCAACCGGCGCATGGCACCGCACCGGACATCGCCGGGCAAGACAAGGCCAATCCGACGGCGATGCTGTTGTCGGGGGCGATGATGCTGGAGTGGCTCGGCGATCGACACGGCGATGCGCAGTTGCTGATGGCGAGTCGGTTGCTCGAGCGCGCCATCGATCGTGTCTTCGCGAGCGGGTGCGTGCGACCGTTCGAGTTCGGCGGCAGCGACGGTACCCAGGCGATCACACGCGCGGTCATCGACGCGCTTGCTCGAGCCGACGCCTGAACGCGAGGTCAACGCTGTT
>CADECO010000579.1:0-3221 GCA_902825905.1 uncultured beta proteobacterium
GATCCTGCCGATTGGAGGTTGATCCGAGCCTACGGAAGTTGGGTGCGGGGCGCAAACCACGACGAACGTGCTAACTTGTTGCGATCCTGAGATCTCACTGTTCACTTGAGGAGAGGAGCAGACCATGACATCGCCCGTTTCTGCGCATCGCCGCCGTCTGCTGCAAGCCGTGCTCGCGAGCGGTACTGCGCCATGGGTGATCGGCAGCCACGCACAGCAGAAGATCGTCTGTCGCGTGGCTCACTCCGAAGCAATCGGATCTCCACTGACCGACGCGCTGCAACAGTGGGTGGATACGCTCAAAGCGAAGAGCGGCGGTCGCATCGACGCGCAGCACTTCCCGGCCAGCCAGCTCGGCAGCTACACGCAGTTGATCGAGCAGAGCCGTGTCGGCACGATCCAGGCCACGGTGGGCGGACCGGACACCGAAGAGTCGGTGGCGCCCGAGATCGCCGCGACCGGTGGAGCGCCTGGCTTCATCTTCAAAGACGAAGCGCATGTCGACAAGGTCCTGCTCGGGCCGATCGGCGGCGAGGTCTCGACGATCGCACGCAAGAAAACCGGCGTTGAATTCGTCGCGTTCGGTGAAGTCGGGTTTCGCCACCTCTTGTCGAAGCGCCCGGTGAACTCGCTCGAGCAGTTGAAGGGCCTCAAGATTCGCGTGCCCGAAATCAAGATCTGGGTCGACTTCTGGCGCCGGCTCGGCGCGAACCCCACGCCGCTGCCGTATGCCGAGCAATACAGCGCGCTGTCATCGGGTGTGATCGATGCGCTCGAAGCAGACTTCTTCTCGATTCGCGGTTTCAAGTGGTTCGAGCAAGCCAAGAATCTGACCTTGTGCTACCACTGGTTCCTGCCCAAGGCAGTACGGGTGAATTCGCGCTGGCTCGACGGCCTGCCGCAAGACCTGCAAGCCGTCGTGCGCGATTCCGCCCGTGACATCTTTGCCGAACAGCGCAAGCTCAATCGCGCCAAGACCAGTGACGCCCTTCGCGATCTGGAAAAAGCCGGGGTCAGTGTGCACCGCCTGTCAAACGACGAGGCGGGTCGCTGGTTCAACGCTGCCAAGCCGTTATTCGACGAATTCAGTGCGAAGAGCGCGGACACCAAGGCAATGGTCGGGCGAATCTTGGCGCTGCGCGGCTAGCGACATGGCCGGGTTCGGCGTGGCTGCGCAACCTAGGGTTCGGTCGTGCTGAGCCTGTGGTGAGTGCGCCAGACGTGTTTACGCTTGACGAAGAGCGCGTCGAGCTGCCTACGGGCGCGTGGGCCCGTACACGCCGGCGCATGTTGCGTCGAGGCGGGCGGGTTGTTTTCGGCCTGACCAGCGGCATCTTCCGGCCCGCCTGCGGGCTTTGCAGTTACCACCGAGTCCCCCGCCGACCATCCTCATCACCATTCAATCTGGGTCGGCGCCGACCACATTCATCTGCGCATGCCGGCGCATGAGGGGCGCGACGAGATCTACGCCTACAACTGCTACGTCAACGATGTTTTTCAAGGTCGCGCGCCGGGGCAGGTGATCGAGATCCGGGCTTCCGGCTGCGCCGACGGTGACGCCTTTCGAATCGATCAGGCGCTTGAATGGTTTGGCCCGGTTGAGTGGGCCGCTCCGCGCGGGCGGCTGTTGCTGCGCGAGACGCGTGCGATTCATGTACGCCAAGTCGAACGCGCGTACGTCATCGATGTCGAGTCGCGCATCGACGCGGCGGATTTCGATATCGATCTCGGGCCCACCCGTCATGCCTGGTTCAACTTTCGGGTCGCCCCCTCGCTCAGCGTCGAAGCGGGGGGTGTACTCGTCGACCAACGCGGCACGCACGGCAATGCTGCGCAGATAGATGGCCGCGCACGCTGGATTGCCGCGTGCGGCCCGGTCGGTGGCGGCCAGTTCGCAGGTGTAGCGATGGCCCCACGCCAGGACGGCCCGGCCTGGTGGTGGTTCGTTACCGACTGGGGCGTGGTCACTGCCAGCCCCTGCCGCGATGCGGCAATCAAATTGCCGCGCGGTACCGGGACCTCGTTAGGCGCCCGATTCGTGGTTCACGACGGGCCATGCGATCCGGCCGCGATCGACAGGATGCTTGAGAATGGCTGACGCCATGATCATGCGTGTCCTTGCCGGCAGCGCGCCGCTGCCAGTCGCCATTGCCGCCATGCCGGTCGGTGCGACCCGAGCGCTCGGCATGTGCGGACAGCTCGGACAGTTGCTTGCGGTACATCAGGTTTAGCGTTGGTTGCGAAAGGGACGACAGTGAAGATAGCCCGCTACCAGTTGAACGGCTCGAATGACGTGCATTGGGGTGTCGTCCGCCCCGACGGAGACTATGACCGCCTCGCTTCGGTGCCCTACGAAGGCATCGTGCGCACCGGCACGCGTGATCCTCGCGACAGCGCCCGTCTGCGTGCGCCAGTCGACCCGGCGCACATCTATGGCATCGGCCTGAACTATGTCGCCCACGCCAAGGAAGCGAATATGGAGCTTCCGCCGATTCCCATGATCTTCATGAAGCCGCTGTCAAGCCTGGTCGGGCCGGAGGATCCGGTGGTGTATCCGAAAGAGGGCGGCCGCGTCGACTACGAATGCGAACTGACGGTGGTGATCGGCCGTGGCGGACGGCGCATCAGGGAAGAAGACGCGCTCCAGCATGTCCTCGGCTATACGTGCGGCAACGACGTGAGCCATCGTCCGATCCAGCGGGTGGAAATGAAAATGGGGACGCTGTTGGTGGGCAAGGGATTCGACACCTTCTGCCCGATCGGCCCGGTGATCGAGACCGAACTTGCCTGGGACACGCTCGACATCAAGACCCGCTTGAATGGACAGATCAAACAGCACAGCAACACCTCCGACCTGCTCTATGGCGTGCCCAAGCTTGTGTCCTACCTTAGCCAGGCGGTGACGCTCCATCCCGGCGACATCATCCTCACCGGCACGCCGGCGGGCATTGGTCCGATGAATCCGGGCGACGTGTGCGAAATCGAAATCGAGGGCATCGGCATCCTGCGCAATCGCGTCATCGCCGAGAACGAGATTTGATTCGCACCGTTGACCGGTAATTTGGGCGACAAATCCTCCTGGCGCAATTCCCGACCGGGCTGCACGGGTCCTGGGTGATCAGCTGAACAAGCGGTGGGGGCAGCCGGTCGTGGTGGTGAATCGGCTCGGCTCGGCGAGGAGATTCTCGCTGGACGCACGCAGCTGAAGGACATCGACCGGG
>CADECO010000580.1:0-3207 GCA_902825905.1 uncultured beta proteobacterium
CCCCGCGCGCTTGGGCCAAGCGCAGTTCCTGCAGCGCGTCGAAGCTGCTCAGGTGAACGATTTAGCAGGGCGACTTGGCCACCTCCGCAATCGCCAGCGCCCGATGCACGCCTTCGGCTTCCAGTCGGGTGGGGCGGGTGATCGCGTGGTACTTGGGCTCGATATGACCCTCGGCCAGCGCGATCCTGATCAGCTCATCGATGACGATGCCGTTCTCGGCGTGCATGCACACCAGCGTGCCGTCCTCCCCGGCCTGGCGCATTGCCCGAAAAATCGTGCCGTCGTCGGAGAGCATCGCCCCGGGATAGGCCATGAAGAGTTTGTAGCTGGTGACGCCCTCATCGGCGAGCGCGCGCATCTCCCTGGTGCGGGCCGGCGGCACGTCGGTGAGGATCATGTGGAATGCGTAGTCGATCGCGGTCTTGCCGGCGGCTTTCTCGTGCCAGATCCCGAGCGCCTCCAGTGGTGACTGGCCCTTCAATTGCACGGCAAAGTCGATGATGCAGGTGGTGCCGCCGAAGGCCGCGGCGCGGGTGCCGGTCTCGAACGTGTCCGAGGTGACCGTGCCACCGAACGGCAGCTCCAGGTGGGTGTGGGGGTCGATCCCGCCGGGAATCACCAGCTTGCCGCGGGCGTCGATGACGTGGTCGGCGTGCATCGACAGATCGGTTCCGATCAGATCGACCGTTTCCCTATGGATGTAGAGGTCGGCGTGGTAGTCATCGCTCGCCGTCACGATCCGCCCGTTCTTGATCAGAACACTCATGAGCCGCTCCCCGAACGCTTGCCCAACTCGCAATTTCGAGCTTAAGCTGTAATTGGATAAGCCGTGAGCCCGGTGGGCTACAGAGACGCGGCACCACTGAAACGCGACACCGTTGAAACGCGGTACCACCGGCCTGAGCGCGCGGCCAAGCGCTCGCGCCGATACGCGCAGTCAGTCGAGCAATCTGGATCTGGACCTGCCAGACGGAATCACACCAATCGAAAGGAGCGCGAAATGGCTGAAGAGAAAACCACCCCGGAACCCCAGGGTGTGACCAGGCGGCAGTTCGTGACGGGTGCGGCGGGCATCGCAGCAACCGGCGCCATCACCGGCTTTCCCGCAATCGTCCAGGCCCAGGCGAAGAATCCGATCCGCACGATCGGTCTGGGTGTGAGCGTCATCAACGAGATCCAAGCTCGGGCCTCCAAAGACATCGGGTTTCCGGTGCGTGGTCAGGCGCTCAGCTACACCCAGCTGTTCGGCAAGTCGCTGAACCAGAACGATCAGTACGAAGTATCCGAGTGCTACTTCGACATGTTCGACGTGATGATCCCGGCCGGCGTGTTCCAGCCGATCGACACCAAGCGCATCAAGGATTGGGGCAAGGTCTCCAACCTCACCAAGACCGGCAAGCTGACCGAAGGATCCTCGGTCGGTCAGGGCGATGCACCGTATCTCAAGCTGTGGGTCGATCAGAACGGCAAGCCCACCAAGGGCCCGTCGCAGTACATCTCGGCCGTACCCACCTGGCACAACGCCGATTCGATCGGATACGCGCCGAAGAACACCAAGCGCGAGATCACCAGCTGGGCCGAACTCTTTCACCCGGATTTCAAGGGCAAGGTCGCCTTGATCAACGTTCCGCAGATCGGCGCCATGGACGCCGCCATGGGCGTCGAGGCGATGGGCCTGAGGAAGTTCGGCGACAAGGGCAACATGACCAGGCCCGAAATCGATTTCCTGGCCGACTTCCTGATCAAGAAGAAGAAAGAAGGGCACTTCCGCGCCTTCTGGGAAACGTTCGGCCAGTCGGTGAACCTGATGACCAGCGGCGAGGTGGTGCTGCAATCGATGTGGTCACCGGCCGTCACCGCGGTGAACGCCGAAGGCGTGAAGTGCATCTACGCCGCCCCCAAGGAAGGCATGCGCGGCTGGCACGGTGCGCTGGCAATCTCGGCCAAGGTCAAAGGCAGGCAGCTCGACCAGGCTTACGAGTACATCAACTGGTGGTTGACCGGCTGGCCAGGCGCTTTCGTCGCACGGCAGGGCTATTACATGTCGACGCCGCAAAACGCCAAGACCGCGTTGTCTCCCGCGGAATGGGACTTCTGGTACGAAGGCAAGCCGGCCGCCGCGGCGCTCAAGGATCCGTTCGGCAACGCGTTGATCGACAAAGGCGCGGTGCGTGACGGCGGATCGTACGAGCAGCGCTTCAAGAACATCGCGGTGTGGAATTCGCTGATGGACGAGAACGACTATCTGGTCAAGCGCTGGACCGAGTTTCTGAACGCGTAGCGTTCAGAAACTCAAGGGAAGGATACGAACAGAGGGGCAACCCAGGTTTCCCCTCCGTAACCTCCCCCTTCCTCGTGGTTCGTTCGGGGGCCGACGTGGCGATCGTCATGTCGGCCTCGTTGCTTGGGTGACTGAAGATGCGATGAGCGAGATCACCACACGATTCCACCCCGGCCTGATCGGCTCTCAGCCGCTGCCCGACGAGGCGGCGGTTCGCGCCAAGGTCATCCGACCGGAGAAGGGCTTCTCGACGGCCTGGTTGATCGCGCCGGCAACGATCTGGCTGGTGCTCTTTCTGGTGGTGCCGCTCGCCTCGATCATCGTGTTCAGTTTCTGGTCGATGGCCGAGCAGGGCATGGTGCCCGACCTGACGCTCAAGTACTACGGCGACTACTTCACCGTCACCGGGTTCTTCGAGCCCGAGCACAAGGACTTTCTCAAACCAAGCGTGTTCCTGCGCGCGCTCGGTTCGACCATCTACTACACCTTGCTGGTGATGGTGCTCTGCCTGTTGATCGGCTACCCGATCGCGTATTTCCTGGCGATGCAGGTCCAGGACTTCAAATGGCAGCTTTCGCTGTTCCTGCTTTGCATGGTGCCGTTCTGGACCAGCTATCTGATCCGGGCCGTCGCCTGGTTGCCGATGTTGGGCCGGCAAGGGTTGATCAACCAGGCCTTGATGGGCATCGGCATCCTCGATGAGCCGGCGACCTTCCTGCTCTATTCGGAGTTCGGCTATGTGACCGCACTGGTCCAGCTCTACGTGGTGCTGGGCATCGGACCGATCTTCTTCTCGCTCGCCAAGATCCCCAAGCAGATCATCGAAGCCGCGATCGACATGGGCGCAACGCCGTTCCAGGTGTTTCGCGAAATCATCGCGCCGATGTCGCTGCCGGGCGTGGCCATCGGCATGATCTTCGTGTTCG
>CADECO010000581.1:0-3206 GCA_902825905.1 uncultured beta proteobacterium
AGCGCGTGCCGATCCTGATGCTCACCACCGAGTCGAGCGACGAGATGAAACAGAAGGGCCGCGCCGCCGGCGCCACCGGCTGGCTGGTCAAGCCGTTCGATCCGGTGCGCCTGGTCGACGTCATCAAGAAAGTCGTCAAGTAGTGATCGTCCATCGCGCAACGCATCACCGGACGCATAAATCATGACCACCCCCTCCAGTCATAGCAACGAAGCCAAAGACGTCGGCATCGATCTGGGTCAGTTCCACGAAGTGTTCTTCGAGGAAGCGAGCGAGCACCTGGCCACGATGGAATCGCTCCTGCTCGCCATCGACGAGATGGCGCCCAGCGACGACGATCTCAACGCGATCTTCCGCGCCGCGCACTCGATCAAGGGTGGCGCGGCCATGTTCGGCTTCCGCGACGTCACCGAACTCACCCACGATCTCGAATCGGTGCTCGACCTGGTGCGCAAGCACGAGCTCGGCCTTACCGCCGAGATGGTGGAAGCGTTCCTGCAAGCCGGCGACATGACCACCAAGCAGCTCGCGCGGCACCGCTCGGGCGAAGGAGCGCTCGCACGCGACGAGGAAGCCGAATCGCTGCGTTCACGCTTGCAGGCATTCAAGGCTATTCGTACCGGCGGCACCGGCGGCGCCGCGGCCACGCCGGCTCCGGTAGTGAAGAACGCACCCGCCGCGCCAGCCAGCGTTCCATCGCAACCCGCACCCGCGAACGTCGATCCGGCAGAGCAAAGCTACGCACGAGTCGTCGCCGCGGTCACCCACGGCAAGGCCGACGCGCCCGCCACCGATGACGACGTCCGCACGCTTGCGCAGCACGTGGCCGGCGCCGCCGCCGTACCGGCGGCCAGCCCAGCGCCCGCAGCGGAATTGGAAGGGGATGGTTTCGGCTTCTTCGTCGACCCGGCAGAAGTGAAGGCGGGCGGCGTTGCCGCGGATACCTCGGCTGCGGCCGCCGCCCCTGCAGTACTGCCTGCGCCGATCGAACCCGCCTCCGCCGCATCGAGCGAACCGACGAAAACGCGCGCGGCGGCATCGGCCACCAAACCGGCTGCCGGCGGTGAATCGACCTCGATCCGCGTGTCGATCGAGAAGGTCGATCAGCTGATCAATATGGTGGGCGAGCTGGTGATCACGCAGGCCATGCTCACTCAGCGCGCCGAAGCCCTCGACCCGGTCGCCTATCAGGAGTTCGTGACCGCGATTTCCGACCTGCAGCGCAATTCACGCGCATTGCAGGAAGCGGTGATGTCGATCCGCATGCTGCCGATCTCCACCGTGTTCAGTCGCTACCCGCGCATGGTGCGCGACCTGGCCGCGAAATTGGGCAAGAAGATCGAGCTCAAGATGGTCGGTGAAGGCACCGAGCTCGACAAAGGCCTGATCGAGAAGATCGTCGATCCGCTCACGCATCTGGTGCGCAATTCGCTCGACCACGGCGTCGAGGCCCCCGACAAGCGACTGGCCGCCGGCAAACCCGCGACCGGAACGGTGACGCTGTCGGCCTACCACCAGGGCGGCGCGGTGGTGATCGACGTGGCCGACGACGGCGCCGGGCTCAATCGCGAACGAATCCTGGCCAAGGCCAGGGAACGCGGCATGGCGGTGGCCGACACCGTGACCGATGCCGAAGTGTGGAACCTGATTTTCGAGGCCGGCTTCTCCACCGCAGCGGTGGTCACCGACGTGTCGGGCCGCGGCGTCGGCATGGATGTCGTCAAACGGAACATCGGCGCGCTCAACGGCTCGATCGAGATTCAATCGACCCTGGGCAAGGGTTCGCGCATCACGGTGCGCCTGCCGCTCACGCTGGCGATCATGGACGGCATGTCGGTGTCGGTGGCCGGTGAGATCTACATCATTCCGCTCTCCAGCATCATCGAATCGCTGCAGGTGAAGGACATGGCGGTGAAGACCATCGCCAACGCCGGCCGCGTGGTGCAGGTGCGCGGCGAATACCTGCCGCTGATCGTGCTGGGCGATCTGCTGGGCATCGCCAAATCCGAAGACGTGACGCGGCTGATGATGGTGATCGTGGAGGTGAACGGCACCAAGACCGCGATCATCGTCGACGAGCTAGTCGGCCAGCAGCAGGTCGTCGTCAAGAGCATCGAGGCCAACTACAAGAAGATCCCCGGCATTTCCGGGGCCACGATCATGGGCGACGGCCGCGTCGCCTTCATTCTCGACATGCAGGGCGTGGTGCGGCTGGCGCTGCACTGACCCGCGTTCGTCGAGCCCATCGCACCGCATCACTCATTCATCGACACATCACCAAGACCTGGAGATGCCATGCAAGACATGACCGAACGCGCCGTCAACACCACGCCAGCCGGCGCCCCCAACACGATGGGGTTTGTTGAAGCCAACCGCGAGTGCTTGACCTTCCGGCTGAGCACCGAGGAATACGGCATCGACATCCTCAAGGTGCAGGAGATTCGCGGCTACGACGCGGTGACCACCATCGCCAACTCGCCGCATTTCCTGAAAGGCGTGATCAACCTGCGCGGAACGATCGTGCCGATCATCGACATGCGCATCAAGTTCAATGCGCCCAACGTCGAGTACGACCAGTTCACCGTGGTGATCATCCTCAACATCGCCAGCCGCGTGGTGGGCATCGTGGTCGACAGCGTGTCGGACGTGATTCGCCTCTCGGCCGATCAGGTGCGCCCCACCCCCGACATCGGCGTGGCGGTCGACACCACCTACATCCAGGGGCTGGCCACCGTCGATGAACGCATGCTGATCCTCATCGACATCGAGCGCCTGATGACCAGCGACAGCATGGGGCTGTTCGACGCAGTGGGTGCATCGCAGGCGCTGTCGTAGCCGTTTGCTCCGCGGGAAATCGCCACGCCGCGGTTCAACCAAGAACGTCCAATTCATTGTTCAATCAAAGAGAGCCTCATTACATGGGTTTGTTCAAGCGTTCCGAAGCGTCCACCAGTCTGCGTTCCAGCTCTTCAGCGGAGGAGCTGGCCGACCTGCGCGGTCAGATTGCCGCGATCAACAAATCGCAGGCGGTCATCCAATTCACCCTCGACGGCACGATCCTCGATGCCAATGAGAATTTTCTGAACGCGCTGGGATACCGGCTGGAAGAAGTCCGCGGCCAGCATCACAGCATGTTCGTGGACCCCGGCTATCGCCAGTCGGCGGAGTACCGCGCGTTCTGGGACAAGCTCGGCCGCGGCGAGTAC
>CADECO010000582.1:0-3204 GCA_902825905.1 uncultured beta proteobacterium
GAATATCAGCGCAGCGAGCACGTTGACGAACGCATCGAGCGCGTGGCGCACCCACGGCGGTGCCCGATCGGTGAACACCGTGACGTTGACATGCCCACCTTCCAACGCCACAAGCGCAACGCCGAAATAGACCGACACCACCAGCAGGCTCTCGACGGACTCGATGGTCGTCGGGAACGGGATGAACAGCTTGCGCCCGATCGCGTTCAGAAACTCGATCACCGTCATGGCAAGCAGCGGTATGAACACGAGATACGTAGCGATCCGCCGGTAGACGCGCTCGTAGGACATGATGAACCGTTCCATCACTACTTCCCCGCCATGTAGTTGGGTAGCCACAGGGAAAGCTCCGGGAACGCAGCGATGACCAATGCGATCGCGAGCATGAGCACCACAAACGGCGCAGCACCCAGAAAGATTTCGTTCAGCTCGACCTCGTCGCCGAGCGCCCCCTTCATCACGAAGCAGTTCAGTCCAAGCGGCGGGGTCACCGCGCCGATCGCGGCCATCATCGTGATGAACACACCAAACCAGATCAGGCTCTGACCGTGCGCGGTAATGAGCGGCGCAACGAGCGGCATGGTGAGGATCATCATCGATATCGCATCGAGGAAGCAGCCGAGGACGAGGTACAGAAGCGTGAGGGCCAGGATGAGCGCCCAAAACGGCATCCCGAGGTCCATGACTGCCTTCGTCATGGTGGCAATGACGCCGGTGACGGCGAGAAACTTCGCGAAGATGGCGGCCGCGCCAAGCAAAAGGAAAATCATCGCGCTTGCCTTGGCACTATCGATCGTCGCGCCCTTCACGGTCGCCCAGGAAAAGCGGCGCCGCTGGACGAGCAGCGCGAGTGCGCCGACCACGCCAACCGCCGCCGCCTCGTCGGGCGTGGCCCATCCGGCGTAGATCGCGCCGAGCACGAGGACGAAGAGCGCCATCACCGCCCAGAGGTTCCTCACCGCGATCCACTTCGCCCGCCAGGACGTGTCGACGTTCGCGATCCGCGGAGCGAGCTCCGGCTTGAGCCAGCATGCAACCACTATCGCCACCGCGAACACGCAGGCATAAAAGATGCCGGGCAGGATGCCCGCGATGAGCAGCTTGCCGATCGAGGTCTCGGTCATGACGCCGTAGATGACCATGACGATGCTCGGCGGGATCAACACGTCGAGCCCACCGCCGGCGGCGACCACGCCGAGCGACAGCTTGCGGTTGTAGCCCGCGCGGATCATCTCGGGAACCGAGATTCTGGAGAACACCGCACACGTGGCCAGGCTCGACCCTGAGCACGCGCCAAAGATCGCGCAACCGTAGACGGTGCCCACCGCGAGCCCGCCAGGCACTCTGCCGAACCAGGCCTTGGCCGCCTCGTAGGCGTCACTCGCGAGGTCAGCGTAGAACGCGAGATAGCCCATCAGCAGGAACAATGGCAGCGCCGCGAGCGTGAAGCTCGAGGTGTGCGTGAACATCTCGGTCGGGACGAACTTGAAGACTGCGGCAGCGTCGTAGACCGAGAAGAGGCCGAGCACGCCGACAATCGCCATGGCATACGCGACGGGCGCTCGCAGGCAGATGAGCGCAACAAACGCAGCGCAACCGATGTACCCGATGGTCAGCGGCTCCATGCCGCGCCCCCTTCTCGTTCCAGATTCGAAAAGATCCGCCCTTGTTCTTATGCCCGCGGACGCTACGTCGGGACGGTTACGCGGTCAAGCGATTCGAAATTCCGATCGGGAAGCGAAAAGAGCCACCTTGCGGTGGCTCTCGGTGCTTGACGCGGCGCGAGGTTGCCGCGCCGGCGTTTCGATTGCAATCGCCCGATGATCAGGACGGCCGGATCAGCGCCACCGGATTGGCCCCGCCCGGGATCCACGCAAGCATCTGCAGCGCCGGCACATAGACGAGCGTGCCGTAGTGACGCATGCCAGGGTCGCCCGAGAACTTCGGCAACGCGGCGCCCTTGATGCTGACCGCGGTCAGATTCCAGGTGCCATTGATCGCATCGGTCGTGGTCGGCGGGATGAGCCGATACAACGTCTGCCCGACTTCATCCTGGTGCCGGTAGTAGAACGATCCATCAGGCGGATAGAACACCCAGCGATTGCCGGCCGAAGGTGCCGGTTGCGACAGCTTGAGTTCCTTCCAGCCCGCCGCCGGATTCTTCAGATCGAGCGCAACCATGCGCGAGCCGCGGTGGTAGATGATCAACCGCCGCGATTCGTCCATGAACGATGCGCCGTACGCCGCCTCTTTGGCGATCGTGAAGCTCGGCTCGAACGCCGCGGTCTGCTTGAAGGTCCAGTCGCGCCCATCCAGATAACTGACTTTGCTGATGCTGTACAGCCAGTCGGGCGTCATCCAGTACTTGTCCTCCGTCGCATCGAAGATCGAGGTGCCCTCGTAGAGCTGCGGTTCCGGCGCCACTGCATTGATGTGCCGGGTCCAAAGTCCGGTGGACAGATCGAATCGATGCACCGCACCCGAGACCTTGGATTCCTGCGCGATCGCGGTGCGCGTCACGAGCAGCAGACTGCCGCGCGAACCTCCGCCCAGCCGGCTCGGCAGTTCCACCGCCGTGCGATAGGTGTGCGCAGGCGCAGGGATCTGTCCTGCAGTCGCGGCCGTCAACTCGTAGTAAGGCGCGCCGTTCGTGGCCGAGATGTTGTAGTCGGGATGCTGGTACGGAATGCCATTGGCGTTGTCGATCCGCTTCCACTTCGCGTCGGCGAAATCGAACACCGCGGCGCCGACATTCGTCGGACAGGTGTGTCCACCGGTACCGGCTGAGACGTAAGCGCCGCCGGCGGAGAAGTCGCGCACGAACGTGCCACCACCGAAGCATCCGAACACCACGTAGTTCCAGGCTCCGGCGGACAACTCAGTCGGACGCACGTCGAGCACCGTGTTGGTACCGATGTGCACTGCCGAGCCTGCGGCAGGTAATGCGTACGAAGGCTTGAACGTGCCACCGGTGATGGTTGCGGGCGTTCCCGGATTGAGACCGGCCACGGGCTGCGTCGTGGTACCACCGCTTCCGGTCGAGCCCGTCGTGGATCCAGAGGTGCCGCCGGTCGTGGTTCCACCGGTCGTGGTTCCACCGGTCGTGGTTCCACCGGTCGTGGTTCCGCCTGTGGTTGTTCCGCCTGTGGTGGTTCCGCCGGTCGATCCACTGGGCGTGGTGCTCACAGGGCCTGCAACGGCAAC
>CADECO010000583.1:0-3189 GCA_902825905.1 uncultured beta proteobacterium
GCTGGAGTGTGAGATTTTTCGGGCTTGGCGCGTGAAGTAGTTCCCGGCAACGTCGAGATCTTGACGGATAATTCCCTGGCGGATCGCAGGGTCGCCGCGCAGGCGACCCAGACCCTACACATTCCATTCGGGCCGCTTGCATCCGTACCGCCCGAGAAATCGCAGGCATGGCAGCGTTATCCGAGTACGTGAATCGTTTGAGAACGGCGGGCGCCCAACCGGGCGATTCGCCGGACTTGCGATTGAAGAAACAGCTCCTGATGTTCGCGATGGGGCTCATGACCATCGTGCCGGTCATGTGGCTCGCGCTCTACTGGTTCATGGGTCTGCAGATCTCGACCACGATCACGTTCTGGTACCAGGTGGCCACTGTGCTGGTACTGCTCGTCTACCTGGTCACGCTGAATTTCGAAGTGTTTCGCGCGTTGCAGCTCGCGCTGTTTCTGTTCTTCCCGTTCGTGCTGCAGTGGTCGCTCGGCAACTTCATCTCGGCGAGCGGCGTGGTGCTATGGGGTCTGCTCGCGCCGATCAGCGCGATCCTGTTGTGCGGTCCGCGCGATTCCATCCCCTGGTTCATCGCCTACATCGTGATGATCGCGATGTCGTCGGTGTTCGACTATCACCTCGCGAACGCCATCACCAAGGGTCCGGTGATCCCGCCGCAGGCGAGCGTCGTGTTCTTCGGCCTGAACTTCGCGCTGATGGGCTCGATCGTGTACTTCATGCTGCGCTACTCCGCGACCGAGACGCAACGGACGAAAGGGGCGCTGGAGCGGGCCCACAAGGACCTGCAAACCGAACAGGAACGGTCCGAGCGACTGCTGCTGAACATCCTGCCCGGCGCCGTCGCTGAACGGCTAAAACAGGATCAAGGCACGATCGCCGATGGGTTTGCCGATGTGACGGTCATGTTCGCCGACATCGTGAACTTCACGACGATCGCCGAAGGCATGTCGCCCCAACAGATCTTCGCCATGCTCAATCGCGTGTTCTCGACGTTCGATGCGCTCGCCGAGAAGCACGGCCTGGAGAAGATCAAGACGATTGGCGACGCCTACATGGTCGCGGGCGGGTTGAACGACGACCCTGAACGCAACTACACCGAGTCAATCGCCGGCATGGCGATCGAGATGCGCGATTTCGCAGCGAAGAATCTGACCGTGGACGGTCGCCAGCTCCAGTTGCGCATGGGCATCGGCACCGGCCCGGTCGTGGCCGGCGTCGTGGGTAAGAAGAAATTCATCTACGACTTGTGGGGCGACACGGTGAACATCGCCAGTCGCATTACCGCGGAGGGCGGGCCGGGCAACATTCAGGTCGATCTGACCACCTATCGACGATTGCGCGAGCGATTCGATTTCGATCCGCCACAGACGGTCTATCTGAAAGGCAAGGGCGACACGGTGATCTACCGGCTGCGCGATCCAGGCCCCATGGACAAGAAAACTCAAGCGGCAGCGTAGAGCTCAAGCGAGCAACGCAGATCCAGGGCGAGAAAGTCCTGCGCGCGGGCGCCGCACCCACGCCACCATGATCCGCACTGGCTACCCCCGGGAAACGCTTCGAACCGCTATCCGTCGCGCGGCGCGAGCTCGAAACAGACGTTTCCCGGTTCGTTGGCGGTGAGCTGCAGGCCGAAGCCGTGCGCCTCTGCCTGCCGATAGATCTGGTACAGCGCAATCCCGTAGCCGGTGTCCGACGGCACCGGCCCAAGGAACAGGCCCCGAGCGATCTCAGGACGGACCGGCTTGCCGGTGTCGGTCACGCTGAATCGCATCGTCGAGCCGCACTCCAGTCGCACCACGACCTGCACGCTGGAATCGATCCGTCGCTTCTCGAGCGCGTTGTTGATCAAATTGTCCGCGGCGCTTTCGAACAGGTCGCGCGGAAGCAGTGCTGTCGTGGACTCGATGTTCGCTTCGAAACGCACAGCCGGATGCTGGAACGTTCGCTGCACCTGCTCCCACCAGACATCGGGGCGCATGAAGCGTCCGGTCTCGAGCGTTGGCCGTTGCAGTTTCTCCATCGTGCGCTGCAGCCGCTGCGTGACGGCGGGCAAGTGTCGGCGCACCATGGCATGGAACGCGGCACTGTCGGAATTCTCCTGCTCGGCAGCTGAGCACAACACGTTCAGCGACTGGAGAAGATTCTTGACGTCGTGCGTGAGTCGGGCGCCGGTTTCGTGCACTGCCTGGACGTACGACTGCTCGCGCAATTTCACTTCGCGTTGTTTCGCGATGTAGAACTGCGCCAGCAGATGCCCGAGCACGTTGAAATGCCAGGCCAGCGCGGGACTGGGCCGCCAGCGGCTGAAGATCCGCAGTTCGAAATCCGCGGATCGGAAATCGATGGAGTGCTCCGTCTTCTGGCCGAACTCGCCGGACTCATCTGGCGTGTGCCACACCCCACCGGATACCCATTGCAGCTTCGACAAACCCTGTGCGGCTTTGCGCAGAAACTGTTGCGGCTGATTTTCCGATCGCGACAGCTCAGCCAGGAAATGCAGCCACTGCTCGAGCGGCAGACCTACCGACAAGAGGTAGCGGGAGAAGAAGACCGACAAGCCAGCGAACCCTGCACGCGGATTCCAGAGCAGCCCAAGCGCCATGAGCATGGCCCCGAGCGTGAGCACCGAATAGCTTACCGACAGACCGTAATTGATCTGGCCGATCGTCATGAACGCGAAGCTGCCCAGCACCAGTCCGACGAGCAGCAAGAAGATCAACATCGAATAGAACAGGTCGACGATTTGCGGTTCGGCCTCGGACGATTCGATCCGCAAGGCGAGCATCACCACAAACAGCGCCGGCAGCCCCCACATCGCCATCGGCTGCAGAATCGGCTCCAGAAACGTGCTCGACAGCCCGCGCGGCACGATCCAGAGCAGCAACAGGGCGACCAGATAGGCCAAGACCAGCAGGTAGAACGTGCGGATCCAGCGCTGCTGAAACACGAACACTTTGCCGCCGACGATGCCCGCGAGCATGGCCACCCACAGCGCCAGCAACCACCAGTTCAGTCCCAGCAGGATGAGCGCCGCCGCGCCGAAGATCGCTGCCGCAGCGCTGAATCCGAGGCGCAGATTGCCCTGGAGGAACGGCTGCCAGAGGATGAACATGCCGAAGTGGGCGAGCATGAATCCGCGCGCCCACGGATCGGCCCCGCCGCGCATCGCCGCCAGATGCAGCA
>CADECO010000584.1:0-3178 GCA_902825905.1 uncultured beta proteobacterium
GCCCGGGGAGGTTGCATGTCGCGGTCAAAGGGTGTCCGTTGTTCGGCGGCAAGCTGGTGAGCTTCGATGACGCCAAGGTCGCCGCCATGCCTGGCGTGCGTCGGGCGGTGCGCGTGAACGACGCGGCAGTCGCTGTCGTGGCCGATACCTGGTGGCACGCGAAGAAGGCGCTCGATGCGCTGCCGATCGTGTGGGACGAAGGCGAGGGCGCCAAGCAATCGAGCGCCACCATCGCCGGGCGCTTGCAGGAAGGCCTCAACGCCGCAGAAGCCTACGCCGGCCGCAACGAAGGTGACGCCCGCAAAGCGATCGAAGCGGCCGCAAAGAAGGTCGAAGCGGTGTACAGCACGCCATTCCTGTCGCACGCCACCATGGAGCCGGCGAACTGCACGGCGCGTGTCAGCGCCGACAAGGTGGAGGTATGGCTGCCCACGCAGAACGCGGAGGCGTCGCTGGCTGCCGCAACCGAGGAGGCTGGGCTCACACTTGCGCAAGGCGAGGTGTACGCGCTCGATCTCGGCGGCGGATTCGGCCGTCGCGGCGGCACCCAGGACTACACCCGGCAGGCGGTGGCGATCGCCAAGCAATTTCCCGGTACGCCGGTGAAGATGATCTGGAGCCGCGAGGAGGATCAGGCGCACGACTTCTATCGCCCGATCTCGCAGTGCAAGCTCACCGGCGGCCTGGACGAAAGCGGCAAGCTCGTTGGCCTGCATGTGCGCTTGTCAGGACAGTCGATCAACGCTCACCTCAATCCGCCTGCGGCGAAAGGCGGGAACGACGAGCGTCAGCTGCAGGGCTGGTGGAAGCAGCCAGGCGATGCGCAGCTCGGCTACACCGTGCCCAATCTGCTGGTCGAGTACGCCATGCGCAACTCGCATGTGCCGGTCGGGCCGTGGCGCGGCGTCAACACCAATCAGAACGGCGTGTACATGGAGTGTTTCATCGACGAGTTGGCGCGCGCGGCCAACGCTGACCCGCTCGCGTTCCGGCGCGCATTGATGCAGGAGCATCCCAAGCATCTGGCGGTGCTGAACGCCGCGGCGGACAAGGCCGGTTGGGGTACGCCGCTGCCGGCGGGGGTACATCGGGGCATCGCACAGTTCATGGGTTACGCCAGCTACTCGGCGGCGGTCGCCGAGGTGTCGGTCGGCGCCGGCGGTGAACTGAAGGTGCACCGCATGGTGCTTGCGCTCAACTGCGGGCATGCGGTGAATACCGAGCAGATCGCGGCACAGGTGGAGGGCTCGGTCGCGTACGGGCTGAGCGCGACGCTGTACGGCCAGATCAGCATCGACAAGGGCCGCGTCGCCGAACTGAACTTCCACGATTACCCGATGCTGCGGCTGGCGGAGATGCCGAAGGTCGAGACCGTGATCGTGCCGACCTTCGATTTCTGGGGTGGTGTGGGCGAGCCCACCATCTGCGTGGTCGCGCCGGCGGTGATGAATGCGATTCACGCTGCTACCGGCAGGCCGGTGCGCAGCCTGCCGCTGCGCAACGTGAAGTTGGTGTAGGCGCGCGCCGCTTTTCTAGGGCGCGTCGGCCTCGGCCAGCTCGCGCAGGACTTCGGGGTTGGTGGCGTGCGCGAGAAACCGGGCGGCCCCCGCGGAAAGTTCGCGGTCCTTGCGGTAGCCGAGATACCACTGCCGTTCCACCGGAAATCCGGTGACATCGAGGGCGACGATGTGGCCCTTGCGCGTCTCGGTGGTCATGGCGTTGTGCGACAGGATCGCGATGCCCAGGCCGGTGAGCATGGCCTGCTTGATCGCTTCGTTGGATCCCAACTCCATGCGCACACGCGGTTTGAGCTTGTGCCGCTCGAACAGCAGGTCGGCCGCCATGCGTGTGCCCGAGCCGGATTCGCGCAGCAGGAATTGCTCGTTGGCCAGATCGCGGAGGCTGAGGTTGCGACGTTTGGCGAGCGGGTGCGATTCGCTCGCGTAGACGTGTAACCGGTTGGGCAGCACCGGATGCAATTGCAGTTCGATGTCTTCGGGCGGGTTGGACAGGATGTAGAAATCATCCAGGTCCGATTCGATCCGATGCAGCAGTTGCTGCCGGTTCATGAGCGACAGGGCGACTTCGACGCCGGGGTGGTCTTCCCAGAACCGGGCGAGCAGACGGGGCGCGAAGTACTTGCCGGTCGTGCTGACGGCGAGCCGGATGCGTGAATCGGTGCTGGTGCGCATTTTCGCCAGCCGCGCCTCGACGTCGAGGATCTTCTCGAAGATATCGAGGCACGCCGCGTGCAACTCGCGGCCGGGCTCGGTCAGGCGAATGCTGCGGCCGACCTGTTCGAGCAGCGGCAGGCCGATCGACTCGGCCAGCTTCTTCATGTGCATCGACACGGTCGGTTGCGCCATGTGCAGCGCTTGCGCAGCGCGCGTATAGCTGCCCACGCGAACGATGGTCTCGAACACCGACAGCTGCACCAGGGTGCCGTGACGGATGTACCGCCGCAGTTCAGGATGTTTCATTGCGCGTCCTCCAGCGAGTATCTGCGGGCAGCCCACAAAACAAAAGCGGCCTTCACCTGACTCGGCAAAGGCCGCCCGCATGGATGGACCCGTGCCGATCTGGCAAAGGTCTCGCTTGCAGTGCCGGAATCAACGCTGTCGATCGGTTGGTTCCAGAGGGCTGCCAGCAGGGCCGGAGCGCGAAGCTCGACATGACGACCCTGCTGCGAAAAGCTACTCCCCTTCGGAAAGCGCTGCGATCTTACTGATCGATTCTGCGATGCGCAATACATCGCATATCGCGTTTCGCAATGCCGATGTGCACGATCATGCACCGAGTCGTGCGTTCAGCCAGGGCCGTGGGGGTTTGTCGAGGGCAATCGGATTCCTCTATATTCGCCCCGCCGCGCCGATACGGCCCACCCAGTCAACTCGGGGATCCGCTCGATCATCATGCTCGCCACTTTCGTGATCCTGTATCTGCTCGTGTCCATCGCCATCGGTTTGTGGGCCGCGTCGAAGGTACATACCGCCAAGGACTACGTGGTGGCGGGGCGCTCGCTGCCGTTCTACGTGGTTGCAGCGACGGTGTTTGCGACCTGGTTCGGCTCCGAGACGGTGCTCGGCATTCCCGCGAAGTTCTACGAGAAGGGGCTGGGCAGCATCGTCGAGGATCCGTTCGGCTCATCGATGTGCCTGATCCTGGTGGGGCTGTTTTT
>CADECO010000585.1:0-3159 GCA_902825905.1 uncultured beta proteobacterium
GCTCCCGTGCATCGTCGGGCCCGAGCCATTCGCGGTGGTTCTGCGCCAGACCGCGAAGCATGCTCGCCTCATAGCGCCGGTCCGCAGGATCGGTAGCGGCGGCTTTGGCAGCGAACGCGGCGATCTCCTCGAGCGAGCGCCGTCCTGATGTCGCACCGCGCAGCAACGTGACGTACAGCTCGAAGTAGTCGCGACTCGCAATCGGCAGCGATGGATCGATCGTGATCACCGCACCTTCGCGCGCCAGGGTATCGGCGATGCTGCGTGCCGCGCTCTGCGTGTCGCGATCCACCGGAAACTGCGCATCGGTGGTGATCACGCCAATGCGCAGACCGCGCACGCCCGTGTATTTCGGCGCGGGCAACTGCAACGACCAGGCACGCGCCTGCGATCCGTCGGGTCCCGCGAGTAGGTCCAGCGCAAGCGCCAGATCCTGCGCCGAGCGCGCCAGCGGGCCGGCGACTTGGATATCGCCGGGATTGGCATGCGGTGTCATCGAGTGGCCGGTGAGCGGGACAAGGCCGTAAGTCGGCTTGTGGCCATACACACCGCAACAGTGCGCTGGCATGCGGATCGAACCACCGACGTCGCTTCCGAGCTCCAGCGCAGTCAATCCTGCCGCCAGCGCCGCGCTGGCTCCGCCTGATGAACCACCCGGTGTGCGCGCCGCGTCCCACGGATTCTTCGTCACGCCGTAGAGAGCGTTGTGGCTTTGCCAGTCGGAGAGGTCCTTTGGGACGTTGGTCTTGCCCAGCACGATCGCGCCCGCGCCCAGTAGCCGCTCGACGGCGGTGGCGTTGCGCGCAGGCGCATGATCGCGGCGGTCGGGATGCCCGAAGGTGGAGGGCGTGCCGATCAGGTCGAAGCATTCCTTGATCGTGACCGGTACGCCATGCAGCGGTCCCCAGCTCGTGCCGGCGGAACGCGCGCGATCGGCCTCGGCCGCACGCTGTAGCGCCTGCTCGAACCGTCGCACGACCACTGCGTTGATCGCGGCGTCGTGGCACTCGATGCGCGCGATGAACTGTTCCACCAGTTCGACCGAAGAGGACTGACCGGTGGCGATGCGTCGCGCCAGTTCAGTGGCGCTGGCGAAGTGCGGGGCAGCGTTCATGCACCGATTCTGAATGATCCAACCCGACGTCGCTTGCGTATAGCAGCCATCACCACGAAAGGAGATGGTCATGCCGTACACGTCGCACGTCATCAATGCAGGTGAAGGCACCAGCCTGTCGATCCTGACCGATCAGGTGCGGGTGCTCGCCACCAGCAATCAGACCAACGAGCGGTACGAGGTGTTCGAGGTCAGCGGACCGCGCGACAGCGGGCCACCGCCGCACTGCCACGCTTGGGGCGAGGCCTACTTCGTGCTCGAGGGCGAGGTGGACGTATGCATGGGTGATCAGGCCGTTACCGCCGGGCCGGGCGCTTACGTGCAATGCGAGGGCGGCGCGGTGCACTCGTTTCGGGTCAGATCCGAGGGCGCGCGCATGCTCGTCATCACCGATCGGCGCGGCGCGAGCGAGTTCTTCCACGACATGGCGAAGGTCGCCCCGGCGGTGCCCTGCGACATGGAGGCGGCGATCAAGGTTGCCGCGCAGCACGGGGTCAGGATCGGCGGCTGATCGTCGCGCGCCGCATCACCGCGACAGGTGATGCGCACTGTCACGAGCGTTCGGCCGGTCCTTGTTTCAAGACGCCGAATTTTGGTGCTTCGTCGACGCGGGGACGTGATGGCGCGCCCGTCGCGGCGTGAACGTGCGCGCGGCGGCGGATGCGTCGGCCCGATGCAGGGGTATCGCTTGGCGCGCCCGGTTCGTTCGACCAAGTTTGCGCCAGCACATCGAGCAGGGCGCGCAGCAGAGGATCGTTGCTGCGGTCGGTGCGATGAATGAACCACAGCGCGGTGAGCAGCCGCGCCTGCGGCCACACGAAGATCGCGCCTTCGCGTTCGCGCTCGAAAGCGAGATCTTCGCGCACCAGCGACAGGCCCACGCCCGATTCGATCAGGTTCAGGATCACGCCTTCGTTGTCGGCGCCGACGACTTTCGTGGGCGCGACGCCGTGTTTATCGAGGACCGCGTGCGCGAGCCGGTGGTGCGTGCTGTTCTCCGGGGCGATGATCCAGGGCATCTCGGCCGCGTGCTCCCAGCTGCTGTTGCGCAGCTGTTCAGCCCACTCCGCGGGCGCGGCGATGCGATAGGCCATCTCACCCAGGCGCGTCCCGGTGATGGCCGGATCGTCGATCTCACCGAAGAAGAAGCTCGCATCCAGATCGCCCGCTCGCACCTCTTCGAAGGCGGCGCCGGTGGACTCGTTGCGCACGTCGATCTCGATCAGCGGATAGCGCTCCAGCGCGCGGCCGAGAAATTCGCCGAGGCGGATGAACTGCGGGTCGCTCACCGTGCCGATGCGCACGCGGCCGGCGACATCGCTGCGATGGGCCTGCGCTGCGCGTTTCAATGCATGGGCGGCGGCAATCACCTGATGCGCAAGTGGTAATAGCTCCTGCCCCATCCGGGTCAGCCGCATGCCGTTCGACTTGCGCTCGAACAGGACCTGCCCGAGTTCGGCTTCGAGCGCCTTGATCTGAGCGCTCAACGCGGGCTGGCTCACATGCAGGCGATCGGCGGCGCGGGTGAGCTGCCCGGTGTCGGCAATCGCCGAAAAAGCCCTGAGTTGGTACAGCTCCATGGCGTCCGATCCTCTCGAAGCTGCAGTTTGGCGGCTTTTGTTGCATTGCAATATGACAATTTCCCGCCATCGAAAGTTCTGATGCTAAGTATCTGAAATGACGAATTGAATTAGTGGAGGGGCAGGCCGATATTGGTTCGTGTGCGGCGCAGCAATTTCGCGTGCCGCCGAACGTAAGGAGCACCCCATGTCATCGCGCATCCCCATGTACGAAGGCGACAGCTACATCCGACCCGGCATGAGTCATCCGGTCGAAACCACCGCCGCGGAACGGGCATCAACGCCGCTGCCCACGGTGGACGAGCTCGCGCGGATCGAGCGTGAAGCGCGGCGTTTGCGCAGCGAAGCCGTCGGCGGACTGCTGGCGCGGATCTTCAGCTGGATGTCGGCGCAGTACTCACGCGCCAATCAGCGCGCACTGGAGCGAGCGATTGGCCGTCCGACCGATCCGGCGGATCTCGAGCG